>CANQHC010000085.1 GCA_947623595.1 uncultured Clostridia bacterium | reverse complement strand
TATGAGAAAATTAAATGATGAAGAAGAACTAATAAATGTTGGCTAGATAAAAAATAGTCATAACAGAATATTATAACTATAATCGTGCTTTTAATTTTAGCAGGAATATCGATTAATATGTTAATTGGGAAAAATGGAATTATACGAAGCGCTGGACAAGCAAGTGAAACTACAAAAGATGTGTCAGAAGATGAACAATTAAAACTTGCGGTAGCAGATGCTTTAATTTATGGAACAGGAACACTTACAACAGATAATGTAAGACAAGGTTTAATAAGTGAATTTGGAGAAAATAAAGTAACAGATACTACTTTCACAGGAACTGGACCTTGGACATTTAAAGGAGAAAGAAAGACTTATACAATAGAAAAAAGTGGAAAGATAACATCAGAAGGTACACCCACACCTCCAACAGAAGAAAAATTAGCAAAAGATGTATTAACAGTGAGCGCGGAGGGAGTTGAAGATTACGAAAAAAGTCCATATGTAAAATATAATGGAATACTATGTAGAGTATTATATAATGATGATAAACATGGCCTTCAGTTAGTTACAATTGAAGATTTTAATGGTGGAGATTTAAAGGAAGTTACTTTAGGAGCATCAGGTCAACAATGGTTAGAAGCAGCGAAATCTTATAATGGAGCAGTAGATGTACTAAACGATGAAGCGAAAGGATATATGGATGGTTCGGAAGTTGCACTAGATGCAAGGTGTTTAGGAAGTAATCCTGATTTATCAGATGGAAAATTTAAAGGAGATCAGACAGGCATGATTGAGCCAAACTACGTTTTTATGAAGAACAAGATTCGGAAAGTATAGGGCTGCATACGTAACTTATTCTTCAGATGTTAAACAAATTAACGATTTTGGAATACAAGTGCCAGATCGCCGGCTGCTGGTTAGCTAGTAGATCAGCGGTTGAGGATACGTGGGATGACGGACTACAGGGAGGATTTTACTTATACTTATACATGTTACCTGGTGATAAGGGAGCTGAGCCGGTTAAAGAAAACCTACTTGCCTGTTGGTATAATGACGGAACAACTTCTTGTAAAACTAATATAGTTCTAGGTTGTATACTTGTAAATAAGGATGCAGTAGTTACATCTGGTGACGGTCGTTCTGCTCAAACAGCATATGTCTTGGGGACTACTTAAAGTGGTAAAATACAGTGTATAGTTTTAAAGTAGTGATCAGGAGTGATATTAACCTCGTTATATTTCCTGATGTTGATAGAGTTGAAAAAAATGTTATTAAATGAATTTTATACTTATCTATTTTAAATTTTTGATAGAATCATGTTATGATAAAAAAAGTAGGAGGAAACAAAAGATATGGAGGAAAAAAATAAACTAAAGATAAAATTATCAACTGCGATAGTAGTAGTTTTTATATTAATTGTTGCTATTATTATAGCAATAAGTATTATGACATATATTAATTCCAAAGAACCAAAAAACGAAAGTGAAATTGGGGAAAATAATAATATGGTTGAAAATGAAATTACTAATCAAAATATAGATAAGCCAAGCGAAATACAAACAATTGCAAATGCAGATTTCGATTTGAAATTTTTAAAATTAGAAAATTATAAGAAGAATATGGTTTATAGTCCACTATCTATAAAATATGCTTTAAATATGCTTAATGATGGCTCGAATGGAAATACTAAAACACAAATAGAAAAGGTTATAGGAAATAATAATTTGAATAAATATAATAATATAGAAGGAGTGTTGTCATTAGCTAATAGTTTATATATTCGAAATACATATTCACCATATGTATTAGAAAGTTATAAAAGTAACTTAATTAATAAATATAATTCTGAAGTTATTAGTGATGAATTCAAAGATGCAAGCAATATTAATAGTTGGATTGAAAACAAAACCTTGGGTCAAATTAAAAATTTATTAACCGATGAAAAAGTGAATAATGTTAATAATGAAATGATTTTAATAAATGCTTTAGCTATTGATATGAAATGGAAAAAAGAGTTTAAGGTAGAAGAAACTTCAGGAAAAACATTTTATTTAGATAATGGAAATACTATGAATGCAACAACTATGGGCGCGGAAATAAAAAATAGTAGTGATGTTTCGTATTATAAAAATGAAAATATAACAGCATTGTCAATGGATTTACAGGAATATGAAAATAGTCAAATGCAATTTATTGCAGTAATGCCAAATCAGAATTTAGCAGGTTATGTAGAAAATTTCTCGTTAAATGAGTTAAAAAGTATTATTGATAATTTTATAACTGCTTCAGAAGTAAAGGCTGGCTTAAAAATTTCAATACCAAAGTTCTCATTTGATTATAATTTAGATTTAATGAATGATTTAAAACAATTAGGAATAACAGATGCTTTTGATGAAAACTTAGCAGACTTTTCTAATATGTCAAATAGTCCAACACCTCTTTGGATAGGCGATGCAATACATAAAGCAAATATAGATTTCTCTGAAGAAGGCGTCAAAGCTTCTGCTGTGACTGTATTTTCTATGATGGATTCTGCTATGATACAGCAAGAAGATCCAGAAGAGGTGAAAATTGATAAACCATTTATATATTTTATAAGAGATAAAAAGACAAATGATATATGGTTTGTAGGAACTGTTTATGAGCCAAATTCGTGGGAAATCGATAAAAGTTCTTATTATGGAATGTAAAATTTGAAAATAACTATCGACCGGTTGTACTGGTAGATAATTATCAAGTAAAATTGTAATATGTCAATAATTTTTGAAAATTTCACTCAAAAATAAGATCATTTTATTAGCGAAAATTTCACCTATGTATAAACTTG
>CANQHC010000084.1 GCA_947623595.1 uncultured Clostridia bacterium | reverse complement strand
CCAAAAAGCCCATATTCCATATATATCAATGGAATGTGAGCTTTTAATTTCCTCAAACTGTTAAAAATGAGATTATAATAGAACAAAAGTTCTTTGTCAATAGTTTTTATCAAAAAAATGTTTGTATAATTAATTACCTTTTAATTTTCTATGCTTGTAGCTATATTCTAGAGATATTATAATACTAGGAATAAATTCATAATGTTGCTTTATAAAAAGAAAATAATAAAAAAAATATGTCAAAGATAAATTTTATTTAATCTTTAACATATTTCTTTTTACTCTTATTCTTATTGCATTTTTTATCATACAAATTTAATTACTTTATTTATTAGATTACTATATTATTATTTGCTTACTATACTATTATTAGCTTACTATATTACTATTTGCTTACTATTTCTGCGGTATCTCTTGCTATCATCAATTCTTCGTTAGTAGGAATTACAAATACTTTTACTTTTGAGTCAGGTGTAGAAATCTCTACTTCTTTTCCCCTACAATTATTCTTTTCTTTATCTATTTTTACTCCTAGATAGCTAAGTGATTCACAAATTTCTTCTCTTACTTCTATTCCGTTTTCTCCAACACCGCCAGCAAATGTAATTACATCTACTCCGTTCATTTGAGAAGCAAATCTTCCAATATATCCAATTACTTGATATACAAAAGTATCTATTGCAAGTTTTGCTCTTTCATTTCCTTCACTAGCTGCTTTTTCAATATCTCTATCATCAAAACTAATTCCAGAAATACCTAATTTACCAGATTTTTTATTTAAAATTGTATCCATTTCATCTGGAGTTAAGTTCTCATTCTTCATTAAAAATGTTACTATTGATGGATCAATATCTCCACTTCTTGATCCCATTGGGATACCTGCTAAAGGAGTTAATCCCATAGAAGTATCAACTGATTTTCCACCATCGACTGCTGCTAAACTTCCTCCCTGTCCTAAATGGCAAGTAATAATTTTTAAATCTTCTTCTGGCTTATTCATTATTTCAGCTACTCTTTTTGCTACAAATCTATGAGAAGTTCCATGGAAACCATATTTTCTAATTCCATATTTCTCATAATATTCATAAGGAATTGCATATAAATATGCTTTTGGGGGTAATGTTTGATGAAATGCTGTATCAAATACTGCTACCATTGGCACATTAGGTAAAACTTTTTTACAAGCTTCTATTCCAGTAATTCCTGCTGGATTATGAAGTGGTGCTAATGGAATACATTCTCTCATAGCTTCAATTACATCATCATTTATCAATACAGATGAACTAAATTTTTCTCCACCATGTACTACTCTATGTCCAACAGCTCCTATTTCCTCTAAACTTTTAATTACTCCATATTCTGGATGTGTTAATTGTTTTAGTACAAGTTGAATTCCTTCTTCATGATTATTTACCAATTCTTCAATTCTATATTTCTCATCATTTACTTTATGTGTTAAAAAAGAATCTGGTAATCCTATTTTTTCAAGATATCCTTTAGCCATTACGCTTTCATTTTCCATATCTATTAATTGATATTTAATAGATGAACTTCCACAATTTACAACTAAAATTTTCATTTTATAAACTTCCTTTCATTTTATTAAATTATAAAAATAATTGTTTTTATGATTCTTGAGCTTGCACACATGTAATTGCTACAACTCCTACTATATCATCACTGTTACATCCTCTTGATAAATCATTTACTGGTTTTGCAATTCCTTGGCAAAGAGGACCATATGCTTCTGCTTTTGCCAATCTCTGTACTAATTTATATCCAATATTTCCAGCATTTAAGTCTGGAAATATTAATGTATTTGCTTTTCCGGCAACTGTGCTTTCTGGTGCTTTAGACTTTGCAACTTCTGGGATAATTGCTGCATCTAATTGTAATTCACCATCACATGCTAAAGTTGGTTCTTTTTCTTTTAATATTTTTGTAGCTTCTACAACTTTTTCAGTCAACTCTGAATGTGCACTTCCATATGTAGAATAAGAAAGCATGGCAACTTTTGGCTCTGCACCTGTTAATTGATGAAAGCTTTTGCTTGATGAAATTGCTATTTCAGACAATTCATCAGATGTTGGATTTTCAACTAATCCAGAATCTCCAAATACAAATACTCCATTTTCACCATATTCACAATCAGGTACTACCATTACAAAAAATGCTGAAACTAATTTTGTTCCTGGAGCAGTTTTTAATATTTGAAGTGCTGGCCTTAATGTATTTGCAGTTGAATGACAAGCTCCTGATACTAAACCATCTACTTCTCCTTGTTTTACCATCATCATTCCAAAATAAATTGGTTTCATTAATGTTTCTCTAGCTTTTTCTATAGTCATTCCTTTAGCTTTTCTTAATTCATAAAATGCATTCACATATTCCTCAAATTTTTCTGATGTTTTTGGATTAATAATTTGAGCTTTTTCAATATTTAGATTATTTTCTTTCGCTCTATTTTTAATTTCATTTTCATCACCAATTAAAATAATATTAGCAAATTCTTCTTTTAATACTTTAGATGCTGCTTCTAATACTCTTATATCTTCACTTTCTGGAAGAATTATAGTTTTTATATTTTGTTTTGCTTTTTGCTTTACTTTTTCAATAAATGTCATTTCTCTTTCCTCCTTAAAATCAATACTCATATTATATATGGAATTTATAAAAAGCACAAGATTTTTGTAAGATTTTTTATATTTTTATGTCAATTTAAAATAGCACATAATTGTTATTATTAAACTTCTAAGTCATATTAATTTTCAAATCGAGTAGGAACTAAATGATTAATTCATTTAGTGTCCTCTCACACCACACGTACGTGCCGTTCGGCATACGGC
>CANQHC010000083.1 GCA_947623595.1 uncultured Clostridia bacterium | reverse complement strand
CAAGTTTATACATAGGTGAAATTTTCGCTAATAAAATGATCTTATTTTTGAGTGAAATTTTCAAAAATTATTGACATTGATATATTTATATTATTTATTATATTTTTGTAATTATTTATAAAAAACCAAAAATTCGAAAAAATGTTTATAAATAAATAAAATTACAATTAACTAAAATAAAAATGAAATAGATAAAATAGCTTGTAGTGAATATTGGAATGGGAAAGACAGTTATAAAAGACTTCAAGATAACTTTTATGTATATACAACAAAGAAGTTTTAAACACATTTTTTTACTTTTCAAATCCTGTTAGGTTATGGTTATCAGCTTAAATCTTCCCAAAACTAAAGACTCACTTGTCATGTTATGTCCTTGAATTTAGGATAAGAAAATTTACAACAATTGCAAAAGTTACTTGACGTACAGAGCGATACGAAACGAATAACTGTCGTCGTAAAAAGGAGCACCGCATGACATGTCACCAAGACGTTTACACACCGGGTAGTCTAACGAGAATACGCCTCCACGCTTAACACGACTACTGTAATTACCAAACGCTTCCATGGTCCATTCCATACAATTTCCTGCTAAGTCATATATGTTTCTTGCTACGTCTTCTGGATTATTTCCTGTTGAACCAACAATACTTTGTGAACATGCCATCTTGGCTTTATTCGCTCCTATATACCTACACATTGCGTCCCATTGTACTCCATATACTAATGTTGATGTTACTCCTGTTTTATCTCCAATATATTTATTTCTTGCTAAGTATACTGCTCCTGTTTCATTTTTTGTTGTTCCATTTCCTTCTTCTGTCATACTCTTTCCCCATTTTACATAGTTATATGGGGCTACTCCTTTTTTTACTACTACATCTTGTGCTGCTGTTTCTGCATTTCTAAAATTTGTTTGATTTACCCCTGCCTCATATCTTCCTATATAAAATCCTCCATATTTTGCAACACTTGCAACCATTAAGTTATATTCTGTTTTTTCCCACCCGTTTTCTGGTGCTCCATAATATGGTTCTGTATAGTCGGAACTTAAATCTGTTTCCTTAATTTCTCCTGTACTTGTATCCCAATCATATCTTTTTATTCCTGTTACATTTTCTCCATCCTTTATAATATCATCTTTATCTACTGGTATCCATACAAATTGATTTCCACTATCTACTCCTGTTGCGTCTAATGTATCTTTTTCTTTATCTGATATTACCAATCCGGTATCATAATCTCCTCCTACATAGTAATATCCATTTGATAGAGGTATTGCATTTCCTGCTCCATCTGCTATTGCTCCTGTTGTATCTAACCATCCTTCTGGTTTTGCTACTGGTGTTCCTGCCTTTGTTAATTTTGTAGTTTCTCCTGTTGTTATCTTTCCATTTTTTTCTATTGTATAAGTCTTTCTTTCTCCTTTGAATTTCCAAGGTCCAGTTCCTGTGAAAGTAGTACCTGTTACTTTATTTTCTCCAAATTCACTTATTAAACCTTGTCTTACATTATCTGTTGTAAGTGTTCCTGTTCCATAAATTAAAGCATCTGCTACCGCAAGTTTTAATTGTTCATCTTCTGACACATCTTTTGTAGTTTCACTTGCTTGGCCTGCGCTTCCTATAATTCCATTTTTTCCAATTAACATATTAATCGATATTCCTGCTAATATTAAAAGCACTACTATTGTTACTACTAATGCAATTAGCGTAATTCCGCTTGTTTAATTTTTTCTTTTCTTTCATTACTCTTTTTCCTCCATTCTTTTAAAAAGTTTCAAAACTTTTTATTTTTATATTTTAAATAAAATATTAAAATCTTGTTTATTTATTAGTTTTAAATACTAATTTTTAGTTTTTTAAATCAACAAAAAGACAGGCTATTTTTATACTCTAAAATAGTCTGCCTAATATATCACAAATAAAGGCTTTTGCACCATTTTTTATTTCTATAAAGTTACCGTGTGTGTACACAGCCTCAACGTTTTGCTGTTTTATCATTAAAATGTTCTCCTTTTTCTTTTGTTTTTTACTCTTTTTCTTCTACATTCTATACATCATATATTTAAACACATTGTTCTTATTTTGCATAGTGTTTTACAAAATTTTATTGTTTTGTAATATTTTTGTAACAAAAACGTAATAATTCTAGTTACTATTTACAATTTTTTACCCACTTAATATTTTAGTTTATTTTGAAAATTAAAATTCTTTAAATATATTTTTATATATTAAATATATCTAAATATAAAGCATTTTGATTATTTAATATTTCTTTCTCATTTTCATTTAATTTTAAATCTTCTATCATTTTTTCTGTAAATTCAATATCCTTCTTTGAAAAGTAACACTTTCTTAAACTTGGTTCACATTTTGCATTTGTTCCAAAATAGCCACCTAACATTAAGCCGTCTGTACCATTACAAATATTTATTTCAAGAACAGAAATATCTACTCTTGTGCTTGTCGGCTTATAATTTTCCATTACTGCAAATACTATTTCTTCATTTCCTATTAAATAGCCTGTACCCTTTTGGTACAAGCTACTTACAACGATTATTTTGGTTGGTTGGGCTGGGTAGATTCGAACTACCGCATGCTAGAGTCAAAGTCTAGTGCCTTACCGCTTGGCTACAGCCCAATATATATAAATTTTTAAAAAATGTTACCGCATACTGAATCTGTATTTCACTTCGTTCAAACAGCTTCAGCAGCTACAGCCCAATATATATAAATTTTAAGAAATGTTACCGCATACTGAATCTGTACTTAATTAAATCTGGGGTGGAAGATGGGACTCGAACCCACGGTCTCCAGTGCCACAAACTGGCGCGTTAACCAACTACGCTACATCCA
>CANQHC010000082.1 GCA_947623595.1 uncultured Clostridia bacterium | reverse complement strand
TAAGGTTGAATGGGCAACGTCAGTAGGAGGAAGTAATAGTGATTCTATAAAATTAATAGCAGAAACATCAGATGGAGAATTTGTGGTAGGAGGATATTTTGAAAGTAGTAGTATACAAGTAGGAGATTATACATTAGAAAATAAAGGCAGAGAAGATGGAATGATAATTAAATACAAACCAGTAAAAGGTAATGAAAAATATGAAGTGGAATGGGCAACGTCAGTAGGAGGAAGTAGTGATGATGAAATAACGTCAGTAGTAGAAACATCAGATGGAGGATTTGTAGTAGGAGGAATGTTTAATAGTAATATTCAAGTAGGAAATTATACATTAAATTCTAAAGGTAATGAAGATGGAATGATAATAAAATACATACCAGATGAAAAATTAGGATATAAAGTGCAGTGGGCAAAATTAATAGGAGAAAGGAATAGTGATTATATAAACACAGTAGCAGAAACATCAGATGGAGGATTTGTAGTAGGAGGATATTTTTATTCAAGTAATATACAAGTAGGAGAGTATGCATTAGAAAAAAAAGGTTTAATAAGTTATTCTGATGGAATGATAATCAAATACGAGAAGAAAGAGTTAGCAAATCTAACAACTATCACAGCAACATCAATAGGAGGTGATAAAAGAGAAAAAATAACATCAGTAACTTCAACAAATGATGGAGGCTATGTAGCAGTAGGATATTTTAATTCAAGTGAGATTCAAGTAGGAGAATATACATTAAAAAATAGAGAGTATTATACAGGTGATGGAATGATAATCAAATATGATTTAAATGGACAAGTCTCATGGGCAAAATCAGTAGGAGGAAATAATAATGATGAAATAACATCAGTAGCCGAAACATCAGATGGAGGATTTGTAGTAGGAGGAGATTTTAGCAGTAGTAGTATCCAAGTAGGAGATTATACATTAACACGCGAAGGAACTTCGTCATTTTATTCTGATGGAATGATAATAAAATACAAGCCAGTGGAAAGCAATGAAAAATATGAAGTCGAATGGGCAACGTCAGTAGGAGGAGGTGGTAGTGATTATATAGAATCAGTAGTTGAAACAACAGATGAAGGCTTTGTAGTAGTAGGCTATTTTTACAGTAGTAGTATCCAAGTAGGAGAATATACATTAACAAATAAAGGTTCCTTTGATGGAATGATAATTAAATATAAGTCAGTAGAAAGTGATGAAAAATATGATGTGGAATGGGCAACGTCAGTAGGAGGAAGTGGAGATGATGAAATAACATCAGTAGCCGAAACATTAGATGGAGGATTCATAGCAGGAGGACATTTTGAGTCAAATAGTATCCAAGTAGGAAATTATACATTAAATTCTAAAGGTAAATATTCTGGAATGATAATCAAATATGATGCAAATGAACAAGTCGAATGGGCAACGTCAGTAGGAGAAAGTAGTAATGATTCTATAAAATCAGTAGCCGAAACATCAGATGGAGGATTTGTAGTAGGAGGAGATTTCTATGGGAGTATCAAAGTAGGAGGATTTACATTAAAAAATAATGTTTCAACAAGTATTACAGATGGAATGATAATCAAATACGAACCAGATGAAGAAAACGAAGGAAAATATAAAGTAAAATGGGCAACGTCAATGAGAGGAAGTAGTAGTAATTATATATACTCAGTAACCGAAACATCAGATGGAGGTTTAGTAGTAGGAGGATATTTTGATAGTAGTATCCAAGTAGGAGATTATACATTAAATTCTAAAGGTAATTCTGATGGAATGATAATCAAATATAAACCAGATGAAAAATTAGGATATAAAGTGCAGTGGGCAAAATCAATAGGAGGAAGTAATAGTGATGAAATAAATTCAGTAGCAGAATTAAAAGATGGAACAATAGTAGCAGGTGGAGATTATTATAGTGAAAATATAGAAACAGATGGAAAGACATTAAACAATCAAGGAAGTCCAGATGGTATGATATTAAAAATGGCAAATCAAGTAGGAGTTCCAGAAATAGAAGAACTGGAGGTAAAGAATTATAGAAAACAATTTAAAATAACAACAGATGTGCAGGAAATAGATGGAGAAAAAGGAGGAAATATTTCTGGAGAAGATAAAAATCCATATGAAATAGTAAAATATGGTGATGAAAGTAATAGAGATATTACAATGACTCCAAAAGATGATTATGAAATAATATCAGTTACAGTAAATGGAAAAGAATGGCCATTTAAAGTAACCGACGAAAACGGAAGTTATACTATGGATAAGTTTGAAGATGTAAAAGAAGATAAACACATAGTAGTAACATATAGTAAAAAATCAAACAAAATAGTAATAAAGAAAGTAGATAGTAAAAATAAAGAGCCAATAGCAGGAGTCAAATTCAAACTAGATCAAATAGAAGAAAGAGAAAATCCAGATCAAAACACTGTAATAGGAAAAATAACTAATAATAGTAATGATTTTGCTGAGATAATAGAAGAAAATGAAGTAACATCAGAAGTAATGAAAGAAATGAAGAATAACGGAAAAGTATATGATGGAAAAATAAAAGAAGAAAAAATAGAGGTAAAAGGTGTTTTGCAGGATATGGAAAAAGTAGGAGATTATTGGTTTGAAAAACAAACAGGAGAAGATGGAGAAAGTTATTATATCCCAACTAATGGAAAAACATATAGAGAAACATTGGGAGAAACAGTTGGTAAAGGGAAAACAACAGCAAATTCATATATACCAATTAATTTAGAGGATAAAGAAGGATATTATGCAGTAGTAGTAAATGCAAGAGTATCAAGTGAAAAATATGATTATGGCTATGCAACAATAACTAAGAATATAAATGCTCCAAAATATAATGAAGAAGCAGGAAGATTTATGTTCATATCAGAAACAATAGCAGACACAGACTATACATCAGAAATATTAAAAGGAGGAAGTACA
>CANQHC010000081.1 GCA_947623595.1 uncultured Clostridia bacterium | reverse complement strand
CAGAACAAGATGTTCCAGCTGACTTTTTAACTACATCAGAAGCTACATTAAAAGACTATGATGCATACTTAAAATCATTAGAAGAAAACGGCAAATTAACAACACAACAATATGAAGCAATTGCAACAAAAATAAAAGACGCAATCGCAGATATGAAAAAAGCTTCAACATTAGAAGCTGCACAAGAAATATATGATGAAATTGTAGCAGATGTATATAGTGCAGCAGGTGTAGATGAAGTAGATGAGTTTGAAGATGCAGTAGCAGCAGTTGTAGAAAGTAAAGAAGATGCAAAAAAACTTGCTACTGAACATTTAAATAAATGCTTAGAAGTATCTAAAACAATGGAAGGGCTAACAGCACATGACAAAGGTGTTATTAGTGATTTAGTTTCAGGAGCATTAGAAGAAGTAAAAAGTGCTAAAACAGCTAAAGAAGTAAAAGATGCTGAAAGCAAACTTGATAAATTATTAGTAGATGGTGGATATACAAAATTACAAGCAGAAGTAGCAAGACAAAATGCTATATTAGAAGCTCAAAAAGAAGCATATAAAGTATTAGATGCATATGAATCAGCATTAAACGGAATGACAAACTTTGCGGATGCAGCAAAAGTACAAAATGCAATAGCAGCAGCAAGAAGGAATATATTAAATGCAGAAAAAGATACTGACATTATAGTTACAGATGGTTCAGATGCAATAACAGGTGGAATTGTAAAAAGCTTTATTGATTATATAGCAAGCAATTATGATACAATGACAAAACCAGCAGCACAAACATTATTAGATAATGAACTTGAAGAAGCACTAGAAACATTAAATGCATATAAAACAGGAGCTTATGCAAATGAAGAAGATCCAGCTGGAACAATAGATGAAGATGATAATGTTAAACTTATAAAAGATTTAGTAGATGATTATATTGAAGCTGTACAAGAAGCAGCAAATATTCCATCAAAAGATTTAACAGTAACTTCATACAAAAAAGTTGCAGATGCATTAGATACTGCTGTAGGAGCTTTAGACGGAAAAATAGATACAATAAAGAAAGCAGCTGAAAAAAATCAAGAAGCATATATGGAAGCATATAAAGCAGCTGCTGAAGAATTAAAAGTTTATGAAGATAATGCAAAAGCATTTAATCTAACAAGTGAACAATTAGAATACATTAATTCTTTAATTAGTAATACAAGAGGAAAAATAGCAGAAGTTACAACAGCACAAGAAGTTGTAACAGCTATGACAGTATTTAGAAATGCAGTAGCAGAATACTACTCAGATTTTGATCAACATCAAATAGAAGAAATTAGAAAAATAGCAGTAGCAAAACTAGAAGAATACAATGATTTATCAAATGCAATTGATACATTAGTAAATAATGGAGTTGCAGCTGTTAATTCAGAAAAAACAGTAAGTGGAATACAAACAGAATTACAAAAAGCATTAGATCTTATAAATGCAACTATCAAAGAAGATCAATTAGCAGCAGCAAAAGTTGAAGCAAGAGCAAAATTCTATGTTTTCTTAAGAGATAATGATGAAGAACTAGAATATTCAGATAAAATATATGAAATCGCATCAAAAGCAATAGATGCAATTAATACTGCAACAAATGAAAGAGACATTGAACATGCAGTAGAAAATTATATGGCACAAATTGATGTAGAATTAGAAAAACTAGGAACATCATTAGCAAAAGAAGTTAAAGCAGCACAAGAAAAAGCAAAAGAACAAACACAATTATATAAAGAATTAGCAGAAGAAATTACTGATGCAGCTGATAAAAAAGAATTACTAGACACAATTAAATTATATGAAGATAGTATTTTAAGTACAAATGCAACACTAAGTTCAATAAGAAATGATTTAGAAGCATTAAAAGACTTTATAGATACATTTGAACACACAATAGTATCAGCTAAAGTTAAAGCTATTGATTATATTAAAGGTATTGGCGAAGTATATTACTTAAGTGGTACTTATCCTACTCAGTATGGAAATCTTTCAAATTATTGTGTAGGTGGAAAATTAAATTATGAACTACTAATAAAAGATAGTTACATGAAAAATGTATTTGATACTGCTATAGCAGCAATAAAAAGTACAAAAAAAGAAGAGAATATTGCATTTGATGGTAGTCATCCAAAAAATGGAACATTATTCTACACTCAAAGAGACAATATTGTAGCAACTGTACATAAATTATCAGAAATGGAAGGTGCTAGAAAAGCAGTTGAAAATAAATTAACAGGAGTAAATCCAACAGTTTTAACAGAGCTTAACGTTCCAGAAACTGCTAAAGAAAAAGCAAAATTATTCTTAGAGAATTATTATAATGAAAATATAGCAGCTCCAAAAGTTACATTATCTGAATATTTAAATGATACAGATGTATTTAATAAAAAAGAAGCTGCTGCTAAAGAAGCTTTAACAAATTACCTAAATGGAGAAATAAAGAAAGAAGCTCTAGCAAATCTTAATGTAACTAACGTAGCAGAAGCAGTTAAAACAGCAAATGGTGAAAAAGGTGAAACAATATTAGGCACATCACTAAGTAATTTACAAAGAAATGTAAGTATAACAACTAACGAAAAAGGTGAAGGTGTAGTTACTGGACAGTTACATAATGTTGTACTTACTGAATTTAGTAAAACTGAAGAGATGCGAAATGGATATTTCTTAACTTTAGTACTTGGTTCTACTACAGCAAAAAAAGTAAAAATTGCTTCTAGCAGTGGTGAAGAAAAAGAACTAGGAACTGACGGAATAGTAACAATTAGATTCGCAGATGAAAAAGATTTATCAACTAAAAAAATAACAGTTAAATACTATAATGATGATAAAACAACTGATGAAACAACATTAATTCAAAGTATAACTATAAGTGACTTTTCTAAATTAGAATTAGTTGGATTTGAAGATTGGACAAAATAATAAAACATCAAAAATTCATAAAAATACACGAGTTTTTATAACCCGTGTATTTTTAATTGACTTTCATTCTTGTTCTGATACAAGGAAAATTATTCCAATATTAATCCGTGTTTTGTTTGATATTAATGGACTT
>CANQHC010000080.1 GCA_947623595.1 uncultured Clostridia bacterium | reverse complement strand
GCCGTATGCCGAACGGCACGTACGTGTGGTGTGAGAGGACACTAAATGAATTAATCATTTAGTTCCTACTCGATTAGCTAACTTATTTGCTATGAGGCACTTTTTTACTGTCTTTCATTTTTTTGTTTTTAAAGGAATATGTAAAAATGAATAAAGAAGATAGTACAAGCTATATGATTTTTTTGTTAAAAAAAATATTTGTGCTATAATAAATCGAAGCCACTATTATTTTTAAATATATTATGAAATAAACTAAAAATGAAAAAATAAAGAAATAAAGAAGCAATAAAGAAAAAAATAAGGAGCAAAAAGAAATGGAATTATGGGATGTATATGATATTAATAGAAAATGTACAGGAAAAGTAATTGATAGACATAGTAATAAAAAATTAGAAGTAGGAGAATATCATTTGGTGGTAGAAGCCATTATAATAAATTTTAAAGGAGAAATATTATTAAGCAAACGTTCAAAATCTAAGAATAACTATCCAGATATGTGGGAAAGTACAGAAGGATCTTGTATAAAAGGTGAAAATAGCTTACAAGCAATATTGAGAGAAATAAGAGAAGAATTAGGAATTATTTTTAAGGAGACAGATGCCATTTTTTATAAAACTTTAAGAGATGATAAAGCAAAGGATTTTAAAGATATATGGTTGTTTAGAAAAAATTTAGAAATTAATGATTTAAATTATACAGATGGAGAGGTAACTGATTCTAAATGGGTTACTATAGATGAATTTGAGGAAATGATTAATAATGAAGAAATCATTCCAACCATAGATTTTGCAAGAGAGGATTATAAAAAATGTTTAAAATTAATATGCTAATACTTGTGGGAAAATCAATATTAATCCCAATAATATAATTGATTTATCAAGAACTAAATATAATATAGAAGATGTCTCTATTTAATAATTTAAAAAAGTTTATGAAAATGATTAAAAATGTATAAAGTATCTAAGAAATTATTTGAGAAATTCTAGAATAAATAAAATAATTAAAAAATTTTAATAAAAGTGTTGACTTGCAGATTACTTTAACTTATATAATATAGAATGAAAGGAGAATTTTAGATGTCACATTTAAAAGAGGACTTCAAGCTTAGCATTTATAAATACGTATTTCGAAAAAATAATTAAATCTTTTATAGCATTATTGAATATAAGTAACTTATTAGAAAAAAGTTATATATTTTGCAACAAATGCAAGAAAGGAGGAAAAATGCAAGAAAAGAAGTTAGGCTTTGGCTGTATGAGACTTCCTATGAAAAATGGAGAAGTTGATTATGCTGAATTGTTGCAAGTGTAAGTTATAAAATTGTAGGAAGAAGATAAAAAAGAAATATATGAATTAATTATATGATTATGAAATGAAGGAGTTGTTATAAAATGGAATATAATTTTAAAACAGAAAATACTTGTGCTCAAGAAATTGAATTTACAATAGAAGGAAATATTGTAACTAATGTTAAGTTTTTGGGAGGTGGTTGCCCTGGAAATTTACAAGCATTGCCTAGGCTTGTAGAAGGAATGACAGTCGAAGAAATAGAAGAAAAAATAGGTGGCATTATATGTGGAAGAAGGGGAACATCGTGTGCTGATCAATTAGCAAAAGCAGTGAGAAAAGCCTATGAAGAATCAAAGAAATCAGCTTAATTAAATATTATTAATTAAAAGGATAGATAGCAAAAGTTATCTGTTCTTTTTGTTTTCATCATTGACTAAAGAGCTACTTGAGATTATAATGATAAAAAGTATTAAAATAACTTGTAATGAGCAAAAATAAAAACATAAGGAGGAAAAAATGGAAAATATATCAAAATTAGAAACTACGTTAGTTCTATTAAGGAAAGATAATGAGATTTTATTAGGAATGAAAAAAAGGGGATTTGGAGAAGGCAGATATAATGGCATAGGTGGAAAAATAAAAAGTGGTGAAACTCCAGAAGAAGCGATGGTTAGAGAAAGTCAAGAAGAAATTGCAGTTAAGCCAGTTGAATATATTAAAATGGGAAAAGTGGAATTTTTAGAATTGTATAAAGGAAAAAAAGAAAATGTAGTATTTCATTTATATATTGCTACAAAATGGGAGGGAGAACCAAAGGAAAGTGATGAAATGATACCAAAATGGTTTTCAATTAGTGAGATACCATATCAGCAAATGTTTCCTGACGATAAATATTGGTTACCTTTAGTATTAGAAGGAAAGAAAGTAAATGCATTTTTTGAATTTGATGAACAATGGAGTCTATTAAACTATAGTGTTGAGGAAATAAAAAAATAATAAGAATAACATTCCAGAAGACATATAATGAGAGTAGTCGAAAATGTAGAGAAGATTTCAAAACAACTAAATTGTGATGAGCTATTTATAAATAATGTAAAAATTGCTGCTTTACTACATGATTTAGGAATGACAGTAAAAAGGGAAAATCATGCTGAATAATGAAATTAATGTATTAGTAGATATTGATGAAAGCCATTTTGATGACATATGTATTTTCTTAGATGGTTGGCCTAAACCAATTATAGAAATAAAGTATTTTGCAAAGTTTGTAAATAAAAAATTGCATTTTATATTTAATAATGAGGAAAAATATTTTACTAAAGATATTTATAATATTGAATAAAATAAATGCATAAATAAAAATTTTTAAGGCATAATAATTCCATTTATTTTGAAGACCAGCAATAGTATAAAATTATATATTAGAAGCGGAAAGCATTAAAAGAATTGATTTTATAACAAAATTAATGTATAATAATAAGTGCAACTTAAGGAGTGATATCGAAGTGGTCATAACGAGCTGCACTGGAACTGCAGTACCCTCAATTGGGGCCGTGGGTTCGAATCCCACTCACTCCGCCAAAATCAAAAAACATACAAATATTGAAAAATCAATATTTTGTATGTTTTATTTATAAAAAATAATGCAATAGTGATGCAATAGCATTTTAATTTATTTTCTTTAATTCTTTAATCATGAAGTCATTCGATATAGAAGTATATACAAAAGTTCTTTTACCACTTAAAAAAGAGGGTGTCCTAGAATAGGAACCCGAAAGCAAAAATTCCAGTGAGAAATCGCTGGAATTTTTGTATTTAAAATT
>CANQHC010000079.1 GCA_947623595.1 uncultured Clostridia bacterium | reverse complement strand
GTTGTTATATCTGCTCTTATCATGTGTATGATTGGTTCTAAACAGACACATATATTTTCAAGAAAAACAGGTCAATTAGGTGCTGGAAGAATGCACGTTACTAATGATATTAGATATGATATTGATTATGGAATAGATGAAGTATAAATAGAAGGGAGTAGTGCAAATCTACTCCTTTTAAGGAGGATTTAAAATTGAGCTTATCAATAGAAATTCAAAAAGAGCAGAAGTTAGAGAATAAAAGAAAAATCAAAAAATCTAGTGAGGTTTTTGATTTAGAAGAGGTACAAGAAATAAAAGATGCGATTCAAGAGCATCTTTTTTTAATAGGATTAGATAATAAAAATAATATAAAGAATATCAGCTTATTGGGTGTAGGAACAAGCAATAAAGTAGAAATTGGCAATAAGGATTTATTAAGAATAGCACTATTAAGTGGAAGCAATAAAGTTATATTGGTACATAATCATCCATCAGGTGAAGTAGAACCAAGTAAAATGGACAAAGAATTTACAAATACTATATACAAATTTTTAAAAATATTTAATATAGAGTTGCTTGATCACATTATTGTATCAGAAAATATATATAAGAGTATGGCAGAAGATGAATTAATTAATAAAGACTATGAAAGTTATAAAATAAATTTATTAGATAACATTCTATTGAGTGAAGAAAATGAAAAGCTAAAAAATGAAGTTAAGTTATTAACTGATAAACTGCGACAAACTCAAAACTTATTAGAAAGTGAGGTGGAAGAGTACGAGTAGTTTATCGGATTTAATATAAAAACGGCACAGAATCGATTCTCGTGCGAGATGTGAAAGGGGGTGAAGTAGTTATCTAATTATTAATAGCTATGTAGAAAAGAGGTGAAAAAAGGAGTGCAGATTGATTAATGAAAAGAATTCTAAAAGGAATTTCAATTATAGGAATATTGTTTATATTTGTAATGACGTTTTTGGTAACATCTTTTTTTATTGGGAAAGATTTTTTAGAATATAAAAAAAATAATAAAGAAATTGAAAATTTAGTGAAAGATGTTATGGTTGTAAAGGAAAACAATACAGAGAAAAATATTATAGATTGGGAAAAACTAAAAGGTATCAATGCTGATATTATAGGGTGGATAAAAATAGAGGATACACCTATTAATTATCCAATTTTAAAAGATAGAAATTTATTATATGTTAATCATACATATAATAAAAACTATAATAATCATGGCTCTATATTTACTACTAATACAAATCCTTTTGATGAACAAGAAACGATCTTGTATGGTCATAATATGAAAGATGGTAGTATGTTTTCAATATTAGGAAAATATCTTGATAATGAATTTTTATCGGAGCATAAAACATTTCAAATTTATACAAAAAATAGAAATTATGAATGTACTGTTTTTAGTGTGTATTCAATAGGAATAAACACAGAAGAAAAAAACATACAAAAGCTGAATTTTAAACAAAGGATAGACTATTATAAAAATAGTAGCAGAATAAAAATAGATATTACAGATAATATTGATAAGATAATAAAATTATCAACTTGTTCATATATAAATGCAAAAGTATCGCCAACAGACCAAAGATATTATATTAT
The DNA here is from genome assembly GCA_947623595.1 of uncultured Clostridia bacterium. Taxonomy (GTDB): domain Bacteria; phylum Bacillota; class Clostridia; order TANB77; family CAG-508; genus CAG-273. Next base: position 1,536 of record CANQHC010000079.1, on the reverse strand, counting down.
TGCTAGCATAAAGTGAAAAAATAGAAAAATTTTGCAAAAAGACATGACAAAATATTAAATAAGAGTTAATATAGTATTGGAAGGTGATGTATTATGAAAAACGCAAAAAAATTTATTAAATTATTTTTAATATTAATACTAGCAATAATTTTAATTTTTATTTGCTTTAAAATGTTGAATGTCATTGGGAATATAGATAAAATTGATCAAACTAAAATTACAAATGAATTGAAAGAAGAAAATGCATTATTTACGAATGAAGAGATTAAAGATAATAAAGTAAATGAACAATCAGATAATGTAGAACAAACCATTAAAGAAGAAAATGTAAATACAGAAAAAAGCGAAGTTTCAAAGGAAACAACGACTACTCAAAAAACAGAAATGGAAGAAAACAGCCCAAAGCAAACAAGTGTAGAACAAGATACAACTAGTAAAGAAACTGACCTTGTAGACGAAAACAAGCCTACTGAAACACAGCCTACAACCACAACGCAAAAAGATTTAACGTGTTCAAATGGCAAACATTATATGGAAGTAGGAAATGTAGGTAAATGGTTTGACACAAAAGAGGAAGCTATTGCAGTTTATAATAATGAAATAAATGATTGGGCTAATAAGTTGAATTCTAATGAAATAAGTAGCGAAGAATATTATAAGAAATGTCCATCGGGTTATGAAGTATGGAGTTGCTTATGTGGAAAATGGACTATAAATTATTATTATAGATAAGCGATAGATTAAATAATTATAAAATTTTAGGACAAGTATTTAAAAGTACTTGTTCTTTTTTTAATGAGGAGGAAATTGATGTTTAAGATAACTAAAAAAATAAAAAAAATATTAACTGCAATATTATTAAGCATAATTTTATTTAGTAACATACAGCCAGTTGTACTCGCAGCTAATGAAACTCTTAGTGGCAGTGGAAGTGGCAGATTTATGGCGAGACAATACGCAACAAAAATAAAAACAACAGACAGTGGAAGTAATACCGAGAATGGTATTATAGCAAGAAGATTAATATTAAGAGATGAAGGCTGGAATTTTAGTAACGGAGATGGTATTATAGTTTTCTGTGCCCAAAATGGAGTCCCATTTGCAACAGGACAAGACTATAACGGAAATTATTCTGCACCATCTTCATCAGAGCTCAGAAAAGCAGGTAAAATTGCATACTTCGGCTGGTATCAGAAACATGGTACTTATGGTTCTAATGGAGTTCTTGAAACAGAGCCTTTAAAAGATTACGCATATACTCAACAATATATTTGGGAAAGTTTAGGTCAGAGTCATGGAACTTTTGTAAATCCTACAAACCAAAGTGAATATGAACAGTATAAAAATGAAATCGAAAATAAAATACAAAAAATGACACAAAGACCAAGTTTTGATGCAACAGCAATAACAGTTGAAATTGGAGAAACAAAGACTTTAGAAGATACTAACGGAGTACTTGCAGATTATAATACAATAGATGTAACAAGAGACAATATAAGATTTGAACACAATAAAGGAGAAAATACATTAAAAATA
>CANQHC010000078.1 GCA_947623595.1 uncultured Clostridia bacterium | reverse complement strand
TTAGGAACAATGGTAAAAAATGGTGTGATTAAAATAATAGGAAGCGGAAGAAATACAAAATATATGAAAATGTAAGGTAGAGAAGATTTATCTAGATTGTAATTCAAACAAATTATTATTTTTAGTAAAACAGAAAGGAGTAGCATGTCATAGAAATAAAAGGACATGATACATTTAACGAAGAAGCTATAAAAAATTGGGTTTAATAAAAGGTAGGTAAAAAAATGAAAGAAATAGTAATTGCTTCGAATAATAAAGGAAAAATAAAGGATATTACTAGCATATTAAAAGGGCATAAAATAATTCCAATGGAAGAGCTTAATATAAAAGTAGATGTTGAAGAGGACCAAAAAACTTTTGAAGGAAATGCAATAAAAAAAGCAGAAACAATAGCAAAACTATTAAATGGAAAAATGTGCTTAGCTGACGATTCCGGAATAGAAATAGACTATTTAGATGGTTTTCCGGGAGTATTTACAAAAAGATGGCATGAAGGAACTGATAGACAGAGAAACATAAGTATAATAGAAAAATTAAAAGATGTTCCAAAAGAAAAAAGAACAATAACTTTTACTACTGCAATAGCAATATCTAATGGAAAAAATACAATTTGCGAAACAGGAGTAATAAGAGGTTTTGTGGCAGAAAGTGTTAGAGGAGAAAACGGATTTGGTTTTGATGAAATATTTGAACTAGAAAATGGAAAAACTCTTGCAGAATTATCAGATAATGAAAAAAATCAAATAAGTGCGAGAAAAATGGCTTTAAATAAATTAAAAGATAAGATAATAGATATGGAAAATTTATTTATTATACAATGATAACTGGAGGTAAAAAAATGGAACATATATTAAAATTACAGCCTAAATATTTTGATTATATTAACAATGGAACAAAAAGAATAGAATTAAGACTATATGACGAAAAGAGACAAAAAATTTCTATTGGAGATACTATAATTTTTCAAAAAGAACCAGAATTAGAAATTACTATGAAAGTAAAAGTTGTAGGATTATTAAGGTATAATACATTTGAAGACTTATTTAAAGATTTTGATATAGAAATTATGTCTGACAAATCTATGACAAAACAAGAATTATTAAACGTATTAGAAGAATTTTATACACCTGAAAAACAAAAACAATATGGTGTTTTAGGAATACGTATAGAAAAAATGTAATGAAATGAAAACACACTCAGAAATTCAGTTGAATTTAAGAGTGTGTTTTGTTTTGACAGATTAAGAATTATTCGGGAAGTTTTCCATTGTACACTAACTCACGAGAAGTGTTATTGTAATAACCTACATCCATGGTTTGAGTCAATTTCCAATTATACTTTTGGATAATAGATTCAAACATTGAAATTTTGTAATCTGCAATTGTGATAAGAGGCTTAGTAGTACCAAGGTATTCAAAAGAATGTTCTAGCATCTTTGTCGCAACATGTTTTCCACGGTATGTTTCAACTACAAGGAAAGTACAAATTTTGCTTTCGGTAGCATCTTTTTTTAAAAAAGCTACACCAGCTACATTGTTATTAATTGTGCAAATAACAACCTCTCCTGTGCCATTAAACACTCTGGGAATTTGTTTTGCCCAATACCACTCAAAATGTTTAGGATAATCTTTACAGATGCAATCTGTTACAGAATAAGCAGCATTTGCAAATTTTCCAAAAAGATTGTGATCACTTATAAGAGAGCTTAATGTATAAATTCGCATATGGTTTGTTTGCTTTTTAAGTTCAAAAACGTATACTCCTAGTGATTCTTTTTCTTCAGGATAAATCTCTTGGTATATTTCCAAGGCTTTATACTTGGTAACACCAAGAATTGCTTTGGAAGAATCTTCGCTGTCAAGCATTTCAGAAAAATCTTCATAGTAAGCGACACGGATAACTTCAAATCTGATATTAGAATAGTCTGTAAAGGTAATTGTATCACCCTTACGAACTTTTTTAATATCAGGGTATCCAACTCTTACCTCAAGAGTTTTAATCCCCTTGTCTATAAGGTTGTAATATTCCCGTCTAATTCTCCAGTTATAGTTTCTAGCCATAACATCATCCATCCTTTCATAAAGTATTATTATTAAAATTGAAATATACTGTAAATCACAGCATATCAATATTATAATGCAAATGGCAAAAAATGTAAATACTTATGTATACAAACAATAATAACAGAAATAAACTTTTTTCAAATAATATGCAAAAAAAAGTATTTTGTTTTTATGATAAATAGTGACTATTGATATTCACTTATTTTTATGGTATTATTTTATAAAATAAGTAGCAATTTGGAGAGAATAAAAATGACTATTTAGTACAGGCCCTTTTATAGGACAAATTAGAGATGAATTTAAAAATTTATTAAAAGATAAATGAATATTAATTTATATAAATATCTGCATATAACTATTGCTTTTCTGCATATATAATGGCGAAATATATGCAGAAAAGCTTGAAATATATGCATATAAAAATACAAGGAGATAAGCAATGAAGCATATGTATTTTGATAATTCAGCAACAACAAGATTAGATGATGAAGTTTTAAAAGAAATGATGCCATACTTAACAGAAGAATATGGAAATGCTTCATCTATATATAAACTAGGAAGAAATAGTAGAAGTGCAGTGGAAAATGCAAGGGAAAAAGTTGCAAAAGCAATCAATGCAGAGCCAGAGGAAATCTATTTTACGTCAGGAGGAACAGAGAGTGATAATACTGCAATAAGAGGAATTGCATATAATAACAAGAAAAAAGGAAATCATATTATAACATCCAAAATAGAACATCCAGCAGTTTTAGAAACTTGTAAGCAATTAGAAAAAGAAGGATTTGAAGTGAGCTATATTGATGTAGATGAAAATGGAATACTTAATTTACAACAATTAAAAAACTCTATACAAAAAACTACTATACTTATTTCTATAATGTTTGCAAATAATGAAATAGGCACAATTCAGCCTATTAAAGAAATAGGAACAATAGCAAGAGAAAACAATATTTACTTTCATACAGATGCTGTACAAGCAGTAGGTAGTTTGAAAATAGATGTCAAAGAAATGAATATAGATAGTTTATCTATGTCAGCCCATAAATTCTATGGGCCAAAAGGAATTGGTGTATTGTATGTAAAAAAAGGTGTTATATTTCAAAAGTTTATGAATGGAGGACATCAAGAAAGAAATAAAAGAGCAGGAACAGAAAATGTACCTGCCATAGTGGGAATGGGAAAAGCTATTGAGATAGCATA
>CANQHC010000077.1 GCA_947623595.1 uncultured Clostridia bacterium | reverse complement strand
CAAGAAAATTTAGAAGCATTAGTTACAAACGTTATACACGAAGTAGGAGTACCAGCTCATATTAAAGGTTATCAATACTTAAGAGAAGCTATTATGATGGTGGTAAAAGATACCGATGTAATCAACCAAATTACAAAACAACTTTATCCAGAAATTGCAACTAAGTATCACACTACTCCATCAAGAGTAGAACGTGCAATTCGCCATGCAATTGAAGTCGCATGGGGAAGACGGAGAACAAGGCACAGTAGAAAACATATTTGGTTATACGGTGTCAGCAGCTAAAGGAAAACCTACCAACTCAGAATTTATTGCAATGATAGCAGATAAACTTCGCTTAGAACTAAAAAGTGCATAGATTTAATAAAGAACACCTAAAATTTAAAATATTTTAGGTGTTTTTTATAATTATGATTTATGTGTTAAAAAGTTATAAATTGACATAAAGCTATAGAAGTATTATAATAATAGCTATGAATTAGTTAAAAAAGTCCTCTCAAAACCTATTTAACTAATTCAAATAACTATAGGAGATGATATTTAATTGAATCGGCAAGAACTTGTGGCACACGCACGTATCCAAATAGACCAGCTTAAAAAAGCTGGTGTTCCAAAGCTGATGAAGGAAAAAAATGTGAAGGCTTTGGAAAAAATTCTGGAGAGCTTTGACTATTCTGCATATAAAGATTTAAGCTATCCAGAGATTAAACTTGAAGAACTTCATTTGAATGGAGAAGAAGACATCTACACAACTGTATTTTATATATGGGGCAATCCATATATGGAATATGGAGAAATTGATTTCTTCCGTGATCGCGATGACTTTTTAAATTTGCTCAAGGAGCAAAAGGACAGCTACTTGTCAAAGACACTTGTTTATATTCTTGATGAATTAGGTTTTGAACTTGACGATGATAGCTATTGTGGCATCACCATTCAACAACTCTTGGGACTGGAAGAAGTTACGTTAAACTAAACAAAATAAATATCATTGGAGAGGACTTAAAGCAGGTGACATATTTGCCACCTGCTTTTCTAATTACTAGTTAACGGTTTTATAATTAACCTGCTTAAATAGTATTATTTAAGCTGTTAGCTATAAAGTTAATAACAAATGCAATAAATTCTTATTTACAACATATTGACTAAGTTAAATCGTAAATATATAATAACCATAAGAAAAATGAAGTAAAAACAATTACAATTTATATAAAAAGGATTTACAATTTTGCCTAAAGAAAGGAATGATTATATAAATGTTTATAGAAGTACCAGAAAAAGTAGCCCAAAAAATAGTCGTAAAAAGAGATGGCAAAAAAGTAGAATTTGATGGAGCAAAAATTGCACTTGCAATTCAAAAAGGCTTTGGAGATGTTATAGAATTAGCACCTGCTACAACAAAATATGATGAAACAGATGTTAATAAAGTATATAGCAAAGTTCTTTCAAGAATAGAAAAATTAGAAGGCGAAAGAATTAAAATTGAAGAAATTCAAGACTTAATAGAAGAAGAACTAAAAAACAATGGCTACCAAGATGTATATGAGGCTTTTTCTAGCTATCGTGAAAAAAGAGCACAATCAAGGCAGCTATTTTTTGATGAAAAAAAGCAACACAAATTTTTGAAAGCCTTAGAAAATTTAGGCTTAAAATCTGCACACGATGATGATAGCAAAACAAAAGAAGAAGATAAAAATACACCAATGAGCACAATGTTTCAATATGGAAGCACTATTTCTAGGCAATTTGCAATGACATATTTAATAAAGAAAAAATTTTCAGAAGCACATGAAAACGGAGATATTTACATTCACGATATAGACTTCTTACCAATGGGAACTACAACCTGTTGCCAAATTAACCTTAATAAATTATATGAAGATGGCTTCGTAGTAGGCAATGGATTTATAAGAAATCCAAATGATATTATGTCTTATGCAACGCTTGCTGCAATAGCCATACAATCAAATCAAAATGATCAACATGGAGAACAAGGAATTCCTGCTTTTGACTATTACATGGCACCAGGAGTTTTAAAAACATTTAAAAAGCAGTTTAAACAAATAGTTTTTGATTACCTAGAGTTAACAGACTTTGATAAATTTATTGCTATTAATGGAATAGAAAGAGAAATAGAAAAAATTAGTACAATAGAATTTGATATAAGCATATTTGATAAATATTGTAGGGAATCAGAAGAATTAAAAAGAATGTTTAGAATATGTTATGAAAAAGCTATGCAAAAAACTGATAGTGCCACATATCAAGCAATGGAAGCATTTATTCATAACCTAAATACAATACATTCTAGAGCAGGTGCGGCAGTTCCTTTTTCATCTATAAATTTCGGAACAGATACTTCCCCAGAAGGAAGAATGGTAACAAAAAATTTCTTAAAAGCAACAGAAGCAGGGCTAGGAAACCATGAAACAGCAATATTTCCTATATCTATTTTCAAAATCAAGGAAGGCGTAAACTATAACGAAAATGATCCAAACTACGACCTTTTACAGCTTGCCTGCAATGTTTCAGTAAAAAGAATGTTGCCACGATTTAGTTTTTTAGATGCACCATTTAATAAAAAGCATTGCGAAGCCAATAATTATGATACAGAAGTTGCATACATGGGCAATTCTATTAGAGTGCTAGAAAATATTGTAGACACTAATAAAGTAGTAACATCAGGAAGGGGTAACTTATCATATACTACAATTAATCTTCCAAGAATAGGAATTAAGCATGGAAATCCTGCTAATGAAAAACTAGGAATAAATGAATTTTTTGAAGAGCTAGAAGAAAAATTAGATTTAGTAAAAGATCAGCTCATAGAAAGATTTGAAATTCAATGCAAGAAAAAAACATCAAATTTTCCATTTTTGCTAGGGCAATTTGTGTGGATAGATAGTGAAAAACTAAAAGATACAGACAATTTAAAAAAAGTATTAAAACATGGAACTTTATCAATTGGCTTTATAGGTTTAGCAGAATGTTTAAAAGCATTAACTGGTAAAACTAATGCAGAAAGCGAAGAAGCACAAAAATTAGGTTTAAAAATAGTAAAATTTATGAAACAAAAATGTGATGAATACTCTAAAAAGTATAACTTGAATTTCACTTTAATTGCTACTGAATCAGAAAAATTAGCAAGCAAGTTTGTAAAGTTAGATAGGGCAATTTATGGAAAAAGGAAGAGCATTACAGATAAAGAGCACTATACTAATTCTTTTTACATACCAGAAAACACTAAAATTTCTGTGGAAAATAAAATAAAATTAGAAGCTCCTTATCATGCTTATACAAATGGTGGACATATTACATATATTTCGCAAAGTTTACTAAAAGAAAATAAACAGCAAGAGCTTATGAAAACGCTAAAAACAATGAAAAATGAGGGAATTGGATATGCCTCACTTACAACTTAAAATTGAATTTATATTAAAGCTTGAATAGTACTAGTTTTCTTGTTTTTCAAATTGCCCGTTGCTAGATGCAAATTCAAAGAAGCAAAGTCAGAACGGGACC
>CANQHC010000076.1 GCA_947623595.1 uncultured Clostridia bacterium | reverse complement strand
TATATAGTCGATAACAAGTTTTATGAGATCACATTGTCTAAACGGTATTACAAGAAATATACAAAGGTACTTAAAAAAGGAGGGGAACCTGTAGCATAATAGTGTAAAAACAGAGCTATTTGCACTACTTTTATATACTCTTCTTATACTAGACCCACAAAAGACAAAAAGTAAGCGCTTACACATGATGAGTATGTTAAGATTGGCAGATGCATTGACAACGATTTGATAGGAACCTACTTGGGAATTCTCGAATCAGAGACGTATTATTTCAAAAAATTCATATTCAAAGAAGAATTGACCATAGCTATTGAAAAGTACATAATCTATCACATTAGCTGCTATCAGTTAGACTAAGATGTATAACCCCTAAATATTATGAGATATACATAGCATAAATCTAAGATCGGTACATGGAAAAATTCATCACAATATCCCTTCTTTTTTCTGGACTCCAAACCTAACTGAGAAGAGATATTGCAAATTAGTAAAACCAATCAAAAATATGGCAGTCTTGCACAATTTGCATTGACTACTTAGCTATTACAAAGATTATTTTTGCGGTCTTAACTTTCTGCTTTATTAGAAGTGATGCATTTCTGATTTATTATACTCTTTTTTACTATTTTGCGACCTTTTATTCCTTTTTTATAAATCTAGTAATATATGTGGTATATATAGAAAGATTATTTTCACAGTTAAAACTATATTTGTGATTGTAATGGATAATATACTATTTCATCCAATATCTAAAGACATTTTACAAATAATTAACAAAGGTTATAGGTGAAGCAATTAATATTTAGCAAATTAAAGATATGATTTTATTTACAATTTATGAATGACTTGATTTTGAATTATACCAAAAGATATGTATTATAAATATTTAAAAAAGTACAACATTTGTTAAAATTTCCAGTATAGAATAAAACACAATTGGCAGTGTGAATGATATTTTTATAATATTGTTAATATAATCGTTTAAATATATTGTTCCGTTTATATAAAAAGCGAATTATATCTTTATTTTAAAATTATAAAGAAGGATTTTTTGAAAATGAAATCATTACAAAGAAGAATAATGCATATTTTCAAAAGCGGTGTTATGCTTCTGGGAGTAGAACACTTTTTAGCAATGTTTCCGTCTACTATTCTCGTTCCGCTAATGGTTAATAATAGATTTGAAACTACTATAATTGATATAGCTTTAGTACTACTTTCAAGCGGATTAGGAACTATATTATTTATGTTTGTATCAAAATTTCAAATACCTGCTTATTTAGGCTCAAGCTTTGCATATATTGGACTAACGATGTATCTAATATCAGGTTTTGAAAATCAAAATGTCAATCCATCAATGGCATATGTATATGTAGGGTGGGCATATATATTTGCTGGAGTATTTTTGTTTATACTTTCAATAATTTGCAGATATAAGTATATAACTAGAATTTTGACATTTTTGTTCCCCGCTCCTATTATAGGTCCAGCTATTTCGTTAATAGGTCTTGAACTAGCAAGTACTGCGATTTCAGATTCTGGATTCAATGCAGAGAAATTTAATGTACGAGAACCAATTATTTCTACAATAACATTACTTGTAATAGTAATGTTTTCTGTAACAAAACATAAGTTTCTAAAAAATTCAGCTATTATTGTAGGAATGATTATAGGATGCATAGTTGCCTCAATGCTTAATATTTTCTCAATAGAGTCAATTAGTATGAAAGATTTACTTAAATTCCCAAATATATCATTTCCTTTGCGAACTGCACCACCCAATATATTAGGGCTATTTGTGGCTGTAATCCCAGCAACTCTTGTCATATTTATGGAAAATATCAGTAGGCTCACAATTATTGAGCGTATGACGCATAATTATGGTGAAAATGAGCCTATTTTTAACAATACAGTTATTTGTTCATTTAAAACTTCGCTACTTTCTCATAGTTTGGCAACGATTACATCTGCTTTGTTAGGCTCAGTTCCAAACACTATATATGCCGAAAATATTGCGGTAATGAGTATACATTCTAATAGCATCAATAATAACAAAATTCTGAAAGATGATAGCTTTATAGAGAAATTATATAATCCATTTTCATGTATTCCATATTTTATTGCTGCTGTACTTGCAATATTAGTTTCGCATGTTGGAGTTTTACAAACATTATTGCTGAGTGTTCCTCGGCCTGTTATAGGAGGAATAGAGCTATTTTTATTCGGGATTATTTCTGCACCAGGTATTCAGTTGCTTGTAGAACAACGTATTAATTATAAAAAAATATCAAACCAACTCCTCACTGCGTCAGTACTTATTTCTGGTATAAGCGGATTGTCAGTTAATCTTGGATTTGTTGAACTAAAAGGAATGAGTTTAGGATTTACTTTAGGAGTCATTTTGAATCTTATATTTCAAGTCATAAAACAATTAGGAATTCTTAACGATAATATTTCCTTCGAAGAAATTTTCCACTTATGCGTAAAGAATTTATCCGACAATTGGAAGATAGAATCCATTAAGTTCTCACATCCACTAACCTCAGTATCTGATAAACTGGTCGAAAACACAGCATTAAAAAATTTGAATACTTCCCAAATTGCGATGATTCTTGATGGAAATACTAAACAGGATATAAAAACAAAACAGGGACAGGCGCTTACCTCAGATTATATTAAGACAATTGTTACAATCGCATGTACCATTACAATGAGGAACTCTGATAAGTTAGTAGAACTTGTTAAATCAGCTAATAATCAGACTATTATAATTAGCGGCCTACATGAAAAAACAATTAATCAAATGATAAATGATTATAGAGACTACTGTGACTATTCGGATGTTAATAAATGTATGACAATTACTATAAATGGGAGTATTCCAGATCGAAGAATCATATCTATACTTAAAGAAATAAATACAAGTGACTCAAAATAATATCAGAAAAATAAATAAATTTCAAAGTTTTCTGAAATATGTCTTGACAAACTACATATTATGTGATATTATATAAAGGGGTAATTCCCTTTATATAGCAAAAAAATTATGCGGTAGAGGAGCTGGTCTTGAAAACCAGTGATACGGCAACGTACCGTGGGTTCGAATCCCACCCTCTCCGCCATACAGCAATAGCTGCGTCAGGTTTTTTAATTGCCTGACGCAGCTATTTTCTTTTGGTGACTTTCCCCTATGCTCCATTGGAATACTAGGTTGCGACATTTCCGCTGCTACTTAAAATTGCAGTTATTGCCTTGTAGATTAGTTACATAACAATACAGCATTTTGTTATAATAGAATAACAAATACCTATTGCATCATCATCTTAGTAATCATCGGCTAAATGTAATTTATCTATGCCCAAATTCAAAATGTTTTTATTATATTCAATAATTAAATTACATGATCAACGCCAACCACCTAGTAACTTGATTTCCCTTGTTAAAATACGATACTATATAACACCCTTCAGTTAATAAATGTTTACTATGAAACTTTGCTGCACCTGACAGTAACACGTGCATTTCCAATGTAATTGCAGGTAAACATAGTGAAATCCCA
>CANQHC010000075.1 GCA_947623595.1 uncultured Clostridia bacterium | reverse complement strand
GAAAATTTGACAAAAAAATTAAGCAGTTTTCATGCTTACAAGATTTTTTTTGTTAATTGATTGTTAAATTTCCGAGTTTATGATTCAAAATGCTGATAGCAAAAAAAGAAATACGGGCTTAAGTTTTAAAATAAGGAGTATAAGTTAGAAAAAAGGAGATTATAAGAGAAAAATCGACAAAATTAGTAGAAAAAACGATAGTGTTAATATTGACATGTTGGTTAAATAAAATTAGAATTTTGCTATAAACTTTTTGAAAAGGAGGTATAATATATGGAGCAAAAAATTATGAGCAAAATACTTCAATCTAATGAGGAGACTCAGAGATTAGTAAAAGGAATGGCACAAATGTTAACAAACATGCAGGTGAATATGAATGCTTTAAACGATACAGTAATCGTAATGCAAAAAGAAATGGTAGATATTAAGGAACAAGTAAACGAAGTAAAAAAGGAAATGAACGAAGTAAAACAAGAAGTAAAGAATATAAAACAGGAAGTAAATAATATAAAACAAGAAGTAAAGAATGTAAAACAAGAAGTAAAGAATGTAAAACAAGAAGTAAAAAATATAAAACAAGAAGTAAAAAATATGAAACGAGATATAGCAGAACTAAAAGCAGGACAAGCTAAAATGCAATTAAAAATGCAGATAATGCAACAAGAAATAATAACAATTAAAGCAAAGCAAGTAAAACTTGAAACAAAAATTGAAAAAATAGATGAAAAAATAGAAAGAGAAGCAGAAGACACTGCAATAATATTAAATATTATTATAAAACAGGAAGAAAAAATTTCTAATTACTTAAATTTAGATTGGAATTAAAGATAAAAGAAGGGGCATATTTAAGGAGGTTTGAATGAACTTTTTATATACTGCCCTTTCTTTTATTTTTCCACCTGTTTGTGGAATATGTAACAAGTATGGAAATTCATATATTTGCAATACCTGTATGGAAAAATTGAAAAATGAAAAAATTTATTTACCACAAATTGATTTTTACGGAAAAAATGGAGATATAAAACATTGCTATATTTTTGTATATAAAGGGATGATAAGAGAAAAAATATTACAATATAAATTTTTTGATAAACCATATTTAGCTAATATGTTTTTTGAATTTTTTGTGAAAAATGAAAAAGTATGTGGATTTTTGAAAAATTATGATATAATAAGTCCAATACCTATGACAAAGAAAAAAATAGCACAAAGAGGGTATAATCAAAGTGAATTAATTGCAAGAAAGATTGCTCAAAAATTAAAATATTTGAAACTTGAAAAAGATATTTTAATAAAATGTAATGAAACTAAAACTCAAAGTACATTGAATAAAAAACAAAGACTAGAAAATGTAAAAAATGCATATAAAATACAAAATGAACAGAAAATAACAGGAAAAGAAGTTTTAATTTTTGATGATATTTATACAACTGGAGCAACTTGCATGGAATGTGCTAAAATATTAAAAATAGCAGGAGCAAAATCAGTTGGAATTTTAACAATTGCAAAAGATTTTAAAGAAATAAACTAAAATACGATAGAAAGGAATTTAATATGGAAGATTTAATAGAAAGCATTTTAGATTATATCAGAGCAGATTATACTGATTATGCCATTATGTTAAATGGAGAATGGGGAAGTGGAAAAACTTATTTTTGGAATCACAAAGTTAGACCTAAAATAGAGGCAATGCAAGTAAATGGGAAAAGATTGACTACAATATATATGTCTTTATATGGTATTTCAAACCTAGAAGAAATTAGTAAGAAGATTTTTATAGAAACCACACAATTAATGGATAAAAATATTAAAAAATTTATGGGTTCGAATGGAGTTAATAATATTCCAGAATATGCAAAAACAGGTTTGGATATGGCTAATTTTTTTGGAGTTACTCAAAATGGTGATAGATTAGATTATGCTAAATTCTTTTCAACAGATGATAAAGTACTTTGCTTTGATGACTTGGAAAGAGCTAATGTAGATGTTATTGATATATTAGGATATATTAATAACTTTGTTGAGCATGATCACATTAAAACAATAATTATTTGTAACGAGAAAGAATTATCAACAAAACTAAAAAATAGTAATCTTGAAATGAAAACTTTTATAGCTACTTATTTATTAGACAAAGAAAATAAACTAACAATGAAAACTGATAAACCAATGGTTGAAAGAATTAGAGATACTATTGAATATGTTTTTGACAAAGCAAATGATTATGAAAGAATAAAAGAAAAATTAATTGGAGAAACTTTTGAATATGCACCAGAATTTAATTATATTATTAATGGACTTTTAATGCGTTTCGAAAATTATCCAGATTTAATACGATTTTTACGTGAAAATACTAATTTAATAGTTTCAACATTTAATAAAAGTGGAACTAGAAATTTACGTATTTTGAAACATGCACTTAATGACTTTAAAAAAATATTTGATATGGTATCAAAATCATATCCAAATACAAATCAAAGAATATTGCAAACAATGTTGATTTTCACTATTGCTATTTCTTTTGAAATTAAAGCAGGTAAAATTACAAAAGACAAATTTATTAATATTAATAGTAATGAAGAATATAAGTCAATATTGGTATCTTCTAGAGTCTTTATGGACAATAGGCAATTCTATATTAAAGAGTTTGATAATAATTACTACTATAATTTTAAAGCTGAATATCGTTTCTTTAAATTTATTGAAAAATATATTCGTACTCGTATTTTTGATATGAGAACTTTTAAAGACAATATGGAGGTCATTCGTAATACTATTGACACTAGCCAATTACCAGGATATAAGAGATTACTTACAGAGGAATATTGGAAAATCCCAGATGATCAATTCGAAGGTGTTATAGACCAAACATTAGAGGATGTTAAAAATGGAAATGTAGAGCTTATTCAAATTGTAAAATTATTTGCTTACTTTATATATTTTATCAAGAAAGACTTAATCAGATATGATATGAGAACTGTAAAAAGTGTATTTTTTAATGGAATGAATATAGCATCATTAACTTCAACATATTGTAGTAATGTTGAAGAAGAGTTATCTCAAGTTGCTATAGAAGAAGATATTGCTCAAGAAATGGAAGAAGTATTAGCTCACTTTAATGAAATTAACTTGAAACTAAAAGACAAAATGTATCATGAAAAAGCAGAAGATATCTTTAAGTGTATTCCTATGAAAATGGAGCTATTTTATGATAAATTTGATAAAGAATGTATGAATATTCCTATTTTCAAATATTATGATTCTTATCAAATGTTTCAAAGAATTTCTTGTGCTAGCAATGAAGACATGGTAACAATTAAAGAAAAACTAGTAGATAGAGCTAAGAGGTTTACTAAAGAAATTGAAGCAGAAATTCCAAGTATTAAAAAATTAAAACAAATTATGGATGATTATTTGGATGGAAAGCTACCAAGTATAAAAATTGTATTATTGCAAGATTTTTCAAATGAATTAGCAGGTATTATAAATATGTATCAACAACCAGCAACAGTAAAATATGGAGTAGAAGAAAATTCTACCGAACAAATATAAATATTAAAAGGGGCTGTAAAAAAAGTCCCATGAAAAAATGAGATTTGGAATAAACTTATTTCAAATCTCATTTTTTTAATTA
>CANQHC010000074.1 GCA_947623595.1 uncultured Clostridia bacterium | reverse complement strand
TTCGCTAACAGTTCGCCACTATCAGGCACTGTATGGGACTTTCACCCACAAGTTGTTGCCCATGCTGGGCACACTAAGATAAAGTGTATAAGTTTGATATCAACTTACACACTTTATTTTATCCTATCTTAATTAACTTTTACCATTTTTCATATTTTAATAAAGCTTGAATTTCTTCTGCTAATCTTAATCCAATCTTTTCATATCCGTCTGCCGTTGGGTGCAAATTATCTCTTCCTATGTACTCAGGTAATACAAATGGTGTTTCTCCCTTTGTTATAGTCCTTCCATCACTTGCTATTGTTGTATTCGTTAGGAAATCAATAAATGGCACTTGATTTTTTTGTGCTACTTCTCTCAATTTATCATTCATTGGCCCGGATGTATTCTCAAAGTCTTCTCTTAATCCTCCAGTAACTTTCTCTACTCCTATTATAACCAATTTCATATCTGTATTATTTTTGCTGTTTAGCTCTTTTACTTTATTGATACAATCCTGAGCCTCCTGTGCAACCTTATCCGTTTCATTTGCTCTATTAAATATATCGTTTCCTGCACCACCAACAACTATAATATCAGGAGTTACTCCTTTGGTAACCATCATTTCAATTCGGTAATCATACCATAACTGGCTATAAGCTGCATCTCCAGACCCCATAGCCACACTGTACCCAGTACCACCAACTCCATTATTTATACATTCAAAACCTAAAGCATCTGTCAAAGTATTTATATAAGAATTATACCTTCTTGCATTCGCTTTATTTTCTAGAGGAGTTCCTAATACCCCCTGTGTCCAACTGTTCCCTACAAATAGCACTTTTTTTCCAGGTTCTCTTGTCGTTTTTGTTACTTTAGATGTGTCCTCTTTTTTTACAAACAATCCGATAAAATGCGTCCAGTGTTTCTATTCTTACTGTTCTTTGTCTTGCATCTGAAAATGTTATTGAATATATTGAATCTCTTTCTTCATCAATTCCAGTTTTTGAAAGTACATATTGCCATTTGTTTTTGTTATAATCCCATACAGATAGCCTAAATCCTCCTACTCCGGCAAGTCTAAAGTCTTTGCACGATGTATTGAACTCACAAGCCACAGACCTAGTTTGTTTGGTTGCATCGGCCATATACCAATTTGGTGTAGCATTTTCCCACTGGTCTATAGTAGGATCTGTTAATTTATAATTATACACTGTAAAAATCTTATCATTAAATGCATACTCACCATTCGTATTTATATATGAAGATAGCTTTTCATAATTACTATTTAGTTCAGAGCTTACCTCGTCATAAGTGCCTAAACGTTCTATTTGTGCATTTGTATCTACCTCTGGTAATTGTGGCTTTTCAATTTCATCATCCATATCATTAAAATATTCTCCTACTTCATTTAGTCCTTTTTGCTCTTCTTCTGCCTTTTCCATATATTCATTTGCGGTTGATTTTGCCAAATTTATTAAAGTATCTTCTCCTATTAATACATGTATGCTTATTCCTGCTAATATTAACAATACGATGATAGTTACAACTAACGCAATAAGGGTAATACCTTTTACATTCCTTTTTAAATGTTTCATAAGTAAATCCTTTCTCTCTTTGTCCTTTGTGAAAGACATATTAATTTTATAAAATTAAAGTTCATAATATATAGTATCAACGCTTTCAGCAGTTTTATTTATTTTGAATATAGCCTTTTTTCTTTAATTCTTATTTTTATATAAAGTATAACATTTTACTATTTTTCTTGCAATAAAATTTGAATTTTTTTCTATATTAACCTTTTTCTATATTAAAATGGAATTATTTGAATTATAACACATTTTATTTTTCATCATTATATAGTGAGTTTGAGTCTCATCTATTTTCTCAAATCCCATTTTTTCATATAATTTAATTGATCTTTCATTTATTTTAAATACTTGTAACTTTATATTTTTTCCTTTATTCTCAAATATAATTGCTTTTAATATTGCTGTTCCAATTCCTTTATTTTGATATTCTGGTTTTACACAAATATTTCCTATTTCAAAAGTATTATTCTCTATTTCTTTTCCATTGTAAAATCCGTACTAATTTATCTTTTAAGTATATAAGTTCTATATTCTTTGAATTTTCTTTCATAAATTTATCAAATAGCTTCTTTTGGATTTCTTCATTCCATTCTCCATAATTTTCTTCTACATATCTTTGATAAACTTCCTTTTTTAAATCATAAATAAACTTAATTTGTTCCTGATTACCATTTTTGTATAGTTTTAATTCTAAATTTGGCACTTCCCAGCCTAGTCTAATCTCGCGTTCTGTGATTTTATTTTCAAGAAGTCGGATTTGTCTTTCAGAAATAATGTGGGCGTAATTTGAAGATTCTTCTGCAATCACTAATTAAGACCACAATTGAATTATCTTTGCTTTAAAGTCTATTATTAGTTTTTTCTAAAACCTTTTTTAATTCATTTAACGATTTTTTTATATATTTTCTATTTATTCCTATTATTGGAATATTTTCATCTTTTATTTTAGTATATAACTTTTCTATATAAAGTCCCATTCTATTTTCCATTCCTTTATTAGTATAAATATAATTTACACAACATGATGGGGACTGTTCTATTCCTAATATTGCACTAACTTCATAACCACTTTTTATTATTGCTTTTATCTGTTTTGCTACTTCTATTGCTAAGTTTTCACAATGCAAGTTAAATTCTTCATTATTATATTTTGAAAGACCTTTTGGTTCTCTTATCAAACTATCATTAAAAGAACTTTCTACACATGGCATTTGAATTATATTTACATCATTATCTATTAGTAAATTCATAAAAGGCTTTATAGTTGCTTTCCATTCATATTTTACAATATTTTGTGCTTGATATGCCTGTGCCATCAAACAAAATGGTACAAAAACAAATCTTTTACTTCTATTATCCATTAAATATATTCTCCTATAAAATCTATATCCTTATATTTATCTATAAGTTCTTGTGCTTTACTTTTTAATAATTTATCAAAAATATTAGCGGTAGAGTTTATAATTTCATCATCAATTTGTTCTTTCTTTAATGGCAATCCTAATAAACATTGTGGTTCTATTGTTTTTGGAACAAATCCTCTTATTAGTAATTCATTTTTAAGTTCAAAATCATTTTCTAAGTTTTTTATTGGGAAATCTAATTCTAAGCCATTTGCTTTAAAAAATTTTTTAAATTTTTCTAGTAGTTTTTCTTGTTCTATAGCAAATAATTGACTTTTTCTTGCTCCATCAACCACTAACTTTATATTTTTTTGTTTTGCAATTATAATAGACATTACATACATTGCTAATCTACATGATAAACAATTAAATTGTGATATTGTTATATCTCCATATTTTTTTATGTTTTCACTTAATTTATTGTTATAATATAAATTTATAAATTCTCTCCATATAACTTCTATTTTTGATATTCCAATTATATTGACCTTATCTTCTCCATATCTTTTTAATATTCTTCTTGCACCATGTAGAGCATTGTTTGACTTTAAACCACATCCATTTTCATAGGTTATTAAATTAACCTTATAGCCTCTATCTATTGTGATAAGAGTAGATAAGAAAGAGTCTTTTCCTCCTGAAAATAATATTAGGGTCTCTTTATTCATGCTTATTCTCCTCATTTTTATTTTCTTCTATCATATCACTTATTTCTTTCAATTTATTTTCTAAAAGTTTTTTAT
>CANQHC010000073.1 GCA_947623595.1 uncultured Clostridia bacterium | reverse complement strand
CGCTAACAGTTCGCCACTATCAGGCACTGTATGGGACTTTCACCCACAAGTTGTTGCCCATGCTGGGCACACTAAAAGTGGACGTTTGCAAACTGCGAAACGTCCAAATTTGAAATTATTTTCTTAGTCCTAATTTTTCAACGATGTCTCTGTATCTTTGAACATCTTTTTTAGATAAGTAGTTAAGTAAATTTCTTCTTGAACCTACCATTTTTAAAAGACCTCTTCTTGAGTGATTGTCTTTAACATGAACTTTTAAATGTTCTGTTAATTCATTAATTCTTTCTGTTAAAAGAGCTATTTGAACTTCTGGTGAACCAGTATCATTCTCATCTCTTTTATAAGTATTAATTATTTCTTGTTTTCTTTCCTTTGTCATAAAATTTCCTCCTTTATTTTAATTTGCCTCAAACTGAGTTTAAGTGGAGTTTTGTTCTTAAACCAAGTAAAAGGTATGGCTTTGTTAGCATATTTATATTATCATATATTTATTAAAAAAGCAAGATTTTTAATAAAAATTTGATAATCGCATGATTTTATTGTATAATAGTAATTACATTCGGGTAATTACCCTGTGTGTTTTTCCTATATTACTTTATATTTATGGCATTCTTATAAAATAGGAGGTAAAATCATGGTAAACATTGACGGAAAGCTTTATCGCGGAAGTATTACTTTAATAAACGGCAAAGTAATGGTTCCAAATGGTCAGAACAAAAAACAAAGAGTGGAACAGAAAATTTCAAAAGACATTGAAGACATTGATTCCATCGTAATCGACTTAGCATGTGACCAAATCTCTATTTCAAATGTTCTTTCAGACACGAATCAATTAGGCATTACTTGCTATGGAGAAGCAATAAGTGATGAAAAAATCAAACTCAATGCTGTTATAGAAGATCGCACTCTGCAACTCTTTTTGACTCCTGCAAATTACATTGGATTACTTCAGCTTTCAATCAGCATTCCGCACTTCAAGTACTTAAAAACAATTTCGGTAAAAAATTCCTGTGGTGATATACTTTGTTTTTTGGCAAAAGACAGTCCTGTTGGGGCTATAAATTTGCAAACAAAAACTGGAAATATTAGTGGGAACTCTGTTTCTGCCAAACTCAATATTTCTGCTGATTGTGGCAACATCAGTTATACTATCACAGCTGAAAGAAATATCGATGTAGACCTTCATACCATAACAGGTTCTATTTATGCTCAACTTAAAAATCTTTCGTCGATTCAAGTATTTCCTAGTACTGTAACCGGAATCTTTCGTTATTATCAACCTAGAAGTAAAGCCGGTTATAGGGCAATCATACGAGTATCTAGTACTACTGGAAATATACTCCTTCGATAATGCCCATGATTTAATGCTGTACTATAGTAGTACAGCATTTTTATTGTATATAATAAAAAAGTATTTAGTAATTTTTCAATATTTTAATTGTATAAAAAAATACATATTTTTAAGTTATAAAGTATATTTTTTTATAAATCACCTTATTTTACAAATTCTTTCTATTGCATTTATAGTTTTTTCTTTACTTCCAAATCCTGTTAGTCTAAAATATCCCTCCCCATTTGTTCCAAAGCCAGAGCCAGGTGTTCCTATTATATTTGCTTTTTCTAATAATAAATCAAAGAATTGCCATGAAGTAAGTTTTTTCGGTGTTTTAAGCCATATATATGGTGAATTTTCTCCTCCAAATACGTCATATCCAGCTTTTTTTAAACCATTTTTTATTAATTTTGCATTTTCCAAATAATATTCTATTCTCTTTTTCGTTTCTTTTTTTCCTTCTTCTGAATATGTCGCTTCTGCCCCTCTTTGTGTTATATATGATACCCCATTAAATTTGGTATTCCCCCTTCTCTTCCATAAATTATGAATAGAAACTTTTTCTCCATTTTTTGAATTTCCCATTAATTCTTTTGGTACAACACTATATGCACAACGAATTCCTGTAAAACCTGCTGTTTTTGAAAAACTTCTAAATTCAATTGCTACATTTTTTGCTCCTTCTATTTCATAAATAGAATGTGGCACATCTTTTTGTGTAATATACGCTTCATAAGCTGAATCAAATAAAATAATACTATTATTTTGGTTTGCATAATCAACCCATACTTTTAATTGCTCTTTTGTAAGTACTGTTCCTGTTGGATTATTAGGATAACATAAATATATAATGTCAACTCTAGTCTTAGGTAAATCTGGTATAAAATTGTTTTCCTTGTTACATGACAGATACTCTATTTTTTCATACTTTCCATTTTCTTCAATATAATTTCCACTTCTTCCTGCCATTACATTACTATCTAAATATACTGGATAAACTGGATCCGGTATTGCTATTCTATTATCAACACTAAAAATATCTCCAATATTTCCGTGTATCACACTTAGCTCCATCTGAAATAAAAATTTCTTCTTTACTAATATCAATTTTTCTTTTTTTATAATCTTCACATACTATTTTTTCTCTTAAAAAATCGTATCCTTGTTCAGGACCATATCCCTTAAATGTATTAATATTTTCCATTTCATCACATGCTTTTTTCATTGATTCCACAACAACTTTAGGTAAAGGAAGAGTTACATCTCCTATTCCCAATGAAATTATTTTTTCATTTGGATGCGCTTTCTTATATTGATTTACCTTATTATTTATATTAGAAAAAAGATAATCATTTTTAAGCTTTAAAAAATTCTCATTAATATAAGTCATTAATCCACTCCCCCTTAAATACCGTTACTGCTGGTCCTGTCATATAAATATGATTATTTTCATTCCATTCAATTTTTAAATTTCCTCCTAATAGTTCTACATCAACTTTATTATTTGTATATTTTTTTAAAGTACTTGCTACAACTGAAGCACAAGCGCCTGTACCACATGCCAAAGTTTCTCCTGCTCCTCTTTCCCATACTCTCATTTTTATGTTTTCCTTATTTATTATTTCAACAAATTCAACATTTGTTTTCTCTGGAAAAATTTCATTTTTTTCTATTATTGAACCATATTTTTCAACTGGAAACTCTTTTATATTTTTTACAAATGTAACAGCATGTGGATTTCCCATTGAAACGCAAATAAATGACATTTTTTTATTTTTTACATATAGAGAAATCTCTTTTGTTTTATCATTGAAAATTTCTTTTTTGTTATCATTTATAATAACAGGAATTTTTTCTAATTCAAGTATTGGTTCTCCCATATCAACTTCTACATTTTTAACTTTTCCATGCACTAAATTCAATTTTAATTTTTTAATTCCAGCTAATGTTTCTATTGCAATTTTTTCTTTTTTTACTAATCCTAATTCATACACCAGTTTTGCTACACATCTTATTCCATTTCCACACATTTGTGCTTCACTGCCATCACTATTAAACATCCTCATTTTTAAATCAGCAATTTGGCTATCACAAATTAAAATTAGTCCATCCGATCCCACTCCAAAATGCCTATTACTCAATTCTATAGCTAATTTTTTTATTTCTTTTGGCTGTCTTCCTTTTGTACAATCCAGGTATATATAATCGTTTCCTAACCCCTGCATTTTAAAAAACATCATACTTTTTTCCTCCTTCTACATTTTATTTTATTTTTTTAAAAATATGTCTTGACAATTTTTTAAAAATCTAGTATACTTAGAAAGTCATCGGAAATGGGCGCATAGCTCAGCTGGGAGAGCATCTGCCTTACAAGCAGGAGGTCAT
>CANQHC010000072.1 GCA_947623595.1 uncultured Clostridia bacterium | reverse complement strand
TAACAGTTCGCCACTATCAGGCACTGTATGGGACTTTCACCCACAAGTTGTTGCCCATGCTGGGCACACTAAAAAAAAGAAACGCCTATGTTTGACGCTTCTTCTTTATTAATTTAAAATTTCTTAGTTTGTTAAAATTTTTAATGCAAGCTAAGTATTTGATAGTATTTTAAAATTTATATATATAATTCATACAAAAATTATGATTTATAATATATTTGAGTTTTCATCCGAAAACATTATAAAATCACTTCCACCATTTATGCTTTGATAATGATAACTTTCCATATTTAATGGATTGTAATCAAACAAATAATATGTTTTTACTCCTCCGAAAAGTTTATTTTTATAACATCTTTTTAAAGTTATCGTTACATCATACTTTTGTTTACCATTTCTATCTTTATTCCACCACATATCTCCTGGGAAATTATTATCATATGCTTTTAAATACAAAATATCTGGGTCATCAGCATCTTCCACAATTTTATATCCATTAATAGCATGTCCTCCTGCTTCACCCAATAAGCATAATGTCACTATTTCTCCATTTTTAAATTTTTCTACAACTTTATCTATTGTTTTTGAATTAATATATGTTTGTTTGTTACCTGAATTATTAAATGCCCATCTAAACTTATCTAAAGACCATGTCAAGTCATCATTAACTGTATCCCAATAATATTCTAAGGCCTTCACTACCTCTGAATCAGGTTTTTCCATTTTTGATGAATCTAAAACAGGTTCATTGTTGCATTTATCGTCAGCATAAGCAGATAGTTCAGAAGATTCAGCTTTATATGAGTACAATTTTTTATTCCAAATAGTATCATAACTATTTGAAGAAAGGTCATATTTATCTTTTATACTCTTCGCTATATTTCCACCATTATACATACTAGTAGTAACATGTGCAAATCCTAAGCATACCCCACCATTGCTTACCTCTGTAGATAAGTTTTGAAAGTTAAATGCATTTACATAAACTGAAAAACCACTGTCTGCTGAATATTCCCCTTCTTTATTTTGATACTTAAGTTCAAATGGAGATAGAGTATTTTCTTCTTCCTCTTTCTCTTTTTCTTCTTCTTTATCTTCTTGACTTTCCCCTCTATATAAATAGTTTTCTAGCTCTTTACTTCCTTTTACATGTTTGTATGTAAGTATATAATTCCATATATGAAGCCCCTCTTGTTCAAAAGCATTGCCTACAGTATTTTCAAAGATTTTAAAAATAAAATCACATAATTTTGAAGCAAATGTACTTATATATTCCGCTTGCACAGAAAATGCACCATTTGCAAGTTTCGTTAATCTATTTTGTAATGCTACATTTTCATCTCCCTTTATTGGATTATCATTAATCTCCAAAACATAAATTGGTTCCCCAAAAAATTGGTTTAATATAGGCATTGTTATTACAATATACTCTGAATCTTTGTTATTATTAAAAATATTATTTATGTTAGAATTAAAAGTATTTCCTAATTTTTTTAGTATATCCTGCTTATAAGCTATTATTATTGGATTATCATTTGATATATTAAATATAATTGATTTATCAGTTGTTGTATTTTCTATTTTTGTTTCTTTCTTTGATATGTTATCATAACTAATAACTTCATATTGTTCTGGATTTTCTATTAATACTTCTGTTTGACCAGTAAATGAATATACTCTAAATGGTGTCATTGCAATGGTATACTGACCTGGTATAGTTCCTACATATTCTTTATAATATGCTTGAATATCTGTTGCTTCATCTGCAGTTAATGTTATTTTATTGTCTGCAACCATTAGTTGAGCTGTATTTCCATAATTTCCTTTAACATCATATCCATTTTGTACTTTATAGCCATCACTGAGTACATCTCCAGAAGTTGAAAATTTAGTTGGATCTGTTCCATACACATTTATTTCATCATAATCAGTTAAGCCATCTTCATCAGTATCATCTGATAAAATGTCCAAGCCCATTTCTATTTTTTGCTTATTAGTTAAACCATCTGAATTAGAGTCTAGTTGTAATTGTTCCTCTGTTAATTCAATTTCCTCATTAGGCATAACTAACATTGCTTCTTTTACAAGCTCTTCGAACTTTTTTTCTTTATAGTTGTTCCTTAGTATATTGAAAATTATTATAATCGCAATAATTACTGCCACTATTAATAAAAATTTTATAAATCGATGTTTCTTTTTTCCCCCATGTTTAAATTTTTTAGGGTTTGGAATTCCATTTTGTGAGTTATATGTATTACTTTGGTTATTTGCAAATTGGTTATTGTTTACATTACCTATGTTGTTATTGTTCATATTGTTTTGCATATTGGTAGTGTTTATATTATTTTGTTCTACATTGTTTGGCATATTGTAAGCATTGTTAATATTATTTTGTTCTGTATTGCTTGGCATATTGTAAGCATTGTTAATATTGTTTTGTTCTGCATTGTTTGACATGCTAATAGTATTTGAATTATTGTTGCCAATATCATTTTGCACTATATCGCCCGGCATATTAGTAGTACTCAAATTATTTTTATTGTTTACTTTTCTTTTAGTTGTATTCTCTTTTTTCTGTTTATTATTATTTTCATTAGTATTATTTTCCATATCTTACTCCATTCCAATTCTATTTCGTATTATATATCTCAAAATTACTTATTTTATTTATTTTTTTCTAGACATTGTTCTATTATATTTTCTAATTTAGTAGTATCTACAATAGATTTTATACTTGCATCGAGAATTTCTTCTGGAGGTATTTTGCTTAAATTTAATTCATAGCCGTTTTTTAATGCTAATTGTCTAATGAATTCTCTATTAGTTCTACCATTTCCTTCTCGAAAAGAGTGTAAAACATTTAATTCTGATAAATAATAAGCAAGTTTTTTGGCTAAAACTTCTTTTGTTAAGTTTGCTAAGTATTGCTCTTGTTTTAATTGGTTCAATAACCTGTCTAATTCGGGTTCAATATATTCCCACATTGCAAAACGAAATTCTCCTTTTGCTATATTTTCCTCTCTAAATTTTCCTGCAAAAGGATAAATATCTTCAAATAAATACTTGTGAATAGACAAAAAGTGTTTTTTGTCAAAATTTCCTGTAACTCCTTGCTTTCTTAACCCCAATGATTTTGCCGCTGTTATTTTTGCTTCATAATTTTGTAGTTTCTTTTCCTCTGTAATATTTAATAAATTGATTAAAACTTCACTATTGGGGTAACAATATTTAGAATTTCTTTGCTCATAACAATCTTCCATTTTATTCCCCTTTTTCCATTTTTAATTATTTTATATCATCATTAATTAGTATACAAGAAAAAATAATAAAAAAGCTTAATAAATTTAAGCTTTTTATTATTTTTAATTTTCTTATATTTATTGAATTTTTATAACATGTAAATTTTATTTAAAATGTTTTTTATTATATTGATTGCATCTTTATCATTTGAATTAATTCAGGCATTGCAATTTCATCATTCGCAAACATTTTAAACATTTCTATATCATTTTGGTTAATAGCCATCCCTTCAATAGCTAAATCATTTTGAATATTTTCTATATTAAATTTAAACATTTCTTCATTAAACATTGGTTTCTCCTCCTTTGTGGATATAGTTGGTTTTAACCACCACACTCTTATTATACCACAAATTTGCCAAAAAGTACAGTTTTTTTGCGTATTTTTGTTCTTTCCTTAATTAAAATTTTAAATTCCACTTTTTAACAAGGTGGATTTTAGTTTTTTACAAAAAAATGTTAAAATAT
>CANQHC010000071.1 GCA_947623595.1 uncultured Clostridia bacterium | reverse complement strand
GATAATAAAAAGTTATCCGTATATATTTATAATAATATCATGTACTCAGCTTGCGTTGCCATATGTAAAACAAATTGAGTAAAACATTTTATTTTACGAGGGTTAAAATAATGAATTTTAATGACGAAGACATAAAAACAGCTATAGATATTTATAATAAGGTGCGACCTCAGGGAAAGGATGTTTTTGGTGAAAAAATAAGCTTATCAGATTGCGATTTTGATGAAAATTATGATACAAGTATAATACATAAATCTTCTTTTTTTAAATGTAGATTTATTAATACACCATTTATAGGAGTTAGTTCAGCATATTCAAATTATAAAAATTGTTTGTTCAAAGAATGTAAAACTCAAAATACGAATTTTACATTTTGCAATTTTTCTCTATCATGCATATACGGTTCTGAAAATTATACTAATTGGATAGCTAATGATTTTAGTTATAGTATGTTTGAAGGCTCCCAAATAGAAAATATTTTTTTTGAGGGAACAGCTTTTTATCAAGCTACGTTTAACAATGCTAAATTAACAAATTTATCTTTCAAACATTGCTGTTTTGATTCTGCTTTATTTGTTAATACTAAAATTGAGAATATTGATTTTTCTAATATAGAGTTATTGCTTTGCAATTTTGAAAATGCTAATATTATAAATTCGAAATTTACAATTATTATGCTATTGAATAATTTTGGACTTTTGCAAATTTACATGAACAGCAATGATATTGAAATTATTTCTGGACAAAATAATATAATGACTAAAGAAGATGTATTATATAAAATTAAAAAAATGGTTCCTCTTTTTTGGTCAAATCATGACTTTTTTCCGTTATGCAATATATACTTAAATCTATATGATATTGATATTGCTTATAAGGTACTTTTGGAGTGTTTGGAAATATCTATCAAAGATCTTGATTTTGAACAAATTAATCATCTCTGTAAACTTGCTGTATATAGTCATAAACTTTCAATTAAATATTTGAACCAAGTTTATAAATTTATAGACAAAACAATAGATACAAGTGCATTTAACTATTCAGACACTAAAAAATATTTGAGATGCAATGATGAAATTAAATACTTACTACAAATTAATCCCAAGCAGCAACCCCAATTATATTTATCACTAAAGACAGATATTAATGATGCAGAAGAAATAGGCTGTTTATTAAAAAGCATTGAAAGAACATTAAAAGAAATGGATGATAATATAAATCCATTATATAAAATACAAAAACATTCACCTTATGAAATAATACTTATTATTTGTGCTGCTACCACAACATTGATGCCTATTGCACAATTTTTTTATTATATGAATGGCAGTATTAAGTCAGGTCAAGACTTATTGATTAATTCTAAAAAGGGGAAAAATCAGAAACAAAAATCAGAAAATAATAATGATGAAATGCACTCTAAACAAGAGATGCTAAAGAGAAAAAAAACATTTACATTTGGAAAATTTGAAATATCCTATACAACAGAAGAAGTCAAATCTTTACAATTAATAAATGATATTACATGCATAATAGATGAACATGATACAAATACGTCTAAAGATATATTAGAAAAAGCGAAGAGCAACTCATAAGAGTTGCTCTCGATGATATGTTTGCTTATGCGGTTACGCGCCACCGCCGCCACCACCGCCGCCGCCGCCACCACCGCCGCCGCCACCGCCGCCAGCATCGGTAGTGGTGGTTTGGAAAATCTCGTCAGAATGTTCAAAATTTTTCGTTTTTTGAATGCTCTGATCAAATAGAATTTCCATTTCATCCAAAGATATGCTAGATATATTTTTCATGCGTTCACCTCCCTTCGCAAAGATAAATAAATTTTTTTAATAGTAATTCATTTATAAGGGGCAGATATCTTTTATCATCGATTAATATATTTTCGCCATTAAATAAATTATGTACTTCTTCAGAGCATTCATAATAATGATGATTTCTAGGATTATATGTTATATATGTTCCTAATTGTGTCTTCCATGACACCAAGTCATGATATGCTTTTATTATAATATTATTTTGAGTGTAATTAATTTCTGCATTATTTTGTACCTTTACATCATATAGCATGTATCGTCCTGATTCATATAACCGATAAAAAATATGAGGTTCTGTTAACGCATTTGGCGGATACCAATTATATTGTGACATCATCGCATCTTTGCGACTTTGTTCCAGATTCAATGAGGGGGAATGCACTATTGGTTCATACCAATTAACAATATTTCCCATGAAATTATTAAGCTGGCATGGCAAACTAATCTTTGTAATATTGTATTTATCCCAATTCTTGTACAGTTTGCTACTTATATCTAGTTCTAAAATATTAATATTATATGAAAATAGAGGATATTTATTTCTAAGTTTTTTCAGATAATTAATGGTCTGCTCTCTTTCATGTAGCGTCTCTGTTGGAAAACCTATAATTGCAGGAAAATGAACTCTTATGTTGTATTTGAAAAAAAGTTTTAGTATCAATTCTACATTATCCATAACTTCTTTGCATTTTTCGTGCTTATTCATTAATTCTAATATTCGAATTGAGACAGATTCAAACCCTAGTCTGATTTGTGTTAATCCCGAAATTGCTAATTCATTAATTATGTCTTCATTAAGCCACTCAATATCTAATCTAGATCTAGTATGCCATATAAAATTATATTTTTGACTATTCATTTTCTGGGCTAGTTCATACAACACTGATGGTGGAATTGCTTCATCAATACTCCAAAAATATTTTATATGTCTATTTCCCATATATTTTATTTGACTCCAGGCATCATCTATGTTCCAATCTGTTGAGTGATCTAAATATTTATTATTTATTCCACAAAATGTACATTGATTCCAATAGCAGTGATTTTTAGGAAAAAGTTTAATATTGACATAATTGTTAATAGAAGTATTATTTATATTAAAATTATTTTTTGAATACGTTATATCTATTTTTGTTATATGCACAGAGCCATCATAGTCTTTAAATATGATATTAGGAACATCATGCAAAGTATTCTTCTCTTTTAAAGTATTTATAAGCCTTTTTTCTGTTTCAAAAATATTTTCATTCAAAATAACACTATCAAAACATTCAAAAAAAGATAAATTGTTTACTAAATTATCTTTAATTTTATTTATAGAATAATATTCTGTAGAATGATTTGTTATTGATATGTGTACATTAGGATTTTTTTGTTTTACTAATTTTGCGATAGCAAAGCTCCCTATATTGGGAATTCCTTTCATAAAAATTATATCTGGTTTGTAATCTAAGATAATCGGAAGAATTGTTTGTTTTATAAAATCTAAATAAGGATTACTGCATTTCAATAAACAATGCTCTAGCATTTCCTTTGCTGAACTACTGCTTCTATGAAAACCTTGCTCTACTGAAAAAGTAAAATTTGTTGGCAATAATTTACAATATATCATACAAAAAATGTTTAAAGTTTCTATGTATGAAAATAATTCTTCTTCAGATATCTTCGTATTAATAATATTATTTTTTGCTTCAATAACTTTTCCTATAAAGATATCAGGTGCAGACACAACATATTGCTCTTGAATAGATTTTGTGTCTAAAACAGCTGATACTTCTACAAATTGATTTATTGTTATATTTATGGTTTCATCATTTAGTATTTGTGACCAAAATAAATTATTAATATCAAGTGATTTATTTTTAGACAAATTGTTTTTGTTGATTCTTAATTTTTTCTTATCATAGAGCATATTATGTAGACCACATAGTGTATTAATTCTAATAATGTTCATTTGTCACCTCAATAACATTTATATTCTCAAACTATTAATAATATGGAATTAGTCTAATTTAACTAAAAATATTAATTGTTTGGTATTATCAAAATGTGTAAATAAATTTAATTAAAAAAATAAAATGTTAGCATCTATACCAAATTCTGATCATTTCTTATTATGTATGTATTCCTTGCTGTATCTAACGGATAACTTTTTATTATC
>CANQHC010000070.1 GCA_947623595.1 uncultured Clostridia bacterium | reverse complement strand
GGAAGAACCTGACGAAGAATTAACTAACTTTGTTAAAGATTCTGAAGCTACTTTAAATGATTATGATGCAGCATTAAAATCATTACAAGAAAAAGGTCTTCTAACAGAGAAAAAATATGAAGAAATGTTAGGAAAAATTCAAAAAGCAGTTTCTGACATGAAAGCAGCTACAACATTAGAAGCAGCACAAACTACTTTTAATGCAATAGAAGATGAAGTTGTTGCAACTTCAAATAGAAATGATGAAAAATTTGCTGAATTAGTTAATGAAGTAAAAACAGCTAGAGAAGAACAAAAACAATTGTTAGAAGAACTTTTTGCAAAATATAAAGAAATACTTCCAACAATCGAAGGAACAGATGCAAATGATATGGCAATATTAGATACTTTAATTGCACAAGCAAGAAAAGAAGCTAATAATGCAAAAACAGCAAATGATGTAAAAAAAGCTCAAACTAAATTTGAAAACTTAATGGATTCAGAATTAAAGAAAAAAGTAGAAGATCAAACTGAATTATTACAAGCTCAAATGAATGCAAACGACGAAATGGACACTTATAAAGATGTTCTAGATGCAATGACAGATCTTTCAGGAGCTGAAAGAGAACTTATAGAAAATCAAATTGAAACAGTTAAAGAAGATATTAAAAATGCAAAAGACGTACCTGCTGTAAATGCTGCATTAAGTAGTTTTAATACATTTATGAGTGGACATAGTGAAGTAAATACAAAAGCCAAAAAAGCATTACTAGATAGAGCAGTTCAAAAGGCTGTTGAAAAATTAGAAACATACAAGGCAGGAGCATATGCAGAATCAACAGATCCAGCACCAGCAGGTTCAAAGAAAATTAAAGAATTAGTAGATGATTATATAAAACAAATAAATGATAAAGCTAAAGAGTCTAGTACAAAAGCTGAAGATATAGAAGCTAAGTTAGAGGAAATTTTAAAAGGTACAGATCCTGCTGAAGATGCTTATGACGGATTAGATGAGAAAATAGAAAAAATAAAAGAAGATCTTGAAAAAAATTATGCAAAATATGTAGAAGCATATAATTCGGCAATAGAAGAGTTAGACTTCTATGCAAAAAATGCTAAAGAGAAATTAACAGGTGATGAACTTGCATATGTAAATAGCTTAATAGAGAGCACAAAAGGAAAATTAGCAAGTGATACTGTTCAAAGTGCTGACGATGTTACAGGGGCTATGACAGTATTTAGGAATGCAGTAGCACAATATTCTTCAGAATTTGATGAATATCAAATAGAAGAAACAAGGAAAGCAGCAGTTGCAGAATTAGAAAGCTATAAAGGATTAAATAATCCAACAATCAATACCAAAATTGAGGCAGGTTTAACAAGCGTAAA
Organism: uncultured Clostridia bacterium; assembly: GCA_947623595.1. Lineage (GTDB taxonomy): Bacteria > Bacillota > Clostridia > TANB77 > CAG-508 > CAG-273. The sequence continues at coordinate 2,629 of CANQHC010000070.1, read as the reverse complement.
TGCAGCAGAAACAGTTAATGGAATACAAAGTGCATTGAAGTCAGCTTTAGATGAAATAAACAAAATAATTTCAGAAAATAAAGTACTACAAGCAATAGCTGATGCAAGGGCAGAATTTACAAAATATTTAGGTAGTGATACACAATATTCTAATGAAGTAAAAGGAATAGTATCACAAGCATTAAAAGAATTAGAATCAATAGATGTAAGCAAAGCAACAGTTGAAGATGTTCAATTAGTAGCAGAAAAATATAACAAACAACTTACAGAACAATTAACAAAAGATGGTCAAGCAGCAAAAGTTAATGTAGAAGCAAGACGTAAAACAGCAAGAGAAGAATTAGCATTGTATAAAGAATTAGCAACACTTTCAGAGGATTCTCAATTATTAAAAACTATTGCAATATATGAGAAGAATATTGAAAGTGATGATGCTACAGTAGATTCAATTGAAGAAGCATTAAAAGAATTATTGACTAAGGTTATAAATAATAATGCAACACATGAATTAGTAAGAGAAAAACTTGTTGCAATTAACAAAGTAAATACAATTAATGATGTTTTCAGGGGAAATGCAGAAACACAAGGAGATAGTTTTATAAAGAAAGAAGATGTTACAAATTTAGTAACATTTGGAAAAGAAACAGTTTTAACAGACTACAAAGAAATAAAAGATGCTGTAGATGCAGTAATAAACGAAATTAAAAATGTAAAGAAATCAGAGACAGCAGTACAAGATGTTAAAGACTTATTATCTAAAGCAACTAAAGATACAGAAGGTGAATTACCAAAATTAGTATCTGAAATGAATACTTTTGAAGGATACAGAAGTACAGCTTTGACAACTTTAGCAGGCAAAGATGAACATGGTGTTTCTGCAAGCATTATAGGTGAGTATACAGATAAAATCAATGCAGTTACATTAGAACAATATAAAAATGGCAAAATTGATGAAAATGATGATAAAGTATTTGATGATTTAATTGCTGAAGCTGAAAACAAAATAAAAGATAATATATCTGGATTAAATAACAAAGTTACAGAAGCAGGAAATAATGCAAAAAATATTGGAGATGTAGATACTAAAGTAGGAACACAAACACCTTTATTTGATAAAAAGACTGAAGATCTACAGAGTGGTGTTAAAATCGAAAACGGTAAAGTAAGTGGAACAATTAAAAAACAAGAAAGTTATGCAGCCTATGGTGATTCTAGTACAGACGGTTATTATGTATGTTTAAGATTTGAATGTCCAGAAGCATCAAGGATAGTCTTAAAGAGAACTGGTGGAGGATACAGCGGAGGAACCCATGAAATTACAGCTTTAGATGAAGGAAAAAAATTAAAAGAAGATTGGGATGGAACCGTTAACTTAATAGTTAGAATAAAGCCTGATCAAGTAGGTACATTAAGAATTGAATATGAATATTATGGATGGACAGAAGATGGAGAAGTTGATACCGAAAATGTTACAAAAGGTGAATTGACTGATTTCAGTGGATTGAAATTCGATGGATATGTAGCAGAATAAAAATTATACATTTGTTGTCATATTCAAGAGCTAAATTAGTGCTTTAATCATAATAAAAATCCCCCCGGCCGGGGGATTTTTATTATGAGAGCACAAACTGTGCAATATGTTCTTTTTGAGACTAATCAGTTACCTGATGATTTAAAATTAGTCCAGTAAAGTCTGATATTGTTAATGTTTTTACCTTTTGATCTTTCTCATCATAAAAGTCAACTTCTATTTTTATACCTTTTTCTAATTGATCGTCCGTTATTCTGTTTATAAATAATATACCTTTGCCTTTTCCAGCCTCTACTTCTTTAGATAACTCTCCAGAATTATATCTTCTAGCCTTTATTTTTCCACCATATGGGTTTTCAAATAATAACCATAGATAATTACCTTTTTGCTCATCAACGTTACCTTCATTAAATTTTTCGAAACTTTCTACATATTTTAAAGTTCCTGAAACTTTTCCATCTATAATGCTTACATCCTCTTGAAATTCTGTTATATCGTCCTTACCTAATACACCACCTTCAGATTCTTTAAATACTTCCTTAGCTAGTACATCATTTACATTTTCTACATTATTGTTTTTTGATTCAATTTGACCATCTAAATAATTCTTAACAGCTTCTCCTGCTTCTTTTATTAAGGCATCAAAAATTGTAGTTTCAGTTTCAGTTGGTTTATAGTTTTTGTAATCATCATAAGTTACTGCCTTTATTTTGTCAGCATAAGTTGTTTCTACTGATTCAGCTTTATCTATATTTTCAACCTTGGTTAAGTTAGTCTCTAAAGCTTCTTTTCTTTCTTTTTCCATTTTGTCTAATGCTTTTATTATATCATTTATTGCTTTTTCTCCATCAGCTAGAGCTTTTGTTAAATTTTCGTCATTTTCTGCATTTTTAATGTTTGCTATTACTTTATCCATTTCAGCTTTTATATATTTGTTTTCAGCTAATTTTCCTGTTAAATTAGTGTGTGATTCTTCAGCAACCCATTTGCCAAGTGTTGCATCATCAATACCTTCTATCTCTTCAATATCTTTTAGTTTAGTAGATACTAATTTATGACTTGCATTTGAATCTATATATGCTTTTAATTCTACTGTTG
>CANQHC010000069.1 GCA_947623595.1 uncultured Clostridia bacterium | reverse complement strand
TCACAAACTGATTTCAAAGAATACACAAAAGAGTTACAAGGAGGAACAAAGTATTATTTACATTTAGGATATTATAAGAATTCAAGTGGTGATGGCGGAGAAGATTGCTTTATAGTAAAAGATATAAATATAACGACAAGTGGTTCAGAGTTATATCATACACAAGTAGAAACAAATAGTAAGGGAGAGGCAATAACCCAAGTACCATATGGAAAATATAGCATAACAGAGCTAAATACACCAGAAGGATATTTACCATTAGAAGAGCCAATAATAATAGACTTTAAAGCAGAAAGTAAAGCAATTATAAAACAACAAGCAGAAGAAGGAGAAAAAGCAAGTTCAGAAGAACAAAGCAATTTACAAGAAATACAAGAAACCTCAGAAGAACCAATAGCTAGTTATGATAAAGAAAAGCAAATGTATGTTATAGAGAATGTAAAGAAAGCAAAAGTAGTAGTTCATCATTACTTAAAGGATGCACGAGATGAAGACGGAAATCCAATACCAGTAGCAGATGATCAAATATTAGAAGGAAATCCAGATGAGAGTTACACAGCTAAGCCACATTTAGATATAGAAAAATATCAATTAGTAAAAGATGAAGAAGGAAATCCTGAAACTTTGGGTGACCCAACAGGAACATTCTCAGCAGATGAAACAATTGAAGTAACATACTACTACGAAACAAGAGATATTCCATTAATAGTACATCACTACATAGTAGAAACAGAAGAGCAAGTACCATTAGCAAATGGAGAAAAGGCACAAGATGAGGAATATTCAGGAAAAGAAAATGAAGAATATACGACTAAGTCATTAATAGAATGGGCTAAAGATGATGAAACCAAAACAATAGATCCAAAATATGAATTAGTAGAAGAGCCAAACAATAAAAATGGAACATATGAAGGAAATGAAGTAATAGTAACATACTACTATAAAGCCAAAGAAGTAAAAGTAACAACAAAAGTAAAACCACATGAAGAAATAACAGAATTAGGAGAAAGAATTAATGTAGATGGAGGAACAATTTTAGGACAAGATGAAGACCCATATGAAACAGTAATATATGGAGATAATAGCCAAAATGATATAAAAGCAACCCCAGAGCCAGGATATAGTGTAAAGAGTATAACAATAAATGAAGCACCACAAGAATTTACACCAAATAAAGAGGATAGAACAGTAGATATAAGTAAATTCCAAGCTATGACAGAAGATAAGGAAGTAGTGGTAGAATTTGAAAGAATACCAGCAAAAGTAATAACTCACCACTATATAGTAGAAACTCAAACAAGAGTGCCATCAAAAGAAGCAGGAAGAGAAGTAGAAGATGAAACCCAAGAAGGCTATGTAGGAAAGATGTATGCAACAAGCCCATCAAAAGATGTAAAGCCAAACTATGAATGTGTATCAAGTACAACTAATACAAGTGGATATATGGAAGAAAAAACAATAGAAGTAGAGTACTACTATAGTATAAAAGATGCGCAAATACTAAAAAATGAAGTAAGTAAAACAGCAACAGAGAAAATAACAGAAGAGAATGGAAAAGTAAAATATACAGTAAAATATGAAGCAGAGATAACAGAATATATAGGAAAAGCAACAATAACAATAGTAGATACATTACCTTATGAATTAGATGAAGAGTCACAAGGAGAATTAAAAGGAGGAGTATATGATCCTTCTAAAAAGACAATTACTTGGACAGAAGAAGTAAATGACATAGATACATATACAAATGCAGAAACAGGAAAAATAAGTATTGAAAAAGTAATTGATGTGTCATTTATAAACATGGACTACAGTAAAACAACATTTGAAAATAAAGTAACAGGAAAAATAAAACTAGAAGAAACAGGGCAAGAAGAAGATACAAAAGAAGCAACAGCACAAACAACAACAGAATTCACAAAAGATGTACAAGTAACAAAAATATGGGATCATACAAATAATGTTTATGAAATACCAACACAAGTAAAAATAAAATTGCAAAAAGCAAAAGCAGATGGAAGCAAAGAAGATGTAGAAGAGTATACATTAAATAAAACTAACAAAGTAGAAGACGAAGGATTAGGAGAGCATAAAGAAAAATGGACATATACATTTGAAAACTTAACAAAATATGATGAGAATGGCGAAGAAATAGATTATGAAATAGTTGAAGAACCAGTAGAAGAAAATGACTTAAAATACTATAAATCAGATATAGATAATGAAACCAAAACAATAGCAAACACATATAATGGACCAATTATTTCAGCAACAAAAGAAGCAATTCCAGCAAATGGAAAAGGTTATGTGGTAGAAGATGAAAATATAACATACACAATTACAGTAAGAAATGATGGAGGAGTAGAAAAAGAGGTAACAATTACTGATGAAATTCCAGATGGAACAAGATTTGTAGAAAATAGCATAAAGATAGATGGGCAAGAAACAGAAAATACAAAAGAACAATTAAAAGAAGGAATTAAAGTAACAGTAGGTCCAAAGGCACAAAAAACATTAACATTTGATGTAACAGTAGATAAATTACCAGATGGTACTTTCACTAAAGATATACAAAACATAGCAAAAGTAGATAACAAGCCAACAGAACCTACAACAAATATAGTAAGGAAATCAAATATAACATTTGAAAAAATAGCAGAACCAGAAAATGGACAAACAGTAAAACCAGGAGATGAAATAACATACAAAATAAAAGTAACAAATGATGGAACATTAGAAAAAACAGTAAAAGTACAAGATAATATTCCAGATGGAACGACATTTGTAGAAGGAAGTATAAAAGTAACAAATGCTAAAATACAAACTGTAGCAAATATGCAAGAAGATTCAACATATACAAAGAAACAACTAGAAGAAGGAATAGAAATATTAGTAAATGCAGGAGAGGAAGCAACATTAGAATTTAAAGTAACTGTAGATGAGAATAATGAAAATGGAACACCAATAGAAAACACAGCAATGGTAGATAATGAGCCATCTAACAAAGTTACTAACACTGTAATAGCACCAATAATAGAGGTAGAAAAAGAAGCAGTAGTAAAAGGCGAAAAGGACTTTGTAGTAAAACAAGATGAAATAACATATAACATAAGAGTAAAGAATACCGGAGACTTAGGAGAAAATGTAGTAATAAAAGATAATATTCCAGAAGGAACAAGATTTGTAGAAGGCTCAATAACAGTAAATGGAGAAGCAATACATAGAGTAAATGAGCAAGATGTAGATATGTCAAGCAAAACAGAAAATGACTTAAAAGAAGGAATATTAGTATATGTGGGAGCAAAACAAGAAGATGGAACACCAGCAGTAACAACCTTAAGCTTTAAGGTAGAAGTAAATGAATTTAAAGAAAATTCAGATGAAGGAGAACCAGAAGTAACTAAAGAAAAACTAGAAGGAGATATAAAAAATAAAGCAACAGTAAAAGAATTAGTAACAGCTCAAACACCAGAAGATCCAAAGGTACCAGAAAAAGAAGAAAAGGAAACTAAAGAAGTATTAACTCCAATAGTTACATTTGAGAAAAAGGCACAGATAGTAAGAAAAGCAAGTGTAGAAAAAACACAAGAAGATGATGAAGAAAAACTAGACGAAAATGGAAAACAGAAGTTAGGAAAGAATGAAGTTACAGCAGAAGATGAAATAACATATACAATAGTAGTAAAAAATACAGGAACAAAAGAAGCAACAAACATAAAAGTAAAAGATACTGTGCCAACAGGAACAAAATTAAAGGAAACACCAAAAGATGCACAAGTGCAAGAAGAAAAAGAAATAACCTGGACAATCGATAGTCTAGAGCCAAATGCAACAAAAGAATTAACATTCACAGTAATAGTAAATTACGCACAAGAAGATTATGAAATAAGAAATGTGGGATATGTAGCAGAAAAAGAAACAAATGAAACAACAACACAGTACAAGAAACCAGAAATAAAATTAGAAACAACAGTAACAAAAACAGGATTGGAAGAAGTAACTTTAATAGACACA
>CANQHC010000068.1 GCA_947623595.1 uncultured Clostridia bacterium | reverse complement strand
TTTCTATATTTATACATACAAAGGTGAAATTTTTGCTTACAAACTTTTAAGGTGATTTTATCATAAATTAAATACAATACTTTTTATAAAATATAGTAAAAATTTAATTTTAATGTTATAATAATAATAGATTGAAAGAGAGGAAGATTATGAATAATATCGATCTAATGAATTATTGGTTAGAAAGTAGCGATAGTGATTATGAAACTATGAAAATATTATTTGAAAACAAAAAAAATACATGGTGTTTATTTTTAGGACATTTAGTTATAGAGAAATTATTAAAAGGCTTATATGCTAAAAATAACCAAAATAATCCTCAAGCACCCAAAAGCCATGATTTATTGTATTTAGCAGAGAAAACAAAATTAAAGCTTACTGAAAGACAAAAGAATTTACTTGATATAATTACAAGATTTAATATTAATGCTAGATATGATGATTATAAAAAAGATTTTTATTCAAAGTGTACTGATGAATATACAGAACAACAAGTTAAAAATATAGAGGAGGTTAGAACATGGTTAAAAAATCTATTGACAATAAATTAATAATGGAAATAGTACAAAAGTATGTGGAAAAAATCTGTGAAAATTATAAAATTGAAGCAATTATTTTATTTGGTTCTTATGCCAAAGGAACTAATAATGAAAATAGTGATATTGATATTGCTATTATTACAGATGATTTTAAAAATGATATATTTGATGAAGAATTAAACTTAATGAAATTAAGAAGAAATATAGATACTAGAATAGAGCCACATTTAATAAGGATTGAAGATTTTAAAAATGCAGAAACGCCTTTTATTAAAGAAGTAATTGACACAGGAATAAAAGTAGCATAAAATAAGAAAATGGAGAATATTATATTACTTATTAGTAAAATATTTCTCCATTTTTTAATTTAGACACATTCCTTTGATTTTTTTATTTTAGTACACAACTCTATTATGTACCTACATTTATTACATAGTCTGTAATATTTCCTGTTTTCATGTCCCAGTATTTTGTTTTTTCCATGTCTTTTATATCTTCTACATTTATTGTTAAGTTTTCAAATAACTCTGTTAAGCCTTTTACTGATACTATTAATTTATCTGTTAATATACATTTTCTGGCTGTTGGTCTATGGGTGTTATCTGATATTCCTAAAAATATGCCATAATACATATCATTTATTTTTGAATGTAAATCTATTTCAATTTGAAATTTATCTAGGCCCGGGTTATTTATTGCATTAGTTAAACATATAAAGGCAGTATTATATGTACATTCCATTATTCCTGTATATTCTTGTTTATATTTTTTATTGGTTAATCCATTTTTCATTAAAACATAGTTAGAGTTATTATTTTCTGTTATTTCTATGCTTGATATAATTATTCCGCCTTTGCTGATGTAGTATAAGTATAATAAGTTATTATTAAATGGATTTTGATTTATATTTGTTTCTAGGCTGTGCATTGATTTGCTGCACAAATCGTTAAAGTCTATATTAAATGCGTTACAAATTTCTACTATTGTTAAAATATCTGGTAATATTTCGTTATTTTCATATCTTATAATTGTTGTTTTACTTTTTCCTATTGCATTTCCTAGTTCTTCTGTACTCATATTTCTAGTTTTTCTAAAGTATTTTATTTTTTCTCCTAAGTTTTCCATATTTGTATCATACATAACAATTTCCCCCTAAATAAAATTTATTTATGCTAGCGGTATATTATGTTTACATAACAATTATATCATATATTGATACATAATTCAACCAATATTGCTATTTTTACCATTTTATGGTATAATAAAAGTGTACATAATTAAATTTATAGTACATTGGGAATTGTTTAGAAAATCGTATAGATATGTAAATTCCCATTGAAAGCTACTTAATAGCTTGTAGGACTTAAAGTATTTCAAAAAATACTCCCTATGCTATTTAAGTAGCTAGGGAGTTTATTATATTAGCAAATGTACCTTTCAAAGTATATTGTCTAGTATTTGAAATATTTATAGTCTTACCTATAAATGATATTAGTACAATATACCAAAGAAAGGAGAAAGCTTAATGAAACAATGTTTTTCTAAACGGAGATGGCTGTGCATAAGGCATAAGTTATCTTTAGTTTCCCAAAAAGGAGAGTTCAAAATTGGACTTTCCTTTAATTTTGGTTGACATTTTACTAAAATTATGTTAATATAATTATAGGGAAACGCATTAGAAGAGCAATTTACATTAGCTAACTCCTAATGAGGAAAACTACTACTAACTAATATGTTGGTAGTAGTTTTTTTATATAATTTTTTAAAAATTAAAATCTACAATTTTTTAAAAATTAAAACATAATCACTATTGACTTAAAAAAGAAAGTAGTATAGAATAAAAAATGAAAATAGGAACATTACAATTCTATTACAAATTAGTTACAAGCATTTACAAGTGTCAAAAAATATTGTAAAATAAAATTATAGTAAAGAAATAGAAAACAAAAGAAAAAGGAGAAGTTTCAAATGATGGAACAGCAAACCGTTGGCGCTGTACACACACACACACACACACACACACACAAGTAATTTTATAGAAATATTTAAAGGCCCAAAAGCCTTTTTTGATAATGCAATAGGCAGACTATTTTAAGAAATAAAATAGCCTGTCTTTTTGTTGTTTTAAAAAAGATTTTAATATTTTATTCTTTTATAAAGAATAGAAAAATAAAAAATGGAGGAAAAAATTAAATGAAAACAAAAAACAATTCTTTAAAAGAAAAACGGAATAACATTAATAGCGTTAGTAGTAACAATAATAGTGCTATTAATCTTGGCAGGGGTAACCATAACTTTTGTATTAGGAGATGGAGGCATTATAGATAAAGCACAAGAGGCAGCAGATAAAACAAAAAATGCAGTAGATAAAGAAAATGAAGATTTTGAAAAGTTAAATAGTTTATTAAGTGAATATGGAGGAGGAGACCCACAAGATCCAGCAGATGAACCAGTTACAAAAAATGCAATAGCAAAGGAATATGGAGTAAAGCAAACAGGAGAAAATAAAACAATAACAGAAAGTAATACAGAAAGTGGAACAAACAAATCGATAACAATTCCACAGGGCTATACAGTATTAGAACCAACAGAAGACAATACAGTAAAATATGCAGATAATAATAATCCAAAAATAGATGAGGGAATAGTAATAAAAGACGATGATGGAAATGAATTCGTATGGGTGCCAGTAAAAGAAATAAATGATATGGTAATGTGTCAAACACATCCAGATGGTAAAATAACTTTTGATGAAGAAACTGAAACATTTTCTTGCAATGGAGGAACAGGTGGACAAACGCACCAGAACCCACTATTAGCAGGAAAGTTATATGAAGACTCAGGTAGTTTTAATGCCGCTAAATCAGCATGGACCTATAATGCAAACAGTGGCTATAGGGAGCCAGCAATAGTAACCGGTGGGGATGATGGAAATGGAAGTGGATATGACGCTGTTGGAAGTAATTATAGTGGAATAATAGAAACAGATGCTAGCAATTTAAAAGACGAATTGGAAAAGAGATTTAACGAAATGGCAAAAAGTGTAGCAAAGTATAAAGGCTTTTATATAGGAAGATATGAGACATCAGGATTAAAAACAACTGAAACTCCAGAAGTAAAACCAGGAAAGCCAACAGTGAGTACAACTTGGTATACAATGTATAAAAATAGTAAAAAAATAGCACAAGAAAGTTCAGGAGCAACAAGTAGTATGATATGGGGAAGTCAATGGGATGCAACAATGAAATGGTTTATAAGTTGTGGAGGAACAGCACAAACCTATGTAACAAATAGTTCTGGAATGGGATGGTATAGTGGTGTTTCAGGAAATGAAAGTCACAAAACAGGAGAGCCATTACAAGGAGATAATGGAGAAATAAAAAATAGAGTAAATAATATATACGATATGGCTGGAAATATGTATGAATGGACTATAGAGGCCTCCGGCACCATCCGTCGAGTTCGTCGAGGGTGCGGTTACGACAGTTCCGGTTCTAGCCATCCAGCTAGTGGCCGCACCGGCAGCTATCCGGACGTATTCGGCACCTACGGCTATCTTAGTTCACGTGCCGTGTAAATGTCAATAATTTATGTCGTTTTTTGGCAAAAAAATTTGTAGGTTTTTGGCAAAGATTTATTGGGGGAAATT
>CANQHC010000067.1 GCA_947623595.1 uncultured Clostridia bacterium | reverse complement strand
AAGAAATAGTTGAAAAATACGGTGAAGAAAAATTAAAAGAAATAGCTAAAATAAACTTTAAAAATACTGATAGAATACTGCATACCCTTATATTTTAAGCATCATATCCCCTTCTAAGAAGGGCTTTTTATTTATAATTTAAATTATTTTATAAAAATATTTATTACAAAGAAGAATATAATTATATTACTTAAAATTATCAAAACTGAAAAAAGAAATATTTCTACTTCTTTATTCCTTTCCAATATTTTCCTTGCATAAATTGTAATAGTCTTTATTTAACTCATAGCCTATACCTTTATAATTATTTTTCTTGCACCAAACTAAAGATGTTCCACTACCTAAAAACGGATCTAATATATATTTATCTTTATTTACAAATTCTTCAATTTGTGCTACAAGAGCTAGTGGATATGGAGCAGTATGTTTGTACTTATTTTCACCTTTATTATTAATTTTTATAACTGGTGATATTTTTATAATTTTACTTTTATCAACTATTTCCTTACCCTTTTTAAAAATAAACATATGCTCATAACAATTAACTGGTTTAATATATCCGCTAAATAAATTTATTGTCGAATTTCTTTTTGACTGAACTTCCCCCTTATCCCAAATTATATTTCCACATAAATTAAAACCCACTAACTCAAAAAATAAACACGATAAAAAACCAAGTTGTATTCTATGCCTTGACATTTTTGAATTAACATATATATTATCTTCTGAAACAATATCTCCAATGTTATACAAATAGTATGAATTATTAGCTAGTGAATAATATACAGCATTTGCATTAATCATCATATCAATTAGATAAAATATTAAATTATCCCATTGTGAATACTCTCTAGCATTATAATAAGGCGGCGAAGTTATAGCAGCTCCTATTTGATTTGGCTCCAACGTTTTAAGATGTAATGATGAATCCTCATTAATAATTTCTAACCCATCAGATAATTTTTCAGTTCCATTAATGTTATTAATATTTATTTCAAAAGAAAGATTTTTAAACAATTTATAAATAGGTAATGAAGTAAATACAGTTTTTGCTTTATTAAAATAAGTTAAACCATTATCAATAACGACATTTCTACCATAACTATCATACTTATTATTAAAATTTACTAAACATACAGTTTCTTTATTCCATGAATAAGCCTTGATTAAGTATTCAATATAATTTAGGTTTTTTTCAAAAATGTCTCTATGCCAATTCTTATACAACTTATCATCTATTACATTATCTTGATTGTTTTCCGACAATTTAAAATATCTATAAGTTCCATATTCATCAAATCTTCTGCCTCTTCCAGATTTACTTCTATCAGGACATTTTGGATTTTTACACTCCCAACTCTTCAAGAATATTTCTGGATATGAATTTCCTCGTTGAATAGTGCTCATACATGAAGGACATGGAACATTACTATCATCTAATTCTATTTTTTTTAAAATCAATATTTTTTTACCTAAATCACTACTAATATAACAGTCTTCAAATTTGAAACCATAGGATATATTTTTATAAAATGATGAAGATATTTTATTATAATTTTTAATACACCTATTTTTCAAAAAATTCGATAATCGATCTATTTGCTTTTCTTTGTCAAAGGAAAAAAACTCGCCTTTAAATTGCATAAAATTTTCAGCAAATATACTTAATTTATATACTAATTGCCATGTAATATCTTTCTTTTCTTGGTTATAAATGCTTTCATCAAAAACAACAGCTAAATATCTGTAATTTTCTAATTCACTGTAAGTATTTATTATAAAACTTGATAGCCTATCTAGTGAATAATCTAGTTTAATATATAATTCTTGATCTACTCTCAATATTAATAACGAATATTTCCACTTTTTCCTTTTTTTATTATATTGTAGAAGCCATTTTTCAGTATTATCATCTATTCTATTATTATTAACATCTTCAATTCTTTTTTCCAAAGATAGTATAATATTATTTGAATTATAATTTTTCAATCTTGCCCTAAAATCATCCAATACTTCAGACAATTGCTCATCATTATATATAAACTTCAGATTATACTTATTTGGTAAAGAATAATAATAAGCCTTTCTTAGTTTCCTTCTCTCAATTGAATCAATAGTAATTCCCATTTCCTTTTTTATTTTTTTTAATTCTTCAACAAATAGATTATCATATTTACGACTAATATCAAAAATAGCAGAAATTAATAAACTCTCTTCAATCTCATTTGGCAGTAATTTTTTAATTTCATTTATTTTTTTCATAATTTCTCCTCAATTTTAAATATCATTTGTAAAATCAAAGAATTCCTTAAATTCTTGTCTTTTATTATACATTTCTTTTTCATGTTTAATATAATCGCTTAAATTAAAATCTTGCTGCATCATATTAGATAAGTGATATGACCAAAATAAATTTGTTGGTCGTGCTGGAGATAGAACAGTTTTTCTATTTTCATCCCAATAAAAAATTTCTTTATTTACAGCCTCGTTATGAGTAATATTTAAATTCTCTGGATGTGAAGGATCTTTTATATTGAATTTTGATATAGGAATATCAATTAATTGTATAGGATCAATTAATGCATTTTCTTTCATTGCTAAAGATGGATGCATATTACAATACTTATACAAAGTAACAGAATTTCCATTTAAATCGTATTCAATCTTTTTTAATTCTTCCTCCAATCGCTTTAAAATGTCATTATGTTTAATTTTTTCATCATCAGGCAAGTTTTTGACATCAATACTTCTCATAGCAAAATAGGATAATGTTAAATCAATATCCAATCCAACTTCCTCACTTGCATACTCACATGCAGGATTAAACAATGTCATCTCATCATTTCGATGAGTTTCTATTGAATCTTGTTGTCCACCTTTTATTGATACAAATAAAAATCCACTCCACTTATCATTACCTACGCCTGATCCAATTTTACTCGCAGTTTTTCTTAATTTATAATTCATATAATTATCTTTATTAATTATTATACGTTCCTTATTATAAATAACTTCCGTATTATTGATAAAATCAGTGAAGGCCATTCTAGACTCTTTTGAAGACGAGCTTCCATTTTCAGACCTAAACGTTATTATAGATGACACATTTTCATTTGAACCAAGCCTATTTTTCAATTCTATAAAAAGCGGATTTGATTGATCTTCTTCATTAAAAAAATCATTATTAATAAATTCTACAACAATTCCATTTTCAAATGAATTTAATTTTTCTATATCTAAGTTATTTTTTTTAACAGTTTTCCAAGAAATAAGTGCTCTGTTCTTCCTCTGAGTCCTCTTTTGATACAATTCATTAGGGACATTATAACTTGCCGTTTTGCCACATATATTTCTAAATTTTTCCTTTATATTTTCTCCGTATTTACCCAAGTAATTAAAGCATTCCAGTCTTAATTTTCTTTTTTCTTTAAGCATAACTACATACCTCCAAATACTAACATTATAATTGTACCAAATTTCTAATGAAAAGTCTTTAGTTTTAACTAAAAATCTTACAAAATAAAAGTGCTAGATTATTATAGTCTTCATACAAAAAGAAAATTATAACTTCTAACACAAAAAAGAAAAAATTAGTTAAAAAAATCTGCATTCTAGTTATAAGGAAAAACAATAAAACATTTACTAATTATAAAACACAAATTAATAAATATATGAACTATTATAACAAAGATGCTGAAATCAATAAATTATTTGTAGAAAAAATTATCAATTAGTTATTCCCAAAAAAAGTCAACTTTGGACTTTTTTGGGAATACAAACATTACTCTATATATAAAAAAGACCAAGATTATTTAAAATCTCAGTCTAATTTGAATTTATATAATTATTTTTTTAGTTATTTAATTATAACTCTAATCTACATCATATCTTATAACATCATTATTATAAGTAATTATTTGAATAAATGTAGAACGTCTTTACGGACTATTTGTTCTCCTTTTCGCGTATAGCAGCTTGTGCAGCAGCAAGTCTTGCAATTGGAACTCTAAATGGTGAACAAGATACATAAGTTAATCCTACGTTATGGCAGAATTCTACTGATGAAGGATCTCCACCATGTTCACCACAAATACCTAATTTAATATCTTTTCTTGTTTTACGTCCTAATTCAACAGCCATTTTAACAAGCTTACCTACTCCATTTTGATCTAATTTAGCAAATGGATCAGATTCATAAATCTTATTTTGATAATAAGAATCTAAGAACTTACCAGCATCATCTCTAGAAAAACC
>CANQHC010000066.1 GCA_947623595.1 uncultured Clostridia bacterium | reverse complement strand
ATTGCAAAAAAGTGGTAGAAACCTTGAAAAAGCTGGAGTGTAAATAAATAAATTTTTAAATTAGTTTACACTACCTAAAAATGGATGGAGAGCAAAATGATGAGAATGGAGAACCAGTTCGCTTACCAAATACAAAATTTGCAATATACAATGTAGATGATGGAACAGAACAACTAGCATTAGATGCAAAATTCAACATATTAGGAGAAAAAGAAATAATAAACGGAAAAGAATACCATGTACTAACAACAAATGAGCAGGGAGAAATAGAAGCAAACCTAAGAGAAGGTTTATATAAAGCAATAGAAATTAAAGCTAGTGATGAAAAATATGACATAACAGATAACATATACTACTTCGGAATAGGAACCTCAAGAGAAACAAAAGAAGAATTGGGAGTTTCTTTAGCAACATCAGTAGGAGGAAGTGGTGCAGAACAAATAACATCAGTAATAGAAACATCAGATGGAGGCTATGTGGCAGTAGGAAATTTTAGATCAAAAAGTATACAAGTAGGAGAATATGTATTAGAAAATAAAGGTTCAACAAGTTATACTGATGCAATGATAATCAAATATAATTCAGAATTTGAAGTCGAATGGGCAACGTCAGTAGGAGGAAGTTATACTGATGAAATAACATCAGTAGCCGAAACATCAGATGGAGGATTTGTAGTAGGAGGATATTTTGAAAGTCATGAAATAAAACTATCAGAAGAATATACATTAAATTCTAAAGGTAAACGTGATGGAATGATAATCAAATATGTACCAGACGAAGCAAATGAAGGAGAATGTAAAGTCGAATGGGCAACATCAGTAGGAGGAAGTAGTAATGATGAAATAACATCAGTAACCGAAACAACAGATGGAGGATTTGTAGTAGTAGGAGATTTTAGCAGTAGTATTAACGTAGGAGATTATACATTAGAAAATAAAGGCGACTATGATGGAATGATAATCAAATATGAACCAGATGAAATAAAAGTAGGAGACTATAAAGTAGAATGGGCAACGTCAGTAGGAGGAGGTAGTCGTGATTATATAAACTCAGTAGTCGAAACATCAGATGGAGGATTTGTAGCAGGAGGATATTTTGAAAGTAGTGAAATAAAATTATCAAAAGATTATACATTAAATTCTGATGGCTCATTTGATGGAATGATAATTAAGTACGAACCAGATGAGGAGAATGAAGGAAAATATAAAGTAGAATGGGCAACGTCAGTAGGAGGAAGTTATACTGATGAAATAACATCAGTAACCGAAACATCAGATGGAGGATTTGTAGTAGGAGGATATTTTAGAAGCAGTATTCAAGTAGGAAAATATACATTAGAAAAAAAGGGGTCAGCAAGTGATACTGATGGAATGATGATCAAATACAAGCAAGTAAATAGTAATGAAAAATATGAAGTAGAATGGTTAATGTCAGTAGGAGGAAGTAATAACGATTATATAGAATCAGTAGTCGAAACAGAAGATGAAGGAATTGCAGTAGGAGGATATTTTGAAAGTAGTAGTATCCAATTAGGAGAATATACATTAAAAAATAATACTTCAGTTGCACAAGATGGAATGATAATCAAATACAAACCAGTAGAAAGTGATGAAAAATATAAAGTAGAATGGGCAATGTCAGTAGGAGAAAGTCATAACGAGGGTATAAAATCAGTAGTAGAAACAGCAGATGGAGGTTTAGTAGTAGGAGGATATTTTAGTTCAAATAGTATCCAAGTAGGAGGATATATATTAAAAAATAATGGTTCAACAGGTTATTATGATGGAATGATAATTAAGTATGAGAAAAAAGAATTAGCAAATCCAACAACTGTCACAGCAACATCAATAGGAGGTACTAATAGCGACGAAATAACATCAGTAGCTTCAACAAGTGATGGAGGATATATAGCAATAGGATATTTCTATAATACAATACAAGTAGGAAAATACACATTAAGCTCTAAAGGTGGACAAGATGGAATAATAATTAAATATGATGCAAATGGACAAGTACAATGGGCAACGTCAGTAGGAGGAAGTGGTATAGATCAAATAACATCAGTAGCAGAAACATCAGATGGAGGGTTTATAGTAGGAGGATATTTTGATAGTAATAAAATTCTAGTAGGAGATTATACATTATCATATGGTGGAATGTTAATAAAATATGATAAAAAAGGGCAAGTCGAATGGGCAACATCAGGTGGTTGTATTAGTACTGATGATTGTATAGAATCATTAGCTGGAACGACAGATGGAGGATTTATAGTAGGAAGATATTTTTCTATGAGAATAACAATAGGAGATTATACATTAAATTCTAAAGGTTCCAGAGATGGAATAATAATTAAATACAAAGAAGTAGAAAGTGATAAAAAATATGAAGTTGAATGGGCAACGTCAGTAGGAGGAGATAAGGATGATCTAATAGAATCAGTAGCAGAAACATCAGATGGAGGATATATAGCAGTAGGATGTTTTAGTTCAAAAGAGATACAAGTAGGAGAATATACATTAGTAAATGAAGATAATCGTGATGGAATGATAATCAAATATGAACCAGATGAACAAAGAGAAGGAGAATATAAAGTCTCATGGGCAACGTCAGTAGGAGAAAGTGGTTGGAATGAGATAAAATCAGTAGCCGAAACAGAAGATGGAGGATTTGTAGTAGGAGGAACGAGTTCTGTTGGATTAAGAAAATATAAAAAAATAAAGAATGAAAATGAGTATGAATTAGAATATGAAAAAAATATAAATGGTATAATTAATTCCATAATTACAACATCAGATGGAGGTTTTGCAGTAGGAGGATATTTTGATAGTAGTAGTATCCAAGTAGGAGATTATACATTAAATTCTAAAGGTAATTCTGATGGAATGATAATTAAATACATACCAGATGAAAAATTAGGATATAAAGTGCAGTGGGCAAAATCAATAGGAGGAAGTAGTATTGATCAGATAAATTCAGTGGCAGAATTAAAAGATGGAACAATATTAGCAGGAGGATATTATAGGAGTAGAAATATAGAAACAGATGGAAAGACATTAACCAATCAAGGATCTTACGATGGTATGCTATTAAAAATAGCAAATCAAGTAGGAGTTCCAGAAGTAGAAGAATTAGAAGTAAAGAATTATAGAAAGCAATTTAAAATAACAACAGATGTACATAAAATAGATGGAGAAAAAGGAGGAGATATTTCTGGAGAAGATAGAAATCCATATGAAAAAGTAAAATATGGTGATAAAAGTACTAGAGATATTACAATGACTCCAAAAGAAGATTATGAAATAATATCAGTTACAGTAAATGGAAAAGAGTGGCCATTTGAAGTAAATGGCGCAAATGGAAGTTATACTATGGATAAGTTTACAGATGTAAAAGAAGACAAACACATAGTAGTAACATATAGTAAAAAATCAAACAAAATAGTAATACAAAAAGTAGATAGCAAAAACAAAGAGCCAATAGCAGGAGTAAAATTCAAACTAGATCAAATAGAAGAAAGAGACAATCCAGACCAAGATACTGTAATAGGTGAATTAACTAATAATAGTAATGATTTTGCTGAAATAATAGATGAAAATGAAGTATCAGATGCAATTGAAGGAACAATCAAAAATAACGGAAAAACATATGCAAGGTTAGATTTAGAAAAAGGAGAAGTAGAAGGAGTATTACAAGATATACAACAAGTTGGAAACTATTGGTTTGAAAAACAAACAAGAGAAGATGGAGAAAGTTATTATATCCCAACAAATGGAAAAACATATAGACAAAAATTGGGGGAAACAGCTGGTAAAGGAGGAACAACAGCAAATTCATATATACCAATTAATCTAGAAGGTAAAACAGGGGATTATGTAGTAGTAGTAAATGCAAGAGTATCAAGTGAGAAAAATTATGACTATGGCTATGCAACAATAACTACAGATACAAATGCCCCAAAACATGATTACACACCAGGAAGATTTATGTTCATATCAGAAACAATAGCAGACACAGACTATACATCAGAAATATTAAAAGGAGGAAGTACATATTATTTACATTTAGGATATCGAAAAGATGGTGGAGGAGATACAAATGAAGACCAAGTGGTAATAAACAGTATAAAAGTATATGAAGCAGAAGGAGTACAATATGGGTTTGAAGAACAAGGAGATGGAAAATACATTCCAACAAACGGAAAAGCATATAGAAAACAGAAAGCACAAGAAACAGAAAATGAAAATGTAGAAAGTATAGAAGGAGTTCATAATACAACAGCAAACTCATGTATAAAAATAGATTTGAGTGGTAAAGAAGGA
>CANQHC010000065.1 GCA_947623595.1 uncultured Clostridia bacterium | reverse complement strand
GGAACATACGAATTCAAAGTAACAGACAAAGCCGGAAATGAACAAACAGACACAGTAGAAATAAAAACAATGAAAAATATCTCAGAAAAGTTCTCAACAAACTATGGAGAAATAGATATAATCTGGCTAGGAACAGATAACAGCATAAAAAATGAACCAAACAAACCAGTACTAAAAGCAAGCACAGAAGAAGATGAAGAAAAACTAACCCCAGTAAAATGGGAAGGAACAGAAGAACAACCAACAACAGAGCAAGACGAAACGTGGTACAACTACAAAGCAGGAGAAGGAATAGAAGACAACAAAACAAGCCACTGGGCAAATGCAACAAACAAAGATGGAAGCTATTTTGTCTGGATACCAAGATTTGCATACAGAATAACATACTACGAAGACGAAACAAGAGAAACAATAACCGGCTATGACGACGGAAAAGGAATAACAGACACAAAAGGAGAAGTAAAATACGAATTAGACCAAGGAATAAAAACAATAGACTACGGAGGAGAAAAATACATACTACACCCAGCATTCATGGACAACACCGAAAACAACTTTGACAACGGAGGATGGGATAGTGACCTAGCCGGATTCTGGGTAGCAAAATATGAGATGAGTCACACAGACGCAACAATAGATTCAGCAGGAACAGCAAAAGGAACAACATTCCAAAGTAAACCATCAGTAAGAGCAGCAGTAAGTATAAAAATAACTGATATGTATACATATGGAAAAGCATATTTAGAAGGAAGATCAAGTCATATGATGAAAAATAGTGAATGGGGAGCAGTAGCATGCTTAACACACAGTCAATACGGAAGAAATGGACATGAAATATATATAAATAATTGTAGTAAATTTGTAACAGGAATAGCAGGAGATAGTGCAAGTGCAAGTCAATCAACTGCAACAGATAACCAATATGATACAGAAGCAGGACAAATGGCAAGTTCAACAGGAAATATATATGGAATATATGACTTAAGTGGAGGAGCATATGAATATGTAGCAGCATTTGACAGTTTAGGAGGAAGTAACTTAGAAAGTTATGGAAGTTCAATAATAACAGAAGGAAAAACAAGTAGTAAATGGGCAACAGCATATAAAAATGGAACGTCACAATATGAAGGAGCAAAAATATATGAAGTAAGTAAAACAGGAGATATGACAAAAGAGGTTAAGAAAGATACAGAGACTTATCGAAGCTGGTTCCAGGACTACGCTCGTGTCGTGGGTTCTAGCGGTCCGTTCGCCCTTCGTGGAGGCTATTACGGCGGTACTGCGGGTGCAGGTGTGTTCTATGCTGGTGAGGATGATGGCGGCAACTACGGCTACTTCGGTTTCCGCGTCGCCTTGGCTCCTTAGCACTTTTCCTTCCTTGGTCCCTGGTTCCCTTTAATCGGCACAAAATTTTTTGAAAGGGGAATAGGCAACATAATCTATAAACATAAACAATATACAATAAATAACAAACTTGATCAACACGTGCCTTAAAGGAATACCCCAGAGACCTGCAAACAGCACTAATAGGTAAAAATAAACAAAATACTAATTAATTGCATAATTATATTATACCATTTGTCAAAATAACTAGTAATTACACTACCCAAGTCGAAAATTATGATGAAAATTAAACACCATCACAATTTTCGACTTTTTATAATACAACCCAATTATCATCTTTTGAAATATAAAGCTAAATTACCACTTTCATCTTTTAATTGTATATAATAAAATTATTTACAAATAATCATTTCGCTTTGAATTTAGAAATAAGTTCAAGGCGATTTTTGTAGTCCAAAAACATCTGTTTATGATTATATATAGTTAAAAAAGTGTAATGAAAATGTAACAAAAATGTAACAAAAACTTAATAATCATACCAAAAGTGCAACATACCAATATTTAAAAGCAAAAGAGAAAAAAATACCACAAAAACTGCAAGAAAAAACCATTGAAAAACCAATACACTCATGATAAAATATAGTCATGTTAGACTAAAAATACAAGAAAGGAAGAAGAAAATATGTATAATAGAAAAGGTATAAAACAAGAAACAGCTATTACTCTAATTGCACTAGTAATAACAGTAATAGTGATACTAATATTGGCAGGAATAACCATAAATGCATTAAGCGGAGAAAATGCAATTCTAAAAAGAGCAACACAAGCTAAAGAACTAACAGGCAGAGCCCAAGTGCAAGAACAATTGCAGTTAGAAGTATTTGACGTATTTGCAGAAGAAGGAGATTTTAATCCAGACAAATTCAAAGAAAAAGTCCAACAAGACTTATCAAACGTAAGTCCTCAAATACATGACAAAGAAAACGGAGACATAGTAGTAGAAACAGATAATGACGAATTCGTAATAGATGGACAAACCGGAGAAATAAAAGAGGTTGGACCAAAAGGAGGACTATGGCCAGAAGTAGAAGTAGGAGTAACCCAAGTAGGAGGAGATCCAATAGACGAAGACCAAACATACGAGAATGTAGAACTACACGTAACAGTACCAAACAAAGACGAATTTGACGAAGAAGTAGAAATAACAGTAAAAGACTCAGAAGGTCAAGATGTAGAGGTACAATGGGAAGACGACGGCCAAGGAGGGAAGAAAGCAGTAGTACCAGGAACAGGAGACTACACAATAGAAGTAAAAGGAACAAAAGACGGAATAGAAAAAACCGAAAAGAAAACAGTACACGTAGGAGACAAAAAACCAGAACCAGAAGAACCAAAAGATACAACGCCACCAACAATAACTTCAGCAACAGCAGAACAAGGCTGGAAAAAAGAAAACAAAAAGATAACAATAGTAGCTCAAGATGAAGAAGGAGGAAGTGGAATAGCAGGATATGCAATAACAGACACACCAGCAAAACCAGACAAAGATACTGGCCCATGGGAAGAAAGTGAACAAACAACATGGGAAAGTACAACAACATATTCAGAAAAAACATATTATGCCTGGGTAAAAGACAAAGCAGGAAACATATCAGAATCAACACAAGTAGAAGTAGACCAAATAGACAAAACACCACCAACAGTAGAATTTCAAACAAATGGAAGTAGTGAATATAAAAGAGAACAAGGAACAGTAGTAACAGTAACAGATATAGGAATAGGAGCATTAGATGAAGAAAACATAAAATACAAATGGATAGAAGATGAAACAGAAACTAAAAAAGAAGTAAAAGAAGCAGATTTAACAGATGGGACAGTATTTTCAAGTACAAATGAAATAAAAGATGACTCACACACAAAAACAGGGAAAAAATGGAGACTATGGATACTAGCAAAAGATGAGCTAGGAAACACAGCAGTAGAAGGCTCAGAAGTATTCTACTTTGACAACACACCTCCAACAAGTACAAAAGCAGGAGCAACCCCAACAGCAACAACAATAACAGTACAATTCAACCAAACAGACACAGACAGCCAAATAGACCCAGAAACAAAAGAATACACATACAAAGAAAAAACAGCAGATATTTGGGAAGAATGGGTACCAGACACAGCAGACACCCATAAATTCACAGGACTAACAGAACAAACCGAATATGAAGTAAAAACCAGAGTAAAAGACATGGCAGGAAATGACTATGTAGAATCAGACCCAGTAACAGAAGTAACAACAATAGAATCACAAACCCCACAAATCCAACCATCAAATAAAGCATTAACAAACCAAAACATAGAAGTAGAAATAACATATGCAGAAATACCAGGAACAACAAAACAATACAGTGACTCAACAGATGGAGGAGAAACAAACTGGAAAGATTACACAACAAAACTAACAGAAATAAACAGTAACAGAACAATATATGCAAGATACAAAGACAACCAAACAGGAGAAACAGCAGTAGACACAAAAGTATCATCATACGAAATAACAAACATAGACAAAAAACTACCAACAGCAAAAACAGAAATAGGAGCAGCAGGAGAAACAGTAGTAATAACAGTAACAGGAGAAGATGAAAATGGAATAGAAAGCATAAAAACAACAAATGAAGAAAACATAGAAGAAGGAGAAGAAACAACAGAAGAACAAGACAAAGCAACAAAAATGATAAAAACATTTAAAGTAACTCAAAACAATACATATAATTTCATAATAACAGACAAAGCAGGAAATAAACAAACAACAGAAGCAACAGTAACAAATATAGTAAAAATATCAGATACATTTTCAAGCAATTATGGAACAATAGATGTAATATGGTTAGGAACAGATAATAGTATAAAAGAAGAACCAAATAAACCAGTATTAAAATCAAGTGCAGAAAGTGACAGTGACAAATTAACACCAGTAAAATGGGAAGGAACAGTCGAACAATCAACA
>CANQHC010000064.1 GCA_947623595.1 uncultured Clostridia bacterium | reverse complement strand
ACGTGTTTTTCTTCTTCTTTTAAGTCTCTTTTTTCTTTTCCTGTAGATTTTTCAATTAATATGCGTATATTTTGTATGTAATTTTTCATGAAGTTTATTCCTTCTTCGTGATAGTTAATATCAAATTCTATGTCTTCTTTAGTCATTTTGTAGCACCTCGTTTCATCTTTCAATCCATTCTATTATGTAACCATATCCACTTCTTGTTTTTATTTTTATTTTAGATTCTATTTTTCTTCTTAGTCTTTTTATTGTTGTTTGTATATTTATTCTATATTGATAATCTAATGGTTCTCTGTATAGTCTTTGACATAGCTGTTCATATGTTGTTATATGTCCTTTATTTTTTATTAATTCATCTAAAGTTTTGTTCTCTAGTTCTGTTAATTCTATAATTTTATTGTCTATGATAACTCTTCCGTTTTTATAATCATGCATTTTTACACCTCTTTCGTATTTTTTTTATCAAGATTTTTGCATATAAAAAAACCTTGATTTTCTCAAGGTTTATCAGTATATGTATTCATTTTATTTTGTTTTTAAATATTCATCATATGCTTTAAGGAATCTTATCATGTCTTCTACATTTACACTTCCTAGTTTATAGCTTATTGTTTTTTTGGGAATTTTAAATAACTGGTCACATTTTACAATACTATCATAATCTAGATTGTTAGTGTTGTCTTTTTTTAATGGTTCATTATACTTATATTTAGAACATTCTTTACTTTTACTCAAATTTGAAGAAATTACAAAACCAAAGTATTCTGCAGGTATTAATTCTCCGTCGTCATTAACAACAACAAAGAAATGGTGGTCTACTAGATTTTGTTCTTTATCTTCAAATTTTGCTGCCCATATAATATCTCCAATTTCGTATTTCATTTTTTTCTCCTTTTATTGTTTTATTTTTTATTTTTTAAATTTCGACCTTTATGCACTTCTTCTTCCACAGGGAAATCTTTGAAAGCTTCTGTATGTGGTTTTATCATTCCTTTTTTTTCACTAATTAGGACTAAATCCTTGGCTTTTTTCTTAAGTTCCATCATATCTGTTTTCATTTCAATCCCTCCTTTTCTTATATTATGTAAATACTATAATTATTATACCATAAAATTGTGTATTTTTCAATATTTTAAGTGTTGTAATATAATTTTACACATAAAAAGAAAATTTTGCAATAGTTTTTTGAATTTTTATATTATATTTATATGTTTCTTCTATTCCTATATTATTGTAAACATTTATTAAATTTATTATTTTATATGCCTTTATTTATTTTTAGAAAACATTTCCTTTATTTTTTCGCTGTTTTTGATTTCCTCTACTCTTTTGTCGAACTTTACTATTTTAGCTTGCTTATTCTCAGCATTTTCTAATGCTTGAAGAAATTTATCAGCTTCTTTTTTACTTTTGATAGTTATATTTCTTAAAAAACTTTTTGTTGTCATTATATCAACTCCTCTTGCTATAAATGAATAGATTGTCTCTCAATATCTTCATTTTTCTTTGCTTTTTATTTTCTTTTTGTATTTTTTCTTTATTTTTCTTGTATTATACATATATTTTAAAACTTCAAATAGTCTAATGTAACTAGAAATAGGGAATGCAACAATAATTATACTAATTGTACCAAAAACAAGTACTCCTGTTATAAACCACATCATAATCCGTCACTCTCCTTTTTTCTTTATTTCACATATCACTCCTATAAAAAATGAAACAATTAATAATACTAATGATATATTAAAAACTGGCATAATATTTAACTCGTTTTGCGGTATTGTTTTAGATATTCCATATGCTAAAGAAGATAATACCAATATTCCAACAGTTATGATACGTATCAAAGTTTTTACGCTCTCATTTATTTTATATGATTTTTTATTTAGTTGTATTACTAAGTTTGTACATATCGATATTGCAACCATTAACATTTCTGGATAATTACCTTTAAAATCAAATTTTCCTTCTTTTTCAAAAAATTCTATAAAAAATACTGCACCAACAGGAAATAATAATGAAAACAAGTTAGAACAACACCAACTAATTATGTTTGCAAATTTATTTTTAAATTTATCTGTTTCTATGTCCATTGGACTTATTAATTCTTCTGATTTATTTTCTTTCATATTTTTACATCCTTCTTTTATATTATTTTATTATAAAAAATAATAATAAGTCAATATAATTCTTCAAAAAAGTTTTATTTGCATTTTCTGATAAACCTTATTTAATTTTCAATGTGCTTTTGTGTTATATTCCTAGTATCTGGTATGCTAGTAGTCTCCACCATTTTTCGTTTTCTTCTAAGTCACAATCTATCGTATGCGATTTAAATAATCCTAATTTATATAGTCTGTTGTGTGCTTTCCATTCTTTTATCCAACTTTTTAAGGTTCTTTTACTTTGGAATCCTGTTCTGTTTTTGAATGTTTTTAGTATTGCTATCATTTCTCTTTCGGTTTTTATTTTGTATGAATTAATTATTTTTATATCTTTGTTGTCATAGATGATTGTTACATTTCCTAATTTCATTATTTGGGCTTCATTCATTTGTTTTTTCCTTCTCTCTTTTAAAAATACATTGTTTCAAATTCAAATATTATTGGTTCTACGTACATCTGTGCTTCTTTTATATTTATTTTTGCTTCTTTCCTTATTTTTGCTTGTTTGTTGTATTGATTCATATAGTCTTTTGAAATTTGTTCTACTGTTTTTCCTTGTTTCCAATTTTTTATTATTTCTTCGTTTGTCATGCTTTCCCCCTTCTTATATTTTTTCAATTTTGGGCATATATGTCATTTTCCTCTTGATATATTGTTTGTGTATCGTATTGTGAACTTAGCTCTATTTGTTCTAACGCGGATAATAAGCATTGCTTAAAATATTGTTTAGGCTTTTGTATTTGTGACTTTGTATTTGCAATGGCAAAATTTTTTAATGCATATTGTACATGTCTACAATTCATATTTTCTATTTTTTCTTTAGTTTTTATGCCTACAAATAGTTCTTTTATTATTCCTGTAACTTCTACTATCAATTCAGGATTTTCACATACTGTTTCTAGTTCGCAATTTTTTATAATTTTGTTCAATTTCATTTGATCTATATCATTTAATTTTTTATCATTATCGTTAGATGATAGATAGATAGATTTATGTTTATTATATATATCTAATCTATCTATATCTATGTCTACTGTTTGTACTCCGCTTTGTACTACTGTTTTTACTACTACTTATACTACTGTTTATACTACTAAAAACCGTAGTACAAATTTTATATTGATTTGGACTTCCTTTTTTTCCTTTTCTGTATTCAAATAATTCTGCCTTAATTAATTTATCTCTACATGGTATGAACGTAGCTTCACGTTTCATTCCTAAGAGTGCCATCAATCGTTGGTTATCTACTGTAACCCATTCGCTCCACCCACATTTGTTAAATAATGATATTAATTTATACCATAATAACTGTGATGAGATTGGCAAATAGTTAGTTTCGCACCATTTCTCGAAAGCATTTATTAATTCTATGTATGACATTTTCTTTCTCCTTTGTTGTGTTTTGTTGTTACAATACAGCAAAAGGGACATACTGTATTGTTTTAACAGGGGAATATATGTAGGTTAGGATTTGCACCTAACATGCCAGTTTGAACTCGGTTACCAGCCTATCTCTTTGCAGCTTTCGTATTTTTTTAGAATACGCGTTTAACCCTCGCGTCTACTATTACCGTTTAGCGATTTATAACGCAAGATGCTTTCGCCATTCAGTTTTACCATATCTAATATCAAACTAGATATGTCTATTCCGCCACTACATTATTTTATAGATAATTTTTTCCATATCTTTTTATAAATTCTTCTTTTGTTTTCTGATAATAGTTCATCCATGTTTTTTGTGCTAATTTTTTTAAATATGTATTAAATTTAGAACCATTTTTACCATGTGCTCCATTTGTCCCTCTATGATCTTCTTTTGTTAAAAATACTATAAGTCCATCTTTTATACTTTTGTTTCTATATGCTTTACTAAAAAACACTTCATGTCTTTCACAGTATTTTTTAGTTCTTTTTGTACTATATTTGCTGCTTTTAGGCATAATACAAAAATCTGATTCGTTCTTCTGTTCTGTCTCTTTGGGTTTATTTTTAGATTTTGGTATAGGATAAAAACTTTTACTTAAATCAGTTACTATCATTCTTACACCATCTTTCAATTTTTGTTGATTTTTAATACAGTTTTTGATATAATATGTATAATCTCATATGTTTATATGTTGACAGTTGCTATACATTTTCAATTGGAGTTGGGATGTATAGCTTCTTAAATTCTTCTTTTATTTTTTTCATTATATTTCTTGCATTTTGTTCCTGCTCTTCTGTAGAAGCATTAAACAACAAATCTTTTACATAATCCTCTAAATTGAATAATGATATTATGCATAACATTTCTTTTTCGTTTGGCATATTTCCATCTCCCTTCTTTTA
>CANQHC010000063.1 GCA_947623595.1 uncultured Clostridia bacterium | reverse complement strand
GAAAATTCCTGAATTATGGACTTTTCTTTCATACAATCAATTTTTTTACTAAGTGGAATTTAACTTTTTAACTAACCATTTTTGTTCTTTTTTTATGCTCTTTTAATTAATACCATGCGCTTGATTTTATTTATTATCAAAGTATTCACTTATCTGTTCTAATTTATCAAAACCAACCTGTCTTAGTACTTCATATGCTACAATTGCTACGGAATTTGACAAATTTAAAGAACGCAAATGCTCTCTCATTGGTATTCTAATAGTTTTCTTTATATATTTTTGAAGTAGATCCTCTGGTAACCCTTTGGTTTCTTTTCCAAATAAAAGAAATACTTCTTGAAATTTTTTATAATCTACATCTGAATAACATTGTTTTCCTTTTGTTGTAGAAAAATACATTTCATAGTTTTCCGGTGGATATTTTTCTAAAAATTGTTTCAAAGATTCATGTTCTTCTATCTCAAGTTTATCCCAATAGTCTAATCCAGCTCTTTTTAGATATTTATCTGTTATTTCAAACCCCAATGGCTTTACTAAATGCAATTTCGCACCAATTGCAGCACATGTTCTTGCTATATTTCCTGTATTTTGTGGTATTTCTGGTTCTACCATTACAATATTTAACTTCATTTCTTAATTATCAGGAGGCTCTTCCCCCCTCGTTCTCCTTTCTGTATAAAATAATATTATTATATCTTGTTCTACTTAAATGCAAATACTATGATTTAAAATATTTTTCTAATAATGTTTCTATAAAAAAGCCTTGCATAAGAAATCTTTTTAGACCCTTTGCAAGACTTTTAGATTATTGCACTTCTCTTAGTTTTACAACTAATCTTTGTTTACCATGATTTGTACATGTAATTAATGTAAGTTCTTTTTTTCCATTTGTTCTTTGTGTTGTACAACTTGTATCTGTAGGTTGAACTACATATTTATTATATACTTGATATTTTATTGTTCTACCAGTTAGGTCAGTTAATTTTGCAATATCTCCATTTTTTAGTTTGCGCAATTTTCCAAACATTTTTCCACTTTCATAATAATGACCTACTATACAATAATTTCCTATTTCATTTGGCTTTGGGCCCCAATATTTATTAAGAGAAACAAATAGTAAGTCTGGCGATGTTTGAGAAAGGACTGGATATTTTATATTTATTGCAGGTATTTCTAGAATAGATTCTGTTGTATATTTAACACCATCTGTTGAGGTATATACTGCAGTATCTATAGATGATTTCTTTTTACTTTTACTACTTGTTGTGCCTGTAGTATATGACGCTCCTGATTGTTGTTCTTCTTGTTCTTCTATTTGGCTTTCTACTTGTTGTTCAACTTGTTCTTCTTGTTTTTCATCTAATATAACAACAATAACATCATCATCTGCTTTTTTAATTGTATCATCTTCATCATATTTTAACTGTGCTAAAATTTGCTGAGATACTTGCTCACTTTTGCTTCTGTCATATTCAGCATATATGTAATAAGAAAATAAAAGGCAAACCAAAAAAACTGATAAAAAGAATTCTAGCTTATAAAAGCGTTTTTTTCTTTTTATTTCTGGGGTGATATACAATTTTTCTGATACTAATATTTGATTCACAGAACCGCCTCTTCCCTTCTAATTTATCATATAGATTTATTATAACATTTCTTCATACTTTTGCAAAGAGGATTTTTCAAATTTTAATTATTTCATAAAAAAATATTATACTATTTGCCTGAATTTTCAGTAATAAAGTATAATATTTTTTATAAAAATTACCATTTTAAAGTTTTATATTTCTTTTTATAATTAAAATCTTTTGCAATAAGGTATAATCTTCTTCTTATTCC
Source organism: uncultured Clostridia bacterium (assembly GCA_947623595.1). GTDB lineage: Bacteria > Bacillota > Clostridia > TANB77 > CAG-508 > CAG-273. The sequence continues at coordinate 2,693 of CANQHC010000063.1, read as the reverse complement.
TTTATCTGCTTTATATTTCAGAGGGTTATATATTTTTTTCTGTTTTATTAATGATAATGCTTCCTCTTTAAGAGGCTCACTTGTAATGTATTTTTTTATTACACTTTTTGGTACGAAACTAAGTGCAACTTTTTCCTTTATTAATACTTCTGGCTTTTCTTTATCATAAATCAAGTCATCTATTAGATATTGTACTAAATTATATCCTGCAGAGCATAAATAATAACTGCATCTAGCTTGCCTAGGATTTATTTCAAGTACTTTATATTTTCCATCTCTACTATCATATTTTAAATCAAATTCTGCAAATCCTTGATACCCTATTTTATTCATAAATGCCTTTAGTGGTTCTAATACTTTTTCATCATATCCATGCTCACTAAAGCCATTTATTAAGAAAGTACAATTTCCTATTCCTCCTGGATTTCTCTCTTGCAAACCAATTTGAGCAAATGTCATTAGTTGTATTTTTTTGTTTTTACTACAGTAAAATACACTATCAAATAATGCGCAGTCATCCCCTGGTATAAATTCTTGTATAACTAAATTGCTCTTATACCCTGACTCTTCTATTTTTTTTATTACTTCTCCTAATTCTTTTCTAGACTGAACCTTAAATACTTTGTACATTCCATCAAATTTGTGATTATGATATTCAATGTTATTTCCTGGTTTTACAATTAATGGATACATCAATTGTTCTATTTTTTCTTCTTCTATTTTTTGATTTTGACCACATGGATATATATAAGTTTTTGGCACATCTAAATCTTTTCCTTGAAATGTTTGGTAGAATACATCTTTTATAGCAATTTGGTTCAATATTTCTAGTGTTGGATAATTAAACACATATTTTTTATCTAATTTTGATTTGTTTTCTACAACTAACCTTACTAATTCATCACTTGTTGCAATTAATAAGATTTTTTCCTTTTCTATTTGTTTTGCATATTCATTTAATGCTTCTACAAAACCATTTGAAGTTTCAAAATTTGGTACTTCCTTAAAATTTACAATTGTACTATATGAAACAACTCCAAGAGCTCTTTTTCCTATGACATCAACCTTTTCATGATAAAGTTCATGATAACATCTTGCCATATAATAAGTATTAAAATCGCTTCCTAAAATAAGCACACTAAAATTTTTATCCATTTCATCCCTCACTTATTTAATATTATACTTAAACTATTTTTCTACTTTTTCATCAATTTCTATAATTTTTCCATCTTTTTTTAATACTCTTGGTACCCAATTATTAAACATGCATGAGCCCTCATATACACTTGTTCCAATATATCTTGTTACTTCATACATTGGAATTTCTTCACCTATCAAAGTTACTTTATCTTTAATTTTTACATTTTCATCTACTTTGGCAATTATCATTCCCATATTGATTTCTCCAATTAAAGGATATCTCTTGCCATTAATAACTATCTGCCTTCCTTTGTTTTTCCTGCTAAAGCCATCTGCATAACCAATTGGAATAATTGCCACATACATATCTTCTTGTGCTTGATATCCTCTTCCATATCCTACAAAACTGCCCTTTTTTATTTTTTTTACTTGCATTACTTCGCTATATAAAGAAAATGCCGTTTTCAAATCAATATCTATTTGAGTTATTGTTGGACTTATATGATTTTTTTTATGATAATATGCTCTTTTCCATTTTCTTAATGTGTTCCAAAAGTCTTTTGGTAATGGTTTTGGTGTTGTATTATATCCATATAAAATAATTCCTAAACGAATTCCGTTAGCGAAAGGAATTTTTTCGTGATTTAACAAAGTTTGGCTTCTTCCTAAGTGTACAATTGGAATTTGTTCTAAATCAATTTCAGAAGTTAACTCTTGAAATTTTGCTAATTGATTATCCCATGATACATCATAAATTCCATCTGTTGCAAAATGTGTAAAAATTCCTTCTATCTCAACATTGTGTTTTGTTCTTAAGCCATCAACGACCTCTTTAATTTGTGTTTTATCATATAATCCTAATCTGCAAAGACCAGAATCTATTTTTATATGTACTTTTAATTGCCCCTTTATTTCTTTTTCCATAAGTGCTCTAAAATATTGATAATCATGTACTGTTATTGTTATATTTTGACTAATACATTCATCTAAATATTCTAAATCAATTGGTTCTAAGCATAATATTGGAATTTTGATACCATCCCTTCTTAGGCTAATTCCTTCTTCTAGAGATGCTACTGCCAAATAATTGATTCCGCTTTCAACTAAGTATTTAACAACTTTATCACTATGTCCGTATGCATTTCCTTTTACTACTCCGAAATAATATTGATATTCTGGGTATTTTTTTATAATTTCTTTTACATTATGTTGTAAATTATCTACATTAACTTCAATATAAGTATTTCTATACATATTCATAATAGGTATAACTTTTTAGTTACCCTTGTCCTTTCTAAAATTTTCTTTATTATATCACAGTGATTTTTATTTTTACTATTATTTTTTAATTTTATTTTCATATTCTAAAAGTGCTTAATGATTTATTTACGTAAGTGGCAAAATGGAATGAAGCATATTATAACTATATAATCGAGTAGGAGAAATATCATTAATTGATATTTCGTCCTCTCACACCACCGTACGTGCCGTTCGGCATACGGCGGTTCAATAGAATTAATACTTTAACAGTATACACTAGTAAGGCTTATATA
>CANQHC010000062.1 GCA_947623595.1 uncultured Clostridia bacterium | reverse complement strand
TATTAGAAGAATTGGCAAAAAATAATTAATCTTGTAAATTAATGTACCACTCTACATTTCTGTCAACAATTTAGTCAACAAGGTCTCTGTAAATATTGATATAATAGGCTAAACTGTGAACATCTCCACCAAATTTTTGTGGATTTTTTTGTGAATTAAGTTATTTATTAATACTATAAAATATAGTAAAAATTTAATTTTAATGTTATAATAATATTGAAAGAGAGGAATGCTATGAATAATATAGATTTAATGAATTATTGGATAAAAAGTTCTGATGAAGATTATAAGGTAATGAATGTTTTATATAAGAATAAAAAAATAGTTATTGCTTGTTTTTTGGTCATTTATCAATAGAAAAACTATTAAAAGCACTTTATGCTAAAAATAATAAAGTAGCACCACGCACCTAAAACACACTCATTATTACTTCTCACCGAAAAATGTAATTTAGAGGTATCCGAAGAACAGGTAAAAAAGCTACAAGTTATTGACACATTTAATATTGGAGCTAGATATGATGATTACAAAAATAGTTTTAATAAGAAATGTACAAGTGGATATACTTTTGAACAAATAAGAAATGTAAAGGAGATACGAAAATGGTTAAAAGAAATATTGATAGAGAAATAATAGAATCTATAAATAAATATATTGATAAAATAAGCAAATATTATAAAATTGAAGCTATAATATTATTTGGTTCTTATGCGAAAGGAACACAAAATAAGGATAGTGATATAGATATAGCAATAATCTCTAGTGATTTTAAAGATATTTTTGATGATATGGCTAATTTAATCGGATATACATGGAAAATAGATACAAGAATAGAACCGCATCCAATAAGTAAAGAAGATTATGATAAAATTGCAACACCTTTCGTACAAGAAGTAATTGATACAGGAATAAAAGTAGCATAAAGTTAAAAATGGAGAATATTATATTCCTTATTAGTAATAATATTTCTCCATTTTTTATTTTAGTACACAACTTTATTATGTACCTACATTTATAACATAGTCTGTAATGTTTCCTGTTTTCATGTCCCAGTATTTTGTTTTTTTCATATCTTACAATTGTACATAAAAAAATTTATAGTACATTGGGAATTGTTTAAAAAATCGTTTTAAGCATATATATAAATTCCCATTGATAGCTACTTAAATAGCTTGTAGGACTAAAAGTATTTCAAAAAAATACTCCCTAAGCTATTTAAAGTTAGCTTAGGAGTTTGTTATATTAGCTTATATACCTTTCTAAAGTATATTTCTAATATTTGAAATGTTTATAGTTTTACCTATAGTTTTTATTTATTCTTTTTTTAACTAATTTTCTCAATATCTTCTATTTCTACTATATTATCTTTTATTGCTCCTTCTACTAAAATATTATCTCCTTCATTTACATTATTGTAAACAAATTCTGCTATTTCGTTATATGCTTTTAAATATATAACTTGTTTATTTTCTATTTCTAATTCTAGCATAATAATACAAATATGATTTTTGCTTAAGTTTTTTTTATTTTTATTATATACAAATTTTAAATCTTTTTTATTTATTACTTTTCCTTTTAAAAAACATAAATTTATCATTTTTTTCTATCTCCTTGTATAATTTCAGTTATAAAATAAGGCATAAACCTTTTCTACTTAATATATGTGCTTTCATTAAATTCTCAAATGTTAATTTTTTATCAAATTCATTCCTAATAGTTCTTGGCATAATATTTTATTAAACCTCCTACTATTCTTCCTATTTCTGCTATTTTACTTATTGCTACTTCAAATTTCTTTTGATCTATCCATTTATTTTTATACATTATTCTTAAGTAAATTCTTTGGCAATTTAGGTATACATCTATTTTATTTAAGTAATATGTTCTTTTTCCTTTTTCTACTTTGTTCATCATTAAAATATTTTCTATTTCATTTATACCTTTTGGTGTATAATAATATATTGCAAAAGATATATTTTTCTCTTGTAATATTTTCATTATTTTTTCTATTTTTATAACTGGAATTGCACATTTGCATAATTCTTTTTTCATGCAACAATAATTTAAGCCTAAATTTTCTGTTAATATTATTGCATCTTTTCCAACTCCATAAAAGAATACACCACTTTTCATGCGTCTTTTTTTATTGCCTTACAATTGGTTCTAGAAGCAAAAAAACGCAAAAAAAATATACCACGAAGTGGTATACCACGAAGTGGCTGATTTCAATGGTGTAGTTATCTTTTTAGATAACCCACCATCGAAATCAGCGCTTCCCAGGTCAAGCTTACTTTTCATAGCCGTTCCAAGAAGCCTTTTATTTAACTATTCTCCACCGCTCAAGTTTTTCCTTCTTTCACAATGGATCTTTTCGAAACCCTTACGGGTTTCTTCTGCAGTTTACAGATTTACATAAAGTGTGGAACGGGAGCTGATGTAGCTGAAGTCGCTGCTGGTAGGATGGATGTTGTAGCGGTGGCTAGCTGGACTGATAGAACCTGAACCGCTGTAATCGCCCCCACGATTAATACGACTGTTGGTGACGCAGGCCTCTAGTGTCCAATCATACATGTTTCCTGCTAGGTCATATATGTTTTTTACTCTATTTAATACTACTTCTGGATATTGGTCATTTATTAAATTTACTCCTGTTTTATGCTCACTATTGCTATTGCCATCACTTCCTGTTACTCCACTGTACCATCCCATTCCGCTACTATCTGTTATAAAATATTTTGTTGCGCTTGTTATTGTTGGATTTGTTACATTTTTCATCCAATTCATTACTGCATCCCACTGGCATCCCCATATCATACTACTTGTTACGCTTGAGCTTTCATCCTTTTCTATTGTTCCATCTTTTAATACTTCTTTTCCTATTTCTTTACTATTTTTATACATTGTATACCAATCTGTTGATACTGTTGGATCTTTTCCTTTTTGCACTATTGGTGTTTCTCCATCTTTTAAACCTGATGTCTCGTATCTTCCTATATAAAATCCGCCATTTTCTGCTACACTTTTTGCCATATTATAAAACTCATTTTGTAATTGTTCTAAAAACTTTGCTCTTGTCTTTTCAGCTCCTTCTACTACTTTATTAAAATTATTAGAGTCTCCATCATAGCTTGTTCCTTCTCCATTAGAGCTGTTAGTTACAATTGCTGGCTCTCTATATCCACTATTTGCATTATATGTTGCCATTGGTGTTGATTTATTTCCAGAAAAAGTATATAGTTTTCCTACTAATTCTGTTTGGTCTGGTTTATGTTCCTGTCCCTCACAAGAAAATTCTCCGTCTTTATAACTAATTTTAGCTGTTGGATGTGTTCTACACATTACCATATCATTTATAGCTACTGGCACCCATACAAATTCATTTTTTGCTCTATCTTGTACTACTACTCCTTCATCTATGCTTTCTCCTTCTGTTATTTTAAAGCCTGCTGGTATTGTCATTGTTTTATCATCATCTTTTACTTTTGTTGTTTCTTCAAATGGGTCTTTTTGTGTTTTTGCTTCTTCTAATGTTTTTGTTGTACTTTGTTCTGGCGTTGGGCTTGGGTCTGCTGGTGGTGTTACGTCTCCAGAAGTACTGCCTCCGCCACTACTTGTTCCGCCATTTACCCAATTTTCTACTTGATTTTGAAAATCTGCAAAGTCTTTTAGTTCTTGTTCTTTTGCCTCGTTTGTTCTTTTTGCTGCTTCTTTTGCCATATCTAGTATTCCGCCTTCACCTAGCACAAATGTTATGGTTATTCCTGCTAGTATTAGCAAGACCACTATAGTAACGACTAATGCGATTAAGGTTATGCCTTTTTCTTTATTATTTGCTATTTCTTTTTTACGTTTTCTTGCTACATTATAACTTATTTGTTCTATCTCTTTTGAATTTATTTTCATATTTTATTTTTCCTCCTCTTTAGCATTTTTCCTTTTTTAATAATTTTAAATAAAAATTCTTCTTTTTCATTTATTATTATCAGTTTTTCCTTTTTTATACATAACTTATGCACATTTTTCTCTCTTATATAATTAGCAAGATTTATTTTTATATATAGTTTTCAATGTGCTTTTTAAGTTATGTTTTTTAGTAATTTTAATACATTTTAGTCTTTCTTTAACTTAAAATATATTTTCTTCTATTGTCTTGTTATAGTTTATACTAACTTTTATTTGATGTCAATAGTGATTATAATTTACTTTTATTTGTAATTATTTCGTAATTGTTTTGTAACTTTGTTGTAATATTTTATTTTAATGTATTATCTAATTTAAGTAAGGCTACGTAAGCTTTTGCTTATAATCTAATACTTATTAATTTAGCTGATATAACACAAATGAAAAAGTATTCTGTATGATTAAGGGGCTTTGCCCCTTAATAAACCCCTATGGCGCCACAAATTCAAATTAAAATTCCTCAGAATTTTATTTCAATTTGTGGCTTACGTGTGAATAAGTGTAGTATATGGGTTTATTTTCTTTGGTGTAAGTAGCATTTGTTAACTTTTGCTTGCGCAAAAGTTACAAAAGCTACGTTGTTGTATATCGTTATAATTCTAACAGTTTAGCAGTTTTTAGTTATGATTAACAGCAATGACGAGTAAAAATTTTTCGCAATAAAAAGACTAGAAATATAGCTAAGAAGACCGTCTTTTGATATA
>CANQHC010000061.1 GCA_947623595.1 uncultured Clostridia bacterium | reverse complement strand
GGATATTTTAATGATAGAATACAGATAGGAGAGTATAAATTAAGTTCAAGTTTTGAAGATGGAATAATAATCAAATACGAATCAGTGGAAAGTAATGAAAAATATAAAGTCTCATGGGCAATGTCAGTAGGAGAAAGTAATAATGATAGTATAACATCAGTAGCCAAAACATCAGATGGAGGTTTTATAGTAGGAGGATATTTTGAAAGTAGTAGTATTCAAGTAGGAGAATATACATTAGAAAATAAAGGTTCAATTGATGGAATGATAATCAAATATGATGAAAATGGACAAGTAGAGTGGGCAACGTCGGTAGGAGGGGGTAGTAATGATTATATAAACTCAGTAGCCGAAACATCAGATGGAGGATTTGTAGTAGGAGGATATTTCAAAAGTAGTAGTATCCAAGTAGGAGAATATACATTAGAAAATAAAGGTTCAACTGATGGAATAATAATCAAATACGAATCAGTGGAAAGTAATGAAAAATATAAAGTCTCATGGGCAATGTCAGTAGGAGAAAGTAATAATGATAGTATAACATCAGTAGCCAAAACATCAGATGGAGGTTTTATAGTAGGAGGATATTTTGAAAGTAGTAGTATTCAAGTAGGAGAATATACATTAGAAAATAAAGGTTCAATTGATGGAATGATAATCAAATATGATGAAAATGGACAAGTAGAGTGGGCAACGTCGGTAGGGACATATAATGTTGATAACATAACATCAGTAGCCGAAACATCAGATGGAGGATTTGTAGTAGGAGGATATTTTGAAGGTAATGGTATTCAAGTAGGAGATTATGCATTAAATAATAATAGTAGCACAGGTTATAATTCTAATGGAATGATAATCAAATATATACCAGATGAAAAGTTAGGCTATAAAACACAGTGGGCAAAATCAATAGGAGGAAGTAATAGTGATGAAATAAATTCAGTAGCAGAATTAAAAGATGGAACAATAGTAGCAGGTGGAGATTATTATAGTGAAAATATAGAAACAGATGGAAAGACATTAAACAATCAAGGAAGTCCAGATGGTATGATATTAAAAATGGCAAATCAAGTAGGAGTTCCAGAAATAGAAGAACTGGAGGTAAAGAATTATAGAAAACAATTTAAAATAACAACAGATGTGCAGGAAATAGATGGAGAAAAAGGAGGAAATATTTCTGGAGAAGATAAAAATCCATATGAAATAGTAAAATATGGTGATGAAAGTAATAGAGATATTATAATGACTCCAAAAGATGATTATGAAATAATATCAATCACAGTAAATGGAAAAGAGTGGCCATTTGAAGTAAGTAGCGAAGATGGAAGTTATACTATGGATAAGTTTACGAACATGAAAGAAGATAAACACATAGTAGTAACATATAGTAAAAAATCAAATAAAATAGTAATACAAAAAGTGGATAGCAAAAATCAAGAGCCAATACCAGGAGTAAAATTCAAATTAGATCAAATAGAAGAAAGAGAAAATCCAGACCAAGCAACTGTAATAGGTGAGTTAACTAATAATAGTAATGATTTTTATGAGATAACAGATGAAAATGAAGTGACATCCGAAGTAAAAAAAGAAATGAAAAATAATGGAAAAGTATACGTAGAAATAAAAGAACCAAAAATAGAAGTAAAAGATGTTTTGCAAGATATGGAAAAAGCAGGAGATTATTGGTTTGAAAAACAAACAGGAGAAGATGAAGAAGAGCATTATGTTCCAACCAACGGAAAAACATATCAACTATCACATACTGGAAGTGCGGATAAGAAAAATACGACGGCAAATTCATATATACCAATTAATTTAGAAGATAAAGAAGGGGATTATGCAGTAGTAGTAAATGCAAGAGTATCAAGTGAAGGTTCAGATTATGGCTATGCAACAATAACTACAGATACCAATACTCCAAAACATGATTATATACCAGGAAGATTTATGCACATATCAAACATAATAGAAAACACAGACTATACATCAGAAATACTAAAAGGAGGAAGTACATATTATTTACATTTAGGATATTATAAAGACTTAAGTCGAGACTCAAATGAAGACCAAGTAGTAATAAATAGTATAAAAGTATATGAAGCAGAAGGAATACAATATGGGTTTGAGAAACAAGAAGATGGAAAATACATACCAACAAACGGAAAAGCATATAGAAAACAAAAAGCACAAGAAACAGAAAATGAAGATGTAGAAAGTATAGAAGGAGTTCATAATACAACAGCAAACTCATGTATAAAAATAGATTTGAGTGGTAAAGAAGGAAAATATTTTGTAACAGTAGACTCAAGTATTTCAAGTCAAAGTAGTTATGACTATGGATATGTAACAATAAATGAAAGTGAAAGTCCAGCACCAGAATATAATAATTCCACAGGAAGATTTGTATATAAATCAGGAACAGGAACTGCAACAACATTAAAATCATCTATATTAGAAGGAGATAAAGTATATTATTTACATCTAGGATATAGAAAAGATGGAAGTACAGATGCAGGAGACGACCAAATAGTAATAAATAGTATAAAAGTATATAAAACTGCACAATTTAACTTTAGTAAAGAAGAAACAGGAGAATATAAATCAAGTAATAAAGGAAAAGCAAGTACAACAAGTAACTCATATATACCAATAAATTTAACAGGTTATTCAGGAAAATACAATTTGAACTTTAAAGCAAAAGTATCAAGTCAAAGTGGAGATTATGGCTATGTAACAGTAAATGATACTGAAACACCAGCACCTTCATATAGTGACACAAATGGAAGAATAGTATATGAATATGGAACATCACAAACTGATTTCAAAGAATACACAAAAGAGTTACAAGGAGGAACAAAGTATTATTTACATTTAGGATATTATAAAAATTCAAGTGGTGATAGTGGAGAAGATTGCTTCATAGTAAAAGATATAAATGTAACATTAAGTGATTCAGAAATATGTCATAGACAAGTAGAAACCAATAGTAAAGGAGAGGCAATCACCCAAGTACCATATGGAAGATATAGCATAACAGAGCTAAATACACCAGAAGGATATTTGCCATTAGAAGAGCCGATAATAATAGACTTTAAAACAGATACAAAAGCAGTAGTAACTTCAGAAAGTTCACAAACAGAAGAAAAGCAAGATGGATTGAATAAAGCAGAAGGTGTAGATAACTCAAATTCACAAACTTCAAGTGTAGCAAGATATGATAATGAAAAAGGAATGTACATAATAGAAAACAAAAAAGCATCAAAAGTAATAGTACATCATTATGCAAAAAATGAATTTAATGAAGATGAAAGTCCAAAGAAAGTAGCCGAAGATGAGTTATTAGAAGGAAAAGTAGATGAAGAATATAAAACAAAACCAAGATTGGATTTAGAAAAATATGAGCCAGTACAAGATCAAGAAGTAAAAAATGCAACAGGAAAATTTGAAGAAACTGACATAGAGGTAACATATTATTATGAAGTAAAGAAAATACCATTAACAGTACACCATTATATAGACGGAACAGAAAATCCAGTACCTTTAGTAGGTTATGAAGAAGATGCACAAAATGTAGCCCAAGATGAACACGAGACTGGAACAGAAGGACAAGAGTATGAAACTAAAGAATTAACAGAAGAGCCAGAGGTAGAAGGAGAACAACAATTAAATCCAAAATATAGATTAACAAAGAAACCAGCAAATGCAACAGGACAATATGAATATACAGAGATAGATGTAACATACTACTATGATGTAAAACCATCAGCAGGAGTATTAGTAAAACATGTAGATAAAACAAGCAAAAAAGAAATAGCACCAAGAGTAACATTACCAGAAGAAGGTCAAGGACAATATGGAGATCCATATCAAACAGAGACATCAACTGAAATTCCACCAAATTACAAACTAGTAGAAAAACCAAGCAATTGGGAAGGAACAATGAAGGAAGAGCTAACAGAAGTAGTATATGAATATGAGTTAAAAGAGCCACAATTAGTAGATCAAAATATAGAAAAACAAGCAACAGAAAAGATTAGTTCAAAAGATGAACCAGTAGAATATACTATAGACTATACGGCAACAGTCTCAGAATATATAGGACAAGTACAAATAACAATAGTGGATCAATTACCATTTGGAATAGATAAGGCCAAATCAGACCTACAAGGTGGAGATTATGATGAAGCAACACATACCATAACATGGAAAGATATACAAGAAGTAGATACATATAAAAATGGAGAATTACCAGAAGGACAAGAAGAAGGAGAAAAACAATTAACTTTAAGTTTCAGTAAAACAATATCAGTAGTGTTTAAAGAATTAGATGTAAAATTAGAGAGTATACAAAACGAAGCAAGAGGAAAACTAAAATTCATAAATCCAGAAAAAGAAGAAGATGAAGAACAAACAACAGCAGAAACAACTTTGAATTTCAAAACAGACCTAAAGGTAATAAAAGAATGGGATGACCAAGATGATAAAGCAAGTAAGAGACCAACCAAAATAAAGGTAATAGTAAAAAATGAAGAATTACAAGAACCAAAAGTTGCAGAAGTAACATTAACAAAAGAACAACATAAGAAATTAGATGATGAAAATACTTGGGAATATACATTTGAAGATTTACCAAAATACAATGATGATGGAAGTATAGCAGAGTATAAAGTTGA
>CANQHC010000060.1 GCA_947623595.1 uncultured Clostridia bacterium | reverse complement strand
ATTGCAAAAAAGTGGTAGAAACCTTGAAAAAGCTGGAGTGTAAATAAATAAATTTTTAAATTAGTTTACACTACCTACTAAAGAGGGGGAAATAAAAATATGGAAAAAAACAAAAGAATGAAAGTTAAACTTAGTGGAATAATAATTTTTTTATTAATTATGTTAATATTGATAGGAGGATTTGTACTATATCGAATAACTTCTAATAAGAAGCTTCATATAAATGGAGAAGTAGTAGAAGGAAAAATTGATGATTGGCAATATTCTGGGCAATCTAGTTTTGATGATATTAAAGGTAGTTCTATATCTCAAGGTAGCCTTACAACAACTCAAAGCATTTATAGTACAGCGTCAGATTCTATGTCAACATTAAATTCTACAGTGGGACTTTCAACAGGTGGTGCAAAAGATGTTAATAATTTTAGAGAAAATATAAAAAATAATTATTTTCCAATATCTACCGATATTACTTATAATGGAATGTTTTATGATTATGTATTTGATACAGGCAAGAAAAATGAGTCTACAGAATTATTTTCACCAGCATATTCAACAGCAATTTCTAAAGATCCAATTTCAGATAAAAATGAATATTATATGACAGTTGGACTTAACTCTAATATAAAAGAAAGTGACTTTTCAAGAAAAAAATTGAATTTGGTAGTAGTTTTGGATATTTCAGGTTCTATGTCTTCAAATTTTAATTCATATTATTATGATGATCCATGGCAAGCAAGAAAAGAGGATGAGGATACTACTAAAACTAAAATGCAAATAGCAAATGAATCAGTAAATATATTAATTGACCAATTAAAAAAAGATGATAAATTTGGTATGGTTTTATTTGATGATGGAGCATATTTAGGAAAACCAATTAGCTTAATTTCAGAAACAGATGTATCTGCAATTAAGAATCATATTTTAGAAATACAACCAAAGCGGAGGAACTAATTTTGAAAGTGGATATACAAAAGCTACAGATTTATTTAAAGAATATCTTGATATAGATAGTGATGAATATGAAAATAGAATTATTGTTATTACAGATGCAATGCCAAATATTGGAACTGTAGCAGGAGTAAGAAAAAAAGAGGAAAAAGGATTATTAGATTATGTAAAACAAAATGCTGATGATGGAGTTTACACTTCATTTATTGGTGTAGGCGTTGACTTTAATACAGAACTAATTGAAGAAATTTCTAATGTAAAAGGTGCCAATTATTATTCTGTTCACAGTTCTTCTGAATTTAAAGAAAGAATGGGAGAACAGTTTGAATATATGGTTACTCCATTAGTATTTGACTTAAAGTTAAATTTGAAATCTGAAGATTATGAAATTGCTTCTGTATATGGATCAGATACTGTGAATAAAGAAAATGGAACAATTATGAATGTAAATACATTATTTCCATCTAAAACTACACAAGAAGGGGAAGTAAAAGGTGGAGTTATATTATTAAAGTTGAATAAGAAATCAAAAAATGATTCAGGAAATTTAGAATTAAATGTTTCATATAAAGATAGAAGTGGTAAAGAATATAATAACTCTCAAAAAGTAGAAATTAGTAACAAAGAAGAATATTATGAAAATACTGGAATAAGAAAAGCAATAGTTCTTACTAGATATGTAAATACATTAAGAGATTGGATATTATATGAAAGAAGCGAAGATGAAAGGTTTATTATAGATCCTACAAAAGGAATTGTAGATTGCAACATTACAAGTGAAGAAATTAAAGTGATACTTGGTGAAAATGAAAGACAATCTGTAAAATTGACAGTTAGTGAGAAATATAAGAATATTTTTAAAATGATAAAAGAATATATATTAAAAGAAAATGAATATATAAAAGATGATACTTTAAAGCAAGAAACTGATTTATTAGAAAAATTAATAAACAAATAAATTATCAATAAAAATTTATTGTTTGATAAACATAAGATTAAAGTGGAAAATGATAATATATAAGTTGTCCATATTAAATTACTATATGAATAAATATTAAGTTAGAAATATAGAATAAGAAATGGAGAATGAAATTATGCAAAAAGAAAACAAACCAGAGCTATTAGCTCCAGCAGGATCTTTTGAAAAAGCAAAAACAGCATTTTTATATGGAGCAGATGCAGTATACTGTGGAACTGGAGCGCTTTCACTTAGAAGTAGAGCAGAAGTGAACAATGATGATTTAGCAAAAACAATAAAATATGCACATGGCATAGGAAAAAAAGTATATGCTACAATTAATATATATGCATGGGATACTTATTATGAAGAAATAAAAAAACAGGCGAAAATGTTAAATGAATTAAAAGTAGATGCAATTATTGCTTCAGATGGCGGTGTTATTGAAGTTTTAAAACAATATGCGCCAGATATTCCAATTCATGTAAGTACACAAGCTAATACTGTTAGTTATCATACTGCAAATTTTTGGCATAAAAATGGAGCTACTAGAGTAATTTTGGGTAGAGAATTAAATAAAGAACAAATTAGTGATATAATGAAAAAAAAGGATAAAGAGCTTGAAGTAGAAATATTTGTTCATGGTGCAATTTGCTTTGGGTATTCAGGAAGATGTTTTTTAAGCGATTTTTTAGCAAGTAGAAGTGCTAATTTGGGAGATTGTGCACAAAGCTGTAGATGGGCATATAATGTTTATGTAGAAGAAAATAATAATCCAGGAAACTTAATGCCAATAGAACATGATGAGCATGGAACATACATTTTTTCTTCTAAAGACTTATGCCTAATCAAAGAAATTCCAGAAATTATAGAAATGGGTATTAATAGCTTAAAAGTTGAAGGAAGGCTTAAAACAGAATATTATTTAGCTTCTGTTATAAATAGTTATAGAAATGCTATAGATGATTATATTGAAGATAAAGAAAATTATGACTATAAAAAATATTTAGGAGAATTAGAAAAAACTAAAACTAGAGGGTTAACTACTTTTTATTTTAATGATAGAAATAATAAGGATTTTCAGGAATATGAGGGAAAACAATATAATCCAAACTATGAGTTTGGGGGAAAGGTATTAGAAAGTTCATCAGAAAAATGCTTAATTGAAATTAGAAATAAGCTAACAGTAGGAGATACAATGGAAATTTTAATTCCTGGACAAATAAATGTAGTAAGTTTTACAATAGAAAATTTATGGGATTCGGAAACAGAGGAAAATATAAAAACAGTTAATCCAGGAAAAGCAGGACAAACTGTTCTTATGAAACTTCCAATTCAAGTAGAAAATGGATGGATATTAAGAAGAAAGAAATAATTAAATATTAATTTTCTTTAGATGAATCAAGCTTTTCAAATTTTAATCCAATCCAAAAACTAAAACATAGTAAAAATAAAGAAAATATTCCTTCTGTATTAAATTGGATACCGTGGATAAAGAACAAATATGGATCCTAAAACAAATCCAATAATCATATAGAAAGTTTGAGTATAATGGTGTGTTAAAAGGTACTGAATAAGCTTTAAAAATAAAATTGAGCCTAATAACACACCAATTCCTAATGGTAAAAGTATTACAAAGTTAATACTAGATATAGCACTTAAATAAGTTGAATATAAACCAAATACCATTAAAATAACACTACTACTTACTCCAGGAACTATTATACCAATTGACATAAAAAAACCAGCAAGAATTAAATAGAAAAAGTAATTATCAGATAATTGCATATTGATAAATTCAGGAAGTACATTTTCTAATTTTATAGATAAAATGCCAAATAAAAAGGCCGGTATCAAAAAAATTAAATAATGTAGTCGAAATCCTTTTGATTGATTTGCCTTTTTGAATAAAATAGGAATACTTCCTAAAATTAACCCAATAAAACAAAATTTAGTTGGAGTTGGATAGCTAGTAAAAAGAAAATCAAGTAATTTTCCAACCAGTAATATACCAGTTATACCACCAAGTCCTATTGGCAAAAGAAACAGAAAATTATTTTTAAAATCATGGAATAAATTCAATATGCTGTTAACTAATTTTTCATAAAGTCCAAATATAACGCAAAGAACGCCACTACTTATTCCTGGTAAAATGGCACCAGCTCCAATAAAAATACCTTTTAAATAATCTAATAAAAAATTCATATTTTCCATACCTTTTTTAGTCTTTTTTTTAAGTTATATGCAAAAAAATATAAAAAAATTCATGAAAATGATTGACAAAAATAAATTTAACATTTATAATAATATTTGTTCACAGCAAATGCAGGTGTAGTTCAATGGTAGAATTCCAGCCTTCCAAGCTGGCTATGTGGGTTCGATTCCCATCACCTGCTCCAACGACGAATCTGTTCGAACTTTTTATGAACAGTAGATACAAAATCAATCAGAATTAAACTGGTTGATTTTTTCTTTTGCAAAAAATCATCCTAAATCTATAATGAAAGGATGGTGTCTGAAATGAAGATAATTAAGCAAGAACTACAATTTGAAGAAAGTCTAAAGCAAAGGCTTGAATTTATATGTGAGTTTTCAAAGGTTACTCCAAAGTTTGTAAATGGCAGTATTAGAAAACTTGAAAAGACTAATATTTCGTATATTGAGCCTCATAGAGTAATCATTAAAAATATTACTTTTTTAGTATTTAATTATTCTAATGATGTTTATGTATCTAATTTGACTAAAAAAATAAAATTATCAGAACTAGAAGAATATCTAAAAAATATATAAAAAAGTAAAAATTTGACATTTCTTGAAATCGTGATATAATATGGCTA
>CANQHC010000059.1 GCA_947623595.1 uncultured Clostridia bacterium | reverse complement strand
GCAACAGGAAAAGAATATGTAATGCATGGAACAACAGTAGTAGAGATAGTAGAAACAAAATCACCAGAAGGATATGTAGAAAGTGAAGAAACAAAGAAACCAAGAACAATAGTATTAAAAGAAAATGAAAAAACAGGACAAGTAAGCATAGATTATGATGATGAAAGAACAACAAAACCAGAAGAAGATGTATACTATGATGTAAAAATAGATGAAGAAACAAACACAATAAAAGTAGAAATACAAAACAAGCCAACATATATAGTAGAAATATATAAAACAAACATACAAGGAGGATATTCAGTAAAAGGAGCAAAATTTGACTTAAAGGTAGAGAGTATTACAAAAGGAGAAGATGGACAAGAAGAAGGAGAAGTGATAGAAGAATTAACAAACGAACTAACAAATAGTAATGGAAAAATAGATACTCAAAGATATGAATTAAATGGAGAAATAAAAATAACATCAAGAGAAACAGAAGTAGCAAGAGGATTTGTATCAGATGACTATGTATTATCACCAAGAGAAGCAAAAGTATATGTAGATGAAGTAACAGGAAAAGTTACAATAAAAGGAATCCAAGTAAATGAAAATGGAACATATATAGACCCAAGAAATAATGATAGTGAAGTAAAGGTAGACTATAAAAAGAACATAATACAAATAAATCAAAAGAATCAACCAGAATATCAATTAATATTAAAACAATTAAATTATGCAGCAGATGCATATACAGGGTCAATAAACTATATGTATGACACAAGACCAGGATTAAATGGAGCAGAATTTGATGTAGATATAGTAGATGCAAATGGAAAAGAATACAACTTAAGTGGAGCAGATTATAGTAATTATGAAAGATTAACAGAAGATACGGGATTAACATCGAATAGAGCAATATATAATGTAAATACACAAGAGATAAAAAATAAAAAAGGAGTAATAAACAAAGAAGGAATAGCAGGAAAAGGAAAAGTAGTAATAAATGTAGAACAAACAGATATAGTACCAGGATTTGTAAGAGATCCAAATACATATGAAATAACATTGGTAACAGATAATAAAACAGAGCAATTAGAAGTGTCAAAAATAGTAGTAACGAAACCAGATGGAAGTACAATGACACAATATGGAACAATAGAAGACCAGAATGTGTATGATGTAAATGGAAACTTACTAAGAAAAATGGGAGACGAAAGAATAATAGGAGACCAAGATATATACGATGAAGAAAAAAATCTAATAATAAGTATAGCAGATACAACAAATCCAGAAACAGAGGAAACAACAAACATATCAGGAAAAGTAATAAAGATAGCAAAATATAGTATGCAAGGAAAGAAAATAACAATAGAGAAAACAAATACAAGTACAAATAAAACAAGTAAATCAAATGTAAAAGGATTAATGCAAATAACAAGAGATGCAGATGGAAAAGTAACAAAAATAGAAAAAGTAAGTATATATAATACAGCAAAGAAAAAAGTAAGTGACGAATTAAGAATAGTAACAGAAGATGA
Organism: uncultured Clostridia bacterium; assembly: GCA_947623595.1. Taxonomy (GTDB): domain Bacteria; phylum Bacillota; class Clostridia; order TANB77; family CAG-508; genus CAG-273. Next base: position 3,488 of record CANQHC010000059.1, on the reverse strand, counting down.
TGGAAGAACTGATCAAAAAATGGGATTAGCAGTATATGTAACAAAAGGAAACCAAATAAAAGTAGCATTTAGAAGCTATGTACACAGGGAGAAGACCCAAATAAACATAGAAGCAGTAGACGCAGGAGATAAAAACATAAAAGTAGGAAATGAAGGATACATAATAAATAGAACAAGTGGAGGATACTTCTATAGTGCATATAAATATTATTTGTCAACAATGGATCAAACATTGAGAAAGACAGAACAAACGACAACAAATACAATAGAGGGAACAAGTTATTCAGATATAACAAAGAAGACGTTAGGAAAAATAGTAGGAAGAGTAAAAGCAAGAAAAGAAGGATATGGTGCATATAATGTAAACAAAACATTAAGTTATTATTTTAAAGGAACATCAAGCAAAAGAATAAGTAAAGTGCAATATACAAGAGAAGAAAAAATGTTTAAAATGTTTGTAGGGTATAAAAAAGGATCAAATCTGTATAATGTATATGAGAAAGGAAAAGGAACAGAAGGAGAGATAGTATATGAAGGAACGGAAAAAACAAGAAAAGCCATAGAAGAAGCCGAGGAATATGGAGAACAAGAGGGATGGACAGATGAAGCAGTAAAAAAATACTATTCAGCACTAAAGAAAGCGAGTGTAAAAATATACTATAATAGAGTCGTATCATACAGTGTAAGTCCAAATTACAATGGAATAAGTAACCAAAAAGCGGAGAAAAGAATAAAAATAACAACAGAAAATAATGAAATAGTAGAAAGCAAAGCAGAAGTAGCAAAAAATGAAATATATACAGATATAAAGAAAGATGCTCCAGGAAAAATAAAAATAAAAGTAGAATATGATAGATATGGAAACATAGCAACAATAACGCTAATAAATCAAAGAACAGCAGGAGAAAAATTAGAGACAAATAGTGAAGGAACAGATAGCGTAAAAGAAAATAAAATATATATAGTAACAACATATAGATATGATGAAGAAGGAAATTGGACACAAGAGCCAGAAGTAAAATACTATACAAAATACACATTTAGATATGTAAATGGAGAAATAGATAATAGTAAGAATGAAAAATATGAAATAGATGAAACAAACTTAAGTATGGTAGAAATAAAAGGATATGTAGACGAAGAATATAATGAATATTATCCATACACAAAGCAAATAACAGCAGGAGACACAGGATCAAAACAATTAAAAGAAAATGATACAATAGTAGAAGGAAAAGTAGATGTAAATAATGAATATACAGGGAAAGTAAATATAGACGTACAGGCGAAAAATGAAGAATATTACACAGTACAAATAAGAAAAGAAGGACTAGAAAACGGAGTAGGAATAGAAGGAGCAGTATTCAACATAGAGCAAACAGCAAATGATGGAAAAGGAGGCAGCATAGGAACAGACCTAAAATACTACTATAGACAAACAAATGCAGAAGGATATGCAATGAGTAAAAAAGCAACAGAAAAATATGTAAGAGTAGGAAAAGGGCAAGGAAGCTATCAGAAAAAAGAAGATGGGGTATATGAATATGTAGGAGAAAAACAAGGAGAGTACGAAGCAAAAACAGTAGCAGTAACAGTGGGAAATACAGCAAAATATACAAAAGTAAAAGAAGGAAAAGGGGACTATAAAAAAACAGAAGATGGAAGATATGAATATGTAGGATACGGAAAAGGAAATTACACAAAAACATACTATACATATGTAAATAGTGGATATACAAAAGTAAAAGAGGGAAAAGGAAACATAATAAAAACATATGAATATATAGGAAAAGGACAGGGAGATTACAAATTACAAAGTAATGGAAAATATGCAAAAGTAGCGTTAGGACAAGGAGATTACAAGCAAGTATACAAAAATGTAGGACAAGGAAATGGAAATTATGTAGCAAAAACAAATAATACAAAACTACAATTAACGGGAGTAGGAGAAATAACATTAAAAATAAAGGAAATAGAAACACCGGAAGGATATATACCATTAGCAGAAGAAGTAAAAATAACATATGATAGAGATAAGACAACAAAGAAAATAGATATAGATAGCATAGAAATAGAAGGAAAAGAAACAAAAGTAAGTAAAGACAAGACATATGTAATAACAGAAGATGGATATATAAAAGTAGAATTAACAGATGGAGGAAAAAATGTAGAAGTAGTAATAAAGAATAAAGAGAAAGCACAAATAGGAATAGAAAAATCAGATGTAGAAGATAGAAATATAAAAATAAATGGAGCAGTATATGAAATGACGAATGAAGAGACCCAACAAACATATGAAATAGGAACAGCAGAAAAAGGATTGGGAGTAACATATCTAAAATACGAAAAAGAAGGAACATATAGATATAAAATAAGAGAAATACAAGCTCCAAGAGGGTATGACCTAAATGATGGAGAAGGAAAAATAGAAATAACATATAAAGAAAAAGAATTTGAATATTGTGGAAGAAAAGAAAAAATATTAACAATAGAAAATGTAAAAGTACTAGATGAAGGAGAAGACACAAAAACAGGAAATCCATTACTAGAATTAACAACTAAAGGAGAAGGAGACGCATATAGAACATACCTACAATTCAATGTAGCAAATAAAAAGATACCGTCACAGACAAATCCAGACCCAGACAATCCAGATCCAGACAATCCAGATCCACCAACACCAGAAGATACATATGAAATAGACATAATAAAAGAAAATAGCAAAGGAGAAGCATTAGAAGGAGCAAAAATAGAAGCAAAATTGTTATTAGGAAATCAAGATGGAAGTACAATGGACATAAGTAAAGAAATAGAGACAGGAAAAGATGGAACAATAAAATTTGAAGACCTAAGCAATACAGGAGAAATACAAGTAACAATAAAAGAAAAAGAAGCGCCAGAAGGATATGTAAGAAGCACAAAAGAAAAATATGTAACATTAACAAGAGAAAAAGATGGAACAATAGAACTAGTAGAAGAAAAAACATCAAACAGCCTAAAAGACAAAGTAAAAATAAGTGAGCAAAACGACAAAGTAGAAATTGAATTAGTAAACACACAAAGACTAACATTAAAAGTAGTAAAAACAGACAGTGAAGACGAAACACAATTATTAGAAGGAGCAACATATAAAATAGAAGACATGCAAACAGGAAAAGAATGGTATGTAATGACAGGAAAAGATGGAATAGGAAGTATAGAATGGCCAGAAAAACCAACAGGAACATATTATTTTAGAATAGTAGAAATCTCAGCTCCAGAAGGATATAAAATAAGTAAAGAAGATACAATAATAGAAGTAACATATGAAGGGAATATAGTAGAAGATGGAGATAATAAAGATGACAATGAAGATGAAGACGATGGAGATATAGAAGACGAGCCAGATACATTAATGATATCAAATCAGCTAAGAATTGGAACAAAGACAAAGCAAGAGAAAATAATGAATGAAGAAAATAGAGAAGATGAAGGAATAGAAGAAGGAG
>CANQHC010000058.1 GCA_947623595.1 uncultured Clostridia bacterium | reverse complement strand
AGTAACTTTGCAATCGAACCATAAGGATTATTGGAATCAAGCAATTGATATTCTGATTCTGAAAGTCTGACTTTAAAAGTTCGTTCTCGAACTGCTTTACCTTGCTTATTCTCTTGTTGTTCATGTCCTGACATTTCAATCTACCCTGCTTTAGCTTTTATAAGCTTTAAATTGAAAAATCTTTGATTTTTCTGTTTAAAGCTTTTCGGGGGTATCGGGGGTGAAGCCCCTGATCAAGGTCACAGCTTACCACATTTAACGTAGTTAAATAGGGGTAGCTGTGTATCCTTGCTTATTTAAAAATGGACGAGTGAAATTCAATAAAAATTAATCAAATGACACGGTATATAAACTCTAGGAAATATTGGCATGAATCTTGTAAAACTAAAGGCGCTCAACTCTTTCTCATCGCCACCATCTGCCTTCACTTCGTTCAGGCAGATGGTGGACGTTGAGAGAGTTTCGGCAATACTCTCCCTAAGGGCGTGATCTTAAAAAAAATCACATTCCCCTAAGTATTGCCAACTTAACCTGATAGGCTGACGGAGCCACGCATCGGTCGTATCCGCACCATGCTTCACATACATGGCAGACAAGGACTAAAGGTTTTGCACCTCTCCCCACGCGCTCCTTGTCGAAGTATGACGGTATCTCTGCGAGGGTTTCCCCAACATGCAACTTAACCAACCTATACAACTACTCTCAACGCTCCGCTTATGTGGGATTCCCCTGTAACGGTTTCGCCTTTCGACGATCGCTACGATGCACCAGTGACACTTATTCCCTCCACATGCACCGCATATCAACCTTAAAAGGATGTACAGGAGTAGATAAAGCTCGGCCGAGTGGCGCTTATTTGATGATTTAAACTGCTGAATTAACGAAGAGTTTCAAATTAGGGGCTTGTGTAACTGTTCTATTTCTTTAAAATAGGTATTGGTACTAGCCTTTAAGGTGAATATCAGTACGAGTTGGTAGCTCTGCCGATCTTTCGTTAATTGATGTTGGTAGCATCAAATAACTGTACCCACTGAATTTAAAGGAAAAGCCCAATAACTTGCAAGAGTTATTGGGCTTTTTCTTTTTTACATTAAAAAAATTGCACAACAGCTCACAATATGTTCAAATAATATTGGTGCCAAATTGGCACCACAAAGTAAAGGATGTATAATCCATTCATCTTAGCGTGTCACTGTTTTATGACAGTCCAACGCCGATGAAAAACTGTTATTTCATTCGAATCACTGTGGTGTAACCGTTTTAGTCTTAAACAAGGTAAATATTTAATTCAATTAGGAGTTCAAAAGTGATCAACGCCAAATTGCATGACAATTCGAGAGAAAGAATTTCAGCAAGAGTTAGCCATGAGATTTACGCAGTTATATCCAAAGCTGCTGAAGTCACAGGGCAAACAATAAATAGTTTTATGGTTCAATCAGCTTTTCAACAGGCTCAAGATACTATTGATAAACACAATATGCAGTGGATCAAAGTGACTGAAGAGCAAGCTGGTTGGTTAAAAGCAAAATTAGAAGAGCCAGCAAAAATTAATCCTTATTTACAGGATGCTCTTCGTTTATATGAGGATACAACCGACAATGTCAGCAACATTAGCAATTCCATACGCCGATATGGCAAAACAGGAGATCAATGACTTTCGCGAGAAATTTGATTGTGGGGAACCATCACTAAATGAATATTTAGTAAATACGATGGGACAACATAATAAGAAAGGGATTACACCTTCGTTTCTACTTCCGTCAACAGATCCTTTACACCCTTTAATTGGGTATTACTCTCTCACTCATGGACAACTCGACTGTTCAGGTTTAACAGAAAGTACAAAAAAGAAATTAAAACTTCCCAATATTGTTCCGATCCTACGTTTATCACGACTGGCTATTGATAAACATTTTGAGAAAAAGGGTTTCGGTAAAATTTTAATGGCTGAAATCTTTTATCGTGCCCAAATATCAAAGCAGAATGGTGGTTGCGTTTTTATCGTTGTAGATGCTCTACATGAAGATGCAAAAAAATACTATGAGAAATATGGTTTTGAAGCAATGGTGGACAATCCATTGCAACTTTACCTAAAAGTATAAAAGAAATATGACTTACAAACTCCAGTACTATTTTTACTTTGTTACTGGAGTTTTGTATTGTTTTTCAATAGCTTTTCATCAATAAATATGGTTTTACCAAAAATTAGATCACAATCTGTAAGGTATCTTTTTGTATGAAGAATATGATATTGCCAAATTTTTAATGCATTTTCAGACGGCTCTAAGCAATCATGAATATCCATAATTTTTAAAGTTAAAAAGTCCTTATATTCCTTAATATCATTTACAAAACATAAATCATTGTTTTCATAAAAATTTTTTATAAAAGTTAAATCTAAATTCTGAATAATTAAAGGTATGTTCAGTTGTTTCATGTCAAAAAAACTCAATAAAAACATTCTTGTATTTTAACTAAATTAATTTTAAACTTATAGCTTAAAATTTAAACCTTCCCTTTGGAGTTTCATCATGGAAAAAGTTTTCACACCAGAAACAGGTACAGTACATGGCGCTTGCACACTACAAGGTGGTTACGCACGCTAATAGAGAGATATCAGCATGTATTTAGAAGTCGAATCAAATAAGGGAAATAGATATCTTTTTGATGGGTTAAGCAATGAGATATATAGCTTAAAACCCGACTTTAAAATTACTGCTGGTGCATCTCGAAATAGTCTTGGGTTGCCAAATATTGAACGATTTGTCACCCCAGATTCTCAAACTGAATCAAAACTTAATAATTTAGCTAAAACTTTAATTATCGAGTTAACAGAACAATGTAATTTAAGATGCACATATTGTGTTTTTGATGATGCATACTCTAAAGAACGTTCACATTCGTCTACTAAACTAGATATCTCTTTAGCAAAAGAAAAAATTTATAATTTTTTTTGTAGAGCAAATGAAGATGCATATATTATTTTTTATGGTGGTGAACCTCTATTAGAATTTAAAGAAATTATAGAATTAACCAATTACGCTAAGTCATTATTTTCTGAAAGAGTAAAATTTTCCTTCACGACTAATGGAATGGCTCTTACTGAAGATAAGTTTGATTTTTTAATTGAAAATGATTTTTTAATTACTGTTAGTTTAGATGGTTTTAAAAAAAATCATGATTCCAAAAGGATTACTATTAATGGAAATCCTAGTTGGGATAGAATTATGAGTAATCTTGAAAAAATTAAGTCATATAATTCGTATTTTTATGATTCAAAAATAATTATCAATAGTGTAATTAATAGTATTGAAGACCTAGAAAATATAAATTATGAGATAAATCATAATTTACTTTTAATAGGAAAGGAAATTAGATTCTCATTTCCTATTCAGGACGCTATTTTAGAAACTAAAAAATATAATAATTTTAATTCTGAAAACTATTCTGAAATACAAAAGATTTTTCTTAATAAAAATTTTTTAGAAAACAGCTTCTATAAAGATCGACTATTACCTTTAGTAAAAAAAATAGCATTTAGAAAATTAGGGAATGATGCTCAAAATGGTAAAAAAAAATGTGTTCCGTTTGTCAATCGAACATATCTGAGATCAAATGGAGATATTCAGTTTTGCGAAAGAATTTCATCTTATAAGAAAGTTAAAGATGAAAATGATCTTCTAAAAGAATCTGAAGCTATCCAGAAAGAGTTTTATGACAATAAAACAGACTCATGCTCTCAATGTTTAGCATATAATTTTTGTGAATTATGCCCTGCATCTTTTTATTATGATGGTACATTTAGTTCACAGCACTCTCAAATCTGTAACAATTTTAGAGAAGAATTCTTTTTAGCATTAAAACTTTATATAGATTTATCAGAAATAAATATTAAATTTTCAGACTTAAAATGAAAGATTTTTGCAATATTTCAGAAATCTATACAAATAATATAGAATTATTTAAAGATCTAGAATCTTTACTTACATCTAAAAAATTTCCTTGTCTTTTTGCTATGAACTCTTTCCACAAAAATCATATGTACGTATATGATGCAAGTAATTTAGAAGAAAGAGAATATTCAAAAATATATAACCAACTCTCTAATTTTTCGAAATATATAAAAAAATATAATAAAGAAAAGAATTTTTATACCATAATTTTAGTTATTAAAGGTCCTCAAGAAACGTCTCCAGAATTTCTTAAAGACTTTATTTTCTCTTTTTTAATAAAGCTAAAAGAGTATGATTCAACAAATGAAACTATTACTAAAAATGATATATTGAAAAATAATTTTCAGTTTTCTTTAGATAGCGATATTTGGTTTCCTGTATTCCTTTGTCCAGAACACATATCTACTATAAGACGAGCAAATATATCAATAATTGCATTTCAACCTAATCAAACTTTTGATTTACTCAAACAACACCCTAATAACTTTTATGAAAAAACAAGAAAGGCTACTCATAATAGAATTGATAAAATATACAATTTCAAAAGACCCTTTTTTTTGTCAGAAAAGAGTAGTGGAATCAATGCAATACAATATTTAGGTTTCGACCCAATTCATCCTAATGAAAGTTAAAAGTCCTTGTTTAAATTAATTTAAACAAGGAAATAGAAAATTAATCACAATTAGGACAGCTTTCGCCAGGACCACTACATGGTCCACCACAATAGTTACATGTTGGATAACGGCCAAAATAGATAAACATAAATTTATATCCTTAAGTAAAAGTTGCTCAATTACATTTATATATTTTTTTTGAATAATTTCATATTTAAAACTCTAAATCCATTCCTTGATCTTGCTTAGGTCGAGGTTTTTCTATTTCTTTTTGCCGTTCTCTCATCTGGATGATATTTTTTTCAATATTTCGGATGTTTCGAGCAAATTCTTCTGAGCTTTGGCTACTTCTGACGAGACTAAATGCTGTGTGGTTGAGATTCTCTCCAGAACTTCTTCGTTGTTCGCTGTAATCTGGCTCATCTCTCGAACTTTTCCATTGATCTGCTCGGTATAGCTTGCTGTACTGCGTTCTAGCTCGTGAAATTGCTTCTGTATTGTCGCTAATGATTTCTGTGCTTGCTGTAAGCTTTGCTGATCGCTCTCGA
>CANQHC010000057.1 GCA_947623595.1 uncultured Clostridia bacterium | reverse complement strand
ATAACAGTAAAATACCTAGACAAAGAAACAGGAGAAGAAATAACAAGAACAATTAAGCCAGGAGAGCCAGGAAATGAGGAAGGAAAAGAAGACTTAAAAACAACATATGCAGAAGAGCTACAGGGCTATGTAGGAGAAAGGTATGAAACAAAAGAAAAAGAAATACCATACTACAAATATTTAGAAGAGTTAGCACCAACAAATAAGGAAGGCTTATACAAAGAAGATAATGACACAGTAATTTACTACTATCAAAAATTAAACTTCAACTTCAGTGTAGAAAAGAGAATAACAGAAGCAAGCATAGACGGAAAACAAGCAAAAGTAGATGATGACGGAAAAATCATAAAACTAGAAGTTATAGCTAAAAAAGTAACAACTTCAAAAGTAGAAGTAAAATATGAAGTAGTAGTAACAAATACAGGGGAGATAGAAGGAACAGCAAACATTAAAGAAACATTGCCAGACGGTTTCAAAGTATCAGGAAGCAATCCAGATTATTGGAAGAAACAAAAAGATGAAACATTAACGACAGAAGTAAAACTAAATCCAGGACAAAGTGAAAGCTTAGAAGTAGTAGCAATATGGAAGAATGGAAATAATAACTTTGGAACAATGAGGAACCAAGTACAAATAACAGATACAACAAACCCAGCAAACTACTTAGATAGCAACAAAGATGACAATGAATCACAAGCTGATGTAGTAATGAGTATCAAAACCGGAGCAGAACAAAAAGTATTAGGAGTAGCATTAGGAACAATAGCAACAGCTGGCTTACTAGTATTACTATATCAATATCAAAAGTACCAAAAAGAAAGAAACAGAGAGATTAGACATATAATATTAGATGGTAAGAATGTAGTAATAAAAAAGAAAAAACAAAAATAAGATTCAAAAAGAAATTAAGTATAGTAATTAAAAGTAATAATATGAACTGAAAGTTTTAGTCATATGATTAAAGCTTTCAGTTTTTTTAAATTAAACAGTTGAATTTTGTGAAAAAATATCGAAAGAAGTCTGGAATTATGTGACATAACACATTGATTTTATGAGGAATTTTGTGATATAATATTTACAGGAGGAATAATGTCATGGATAGATTAAAAAGAAAAGTTGATCAATACTTAATTGAATGGAAAAATAGCAAAGATAAAAAGCCATTAATAGTAAAAGGTGCACGTCAAATAGGAAAAACGGAAGCTATTAGAAATTTTGCTAAAAAAAATTATAAAAGTATTGTAGAAATAAATTTTGTTATTCAAAAACAATATAAAGATATATTTGATGATGGTTACGAAGTAGACACTGTTCTAAAAAATATTTCATTAAGAAATCCAGAATTTGAGTTTATACCTGGTGAAACTTTAATATTTTTTGATGAATTACAAGATTGCATAAATTGTGCAACCTCTTTAAAAGCGTTTAACGAAGATGGAAGGTTTGATGTTATTTGTTCAGGTTCACTCATGGGAATAAATTATAACCAAATCGAATCAAATAGTGTTGGAAACAAAATCGACTATGACATGTATTCATTAGATTTTGAAGAATTTCTTTGGGCAAAAGGATACAAAGAAGAGCAAATAGAAAGTTTATATGAACATATGACTAAAGTTATTCCATTATCTGAAACAGAACTTAATGTAATGTTTGAAAATTTTAAAGAATATATGATAATAGGAGGAATGCCTGCAATTGTTAATAAATTTATTACTCAAAAAAATTATAGTGGAACATTAGCGATGCAAAAGCAAATATTGTTAGACTATGAAGAAGATATTACAAAATATGCAGGAGGACTAGATCAAGGGAAAATATTAAATGTATATCGTAAAATACCAGCATTTTTAGGAAATGAAAATAAAAAATTTCAGATATCAAAGGTGGAAAAAGGTGCAAGGTCGAGGGAATATGTTGGAACAGTAGAATGGCTAGTTAATAGTGGAATAATAAATATTTCCTATTGCATGGAGCAAACAGAGCTTCCACTTAAGGGAAACTACAATCCAGATAATTATAGATTATATTTTAGTGATACAGGGCTATTAATTGGTTCTTTAGATGATGAGGTTCAGGAAGACTTAAGAAATAATAAAAATTTTAATACTTATAAAGGTGCAATTTATGAAAATGTTGTTTCAGATATGCTTGTAAAACAAGGATATCAATTATATTTTTATAAAAATGAGAAAGGAACTATTGAAATGGATTTTTTTGTTAGAGATAAGGATTCTTTAATTCCAATAGAAGTAAAGGCAAATGATGGAGCAACTATTTCTCTAAACAATTTAATTAATAATGAAAAATATAAAGATATACAGTATGGAATTAAATTATGCTACAAGAATATAGGGTTTAACGGTAAATTTTATACATTTCCATATTTTCTAGCATTTCTTTTAAAGAGATTTTTAAGACAAAAATAATGTTTTTATTTATTATTATTAAAAGAAGTATTCCATCATACAAGCGAAGTTCGTGCAGACGAGCGTAAAAAAATGATTGACAAAAAATTAAAAACTTTATATAATAAATATAGGAAATAGAGAAACCACAAACGTGGTTTGCCTAAATGATATGTAAAAAAACACACCGAACTGGACAAGTTACAGATGTGTTTTTTTATTGTCTATTTGCTTAAAATTATAACAAGTATAATCAAGGCAAATACTATAATAGTTTCGACAACTAAGCTAAATAAAAGTAGATATATTATTTCTAATAAAACAGCTTCTAGTCGAGTAAACACATTCCATTTCTTCTAATGAAGAAACTTGTGCTCCTCACAAAACCGTACTTGCGATTTTCCCGCATACGGCTTTTCATAATAATCATTCAAATTGCCATAAGCTATGGTATATTTTAGGAGTTGCTATTGGATTATATTTTAGTATTTTATTATATTTCTCCCAAGTTATAAATCCTCTTTGACTTCTTCTTGAAAGCCATTTCTTGAGTTCATATCTTACATATTGTCTGAATTTTATCATCCATTGTACATTATCACTTATTCCATAATATCTGTACATTCCTACCAATTTAATATTCAATTTCTTGATTAAATATGGTATTGGATAGATATAGACTTTCTCTCTTAACCATTGTTTAACACTATCTTTCTTTGCTCTTGATTTCTTGCTACTTGTATGATGTATTAATTTATATAATCCTTTTCTGCTTTTACCATTTCTATGTGTAAATCCAAGAAAATCAAATGTTTCCTTACTCTTTGTGTTTCTACCAAAAGGTATAATTTTGCTTTTATCTTCTGCTAGTTCTAAGCCAAATTTTCTTGTTCTTTCTTTTAATGCTCTATAAAATTTCTCTGCTTCTGATTTATATTGAAAACAACATACAAAGTCATCCGCATATCTAATTAGAAATGCTTTCCCTTTGCATTGTATTTTAATTATTTTCTCAAACCATAAATCCAGCACATAATGAAGATATACATTTGCTAATATTGGTGATATTAGTCCTCCTTGTGGTGTTCCTTTGTCACTTTCATAATATTGCATATCTTCCATAATTCCAGCTTTTAGAAACCTAGAAATATATCTTATGAATGTTCTATCTTTTATTGTATATTCTAAGAATTTTATTAGCCAGCTATGATTAACATTATTGAAGAAACCCTTGATGTCTGCATCTACTATATAATTTACGTTTTCCCACATTATTATTCTGTCTAATTCTTTTAATGCCTTATGACAATCTCTATTTGGTCTAAATCCGTATGAATAGTCTAGGAATATATTTTCATATATTTTTCTTAATATTTCTGCCATTGCTCCTTGAACTATTTTATCTTCATATGTAGGTATTCCTAGTGGTCTTAGTTCATTGCTCCCAGTTTTGGGTATATAAGTTCTTCTTACTGCTTTTGGTTTGTATGACATTGTTTTCATCTTGCCTAGTAGCTTCTCTATATTAGCATTTATATTATTTTGATAATCGTATTTTGTTATCTTATCAATGCCTGCTGCTTTATTTCCAATTTGTTTTCTGTGTTGTCTTATCAGAGTTTCTTTGTTTATATATTGCATTAATCCTTGAACATTTCCATATTTCTTATATTGCAATTCTATATTTCTAAATCTATTTTCCAACTATTGTCACCTCCCGAGTGTAGTTGTTAGATTTATCAATGAGATTATTATGCTAGCCCCTTCGCTCCACAGTCATTACTTGCTTCATTGCTACTATGAACTAGTCCGACTTCTTATGAACCATCTATATAGCCTCAGTTCTTACACCTCTTTAATTACTATCACAAGTTAGCTATATATACTCTAATTGAGAGCTCATAAGACCTCCCAGGTACGCTTAGAATACCAATGTGGAACTCGCCATACTCTCTGACCCCGACAGAAACCATATATTCTTGCCATATCGAATATATGTTATTGCTTGCTACCTCTATGAATAGTATCAGCTTCTGCATATCGTGTTAACGAGGCTCAATAGTTTCACGCTTTCGCATTACGGCTCGAACCCTCTCTGATTTACGCTTAAACCTAACCTCACGGCTTTGGCTCCAAAATCTCGATACTAGTTGTTGGCTAGACTTTACTAGGTCGGTTTCCCACCGACTATATTCTAAACGTCGAACTGGCGCACTCATAGTACCACCTCCATTCTCACAACGGATGTTGTGGATTAAAAGTGGCAAACCACATCTGCTTATTCTCATTTCCTATGACAGTTAATATAACATATATTTTTCGATAAAACAATAGAAAACAAACAAATATTTGTATTTCTTTATATTAAATCACTTGAATATTTATAAATTTTATGTTAAAGTAAAAACAATAAATCGAATTATATAAGAGAGTTTGAAACAGAGTATTTAATTTTTTCGCATACTTATTTCGAAATCGCTCCATTAAGTAAAATCATTGCACAAAGCAAAAATATTGATAAATCAACTGTAAAAGGTTGATTTTTTTGATGCCTTTGATTTTAAACGAAGGGAAAGCAAGAAATTATTTCAAAATTTATCGAATCTGTTGTACTAATAAAAGACAAAAATGGCGAAAAGAAGATGGAGAATAATCAAGAATTAAAAAAAGCAAAGCAAAAACTAGAAGCAATGAGCGAAGACGAAAGAATGCAAAGAATAGCAGATCTAAGAGAAAAGCAATATTAGATGAGCAAGCAATAATGAAAACTGGAATTAGAATTGGAAAAGAATAAGGAATAAATGAAAATAAACGAGAAGTATCTCAATCATACAGTACGAACTTTACTTGTATGATGGAATACTTCTTTTTGTGCATCCGTAAGTATAAATACAAAATAACTTACAACACTTTAAAATTAAAGCAAAACCAAATGTGACATTCAGAAATATATAGGGAAACACAGGAAAGCTCGGAAAATGTACTCAAAACTGTAAAATAGTCGCAAAAATGTAAAAAACTTATCAAAATAAATACTCTCTTGTCGCCGTAGAAAAAGCTACGAATACCAGTATTTAC
>CANQHC010000056.1 GCA_947623595.1 uncultured Clostridia bacterium | reverse complement strand
ATTTGGATATGCTTTTTTGTTGATGGATAATTTCTGATGGATAATAGGAGATTATCCATCAGAAATGGAAATTTATTTAAAGAAATAAAAGTTATATACAATTAGTAGCTAAATTCGTAATGTCTATCAGAGCGCTAACAACCAAGTTACATATTGCAAATTCAATATAAGGGAGAATTATTATGAAAAACAAAAGAGAATTAACAAATGTTGCAGAATTATCTCGTATCGTTAATGAGAAATTGATTGATTATGGAATTATCACACTAAATAATGAAATATTACTAAAACCATATCATTGGATAAATATAAATGGAAAGGAATACTCCCATTATATTATTAACTGTATCCAAAATAAAAAAAAATATTTTTTGAAAGTACTGAAAGAAAATGATTATTCTTTACAGTGCAATAACTATTTGCAACAATTTATTAATAAAAGAAATGAATGCCTGTATCCTTTAATCATTGTTCCACCATTTGATTATAATGGTATTCAGTACTATATTACAACCTTTATTGAAGGTCAGTCTTTAGATAATATACCAAAAAATATTTCTAGTGAAAAATGGATATCTATATCCAATAAACTATTATTACGATTAAATGAGTTAGCATCTATACATTCACCATTTTATTCAGAGCATAATAAATTTATATTTGACAATTATTCTATTATATTAAAAGATAAATTCACTAAAAGATTTAAACACATTTTATTTAATAATTATCCAGGAAAAAAACTTGTAATGGCGTATCATCAATGTTGTAAAATATTAGATAATAGTCAGTTTTCACAACCAACACTGATACATATGGATATAAAACCTGCCAATATAATATACAATTATAAAACCGATTTTGTTACCTTAATTGATTTTGAGTTCTCCCGATTTGGTGATATTGATTACGGTTGGGCGCAGATTCTTTTGTCTGGCATAAATTCTTTTCGCTCAGAATATAAGAAGTTTATCATTCCAAACTTAACAAAAGGGCGCCTGACATTAGAAGATGCATTAAAAATACCTAAATATCAATGTTACATCTTTTATCAGCTTGCTTGTAATCTCATATATTATTATGACCACAAACAAAATAGTCCAAGGAAAATGCAAAGTCTTTTTTCCGATTTACTTTGCAAGTTATCAAAGGAGTGATTCATATGATAAAATATTCTGTAATAGTTCCATTTCACAGTAATTTAAATTTGTTTACATTATGCATAAATTATTTAAATAAAGTATTGGATTTTTCTGAAAGTGAAATTATTGTTATTGATAATAATGTAGATGGATCTCAAATTAGTTCAAATATCAAAATGAATAAACATTGCAAAATAATTGCTAAAAAAGAAAATTTGATGTACCCACGTGCTATCAATTTAGGTGCCGCAAATGCAAGTGGAAAATATTTAATATTTTGTGATGCTGATACATGTGTGACTCCAAATTTTCACAAGATTCTAACCCGTGAGTTAGAAGTTAAAAATATAGGATATGCATCTGCAAAGTTATTGAATATCCATACTAATAATCTTCAAGAATTTGGAATAACTTCTAGTTATTATAATTTTCCACATCCTTTTTCAGGTAGATCACTAGATTTTGAACTAGTTGGTTCAAACCATTATCCGTTAGCAGCTTGTGCAGCTTGTTCAGCAATAAAACGAGATTTGTTTCTTGAGTTGGATGGTTTTGATGAAGAACTTGTTCATTCATATTCAGATATAGATCTATGTTTACGACTTAGGGGCAAAGGATATTGCACCGTATGTGTTGCAGATGCTTTTGCTTATCATTGTGGTTCTTCAACAATCGGTAGTGGTATGGGAAGTGATTTAAAAGAAGATACGAAAGGTGTTTTCATGTCCAAACATCCATGTATACCTGTAGAAATACATTATTATATTAATAAAGCATGTGACTATTTTCTAAAATTAAACAAACTGCGCCGAAAAGATTATTTTGTTTTTGATTGCTCCACAATTGGAAATTCAAATTTATATATAGATTTTGTAATTGAAAAATTAAATTTACTAGAAACTTCACGGTATAGGCATCCATGTTCACATAGGGATACAACACAACTTGATTTATTAAATTTTATTCCATATAATATACGAAATTATAGAATTCCTATTCTTTATTTTACAGATACATTCTTAGCATTTAAAAAAAATAGTTTATGGAAATATTGTCGTTCAAATTATGATGATATTGTTGTTGATAGGCATGCCAATATTGAATTATTACGCAATATCTAACTAAATATTCGGAAAGTTGATACCATTAAATATATAATAACTTTGCATGCTAAATAATTTGTCTTCTGCAACAGGTTTTCCATTAATATATTTAAGTAGTTCAGGAATGACAATATATATATCGTCATTTTGAAAACTAGAAAAAATTTTATTCCAGTCTGGTTTATAAGAATTTAAGGAATGCATTAATTGTACCACAAGAAATATTTCTCTTTTTAAGTCATTTAGAGAATTCTTGCGTGTATCAAGCAGTTGTTCAATCGACAGGATGAGTGATTGATATATTTTTGAACGCATTGTTATATCATTTTGAAAAGATAATATATAAGTTTCTATATACGTTAATTTATATAAATATTCACGCATTCCTTTCTTATATACAAAGTCATAGGCACAAACTAAAACTGAATGAGCTGTGGAATAATTACCAATTTCAATATGAATATAAATCTCCATTAAATATAATTTTATCGTAAAGAAAGAAGAGCTGCATTGTTCACGAACACATTTAACTTTATCTTTAAGTTTAATAAAATCTTTTTTTTCATGATTACTCAATTTTACTTGCAAATATTCCAACAGAAGTAAATGATATTTGAGCAAGATGGGTTCTTCATTAATTTCTCCTTTAATATTTTGCAACTGTATATATGTATTACAAATTATATTTGTATCCATATTATGTCTATAAATATAATGTTTATAAAAATTATCAATTGTAATCTGCAATTGTAAATATTTGTTATCATCTGCAAGTTTACAATACATTTCAGATTTTTGATACATATCTGAAATAGTAGTTGTTTCTTTTGTTAACGGAATTGTATCTCTATCAAGTGCAATTGCAACTCTATTTGTATAATGTGCTAACCAATAAAAGCGCCTTGAGGGACATATGTTCTTGATATTATAAAAAATTTTTTCAAATTTATTATAATACTGTAAGATATTGTTATAATTATATGTACTTAGTGAACGATCAAAAAACTTTTTTACAAAAAAAGCCATATTTTCAACACTATCTTCATCAGTATCCCATACATCAACCAGTGCAGAATCAGCAATATATTTTAAAAATTTCCAAAAAGATGAATGACCAATTTCCCAATTTAATAATGAATAATTAATTTTTACAAAATGTAAAGCACTATGAATAAGATTATAATGTGCTAGTAATTCTAAATTTTCAAAAATAAGTCGACATAATTCTAGTCTTTTACTTTTTTTAGTAATTTCAAAATTTGAATAAAAAAAGTCATGTAAAAAAATATGACCTTTTCTGATTTTTCCCAATTGATTTAAAACGCAGAGAGCTTTCGATGGATTATCTACATCCTTTTCAGCATATATATCAGCATAATCTTCTTCAGTAAATTCAAGTTTATCTCCCACGAATTTTCTTATCTCATCATGAAAAAAAACTATATAACTGTCCTTCTCCTTTAATATGCTATTAGAGATCAGTTGACTAATTATATCTTGATACTGATTATCTATTTTCAATCTATCTGTAATATACAAATATTTTAATATATATTCAGGGATATCAACACTTTCCAAAGAATCAAAAAGATTAAATAATTGAATATCTGAAGAATAAAGCATTTTTATAGAATCTGAAAACTTAAACGGATTATTTATTTGATATATTTTTAATTCTGGTAAATACGAAATAATCTTATTCCTTTTTAAACATGTACAAAAAATATGAACATCTAGTGGCCGGATTTTTTTTTCAAACTTATAAAAATAATTTTCAATTTTCTCTAATCCGAATTTAAGTTTTAAATAAACTATAATATCGTTCTTATCAAATTTTCTTAATCTGATAATATTACAATTGTTTGTATGAATGTTGTTATCCCTATTTAACCGAATAAACAATTGATCTAGCGAACATACACTATTATCTAAAGCACATAAATAATAAATTGGTTGATGATTTTCTTTTGAAATTGCTTCTAATTCATGGAATAAAGAAATATATGCTCTGTTGATTTTTTGGATATCATCTACAATAAATAAATATGGTCTGGAATTATCATAAAATTTCATAATTATTCTAGCAATAGATTCTGCGCTTTCAGCATAATTAGTAATCATTAGGGCAACTGTAAAATTATCTTCATCCAATTGTTCATCTGGCACAATATAATCTTCATGAACATCTACTAATTGAGACAATAAATTTCTAATATAGCAATTGCGCGATAAATCCAAATTTATGTTTATTATTTTATATTTCTGATATACATTTTCATCATTTGCTAAGATATTAAGTAACGTACTTTTCCCCATACCTGTTTCTGCTACAACAAGAAGCGGTTTAGTAATATAATTATTCAGATGGTCTTGACAATTACTTAAAACGTTTAGCGCCTTTGTACCAGCCCAAAATAAATATTGCTCCTCTATTATTTTTATCCTTTGCCTTTTTTCAAATGTTTTTTTTGTTTTAGCGTCAATTATTTTAATATTAATTGTAAGGCTTCCTGGATTTAATGCTTGGCATAAAATGGAGAACGATTTTATGCCTATAAATGGAAGAGAGTCATTTTGTATTAAAGTTCCACAATTTAAACATTCTTTTTTAGAAATTCTTAATTCTACAGAGTAGTCTATATTGCTTAACGTAATATTTTGAATAATAATATTAACGTAGAATGATTCACCAAGTTCAAATGAATGTCGAGTAGATATACTATTACCATTTAAATCCGTTATATGTTTTATAATCCGTACTTTTCTTTCGTCTAAAACTTTAATTGCTTTTATAAAATCTGTATTTGGAAAAAATTTCGCTATACTAGGAATATTATGGTATTTACAAATTAGACTTTCAAGCATATTCCCATCAAAAATTTTAACGCTTTTTTTAAATCTTTTAGAATAACGTAAAATTCCCTCAACAGCATTATCATTTAATGAACTATATGAAAAGAAAAAAAGTGTGTTTATATTCTCTATTGTTCCCATTACTAAAGTCGGGGCAATTATATTGAGTGAAACATTACTATTATAATTTTTACATTCTGCCCATTTCTGATCGGGTAAATTTTTTTCGGCTGGATATACAAAATCTCTTTTTCCATCATAGGACTTAGTTGTTCTACGCCACACTTCGTTTGGAAACATTACAACTAAAAGTTGTTCTATTAAATCTTCGAATAGAATTCCTTTATTTACAATTGTATTTGAAGTATTTTTCACATTACTATGTTTAGTGCTTTTTTTTATACTTTGTAAAAATTTATTCCAATTCAGTACATGAATATCATTATTCCTCATAAGTTTATGTTAAAACCTCTATATAGTATAAATTTTTTAATAAATTTCCATTTCTGATGGATAATCTCCTATTATCCATCAGAAAGAGCCAGTATATTAAATAGTGTTAATAAAT
>CANQHC010000055.1 GCA_947623595.1 uncultured Clostridia bacterium | reverse complement strand
CAGAACAAGATGTTCCAACTGCTGAATATGCTATGACAGTTAATGAAAATAATGTTATAAATAATGTAAATGAAACAGCAACAACAATAACATTAGACAAAAAAGTAACATTAGCAAGTGGAGAAACATTAAGATTAGATGTGTTTGATGAAAATGGAGCTAAGCCAGCATCTTTTAGCACAAATGTTACTACTGAAGAATTAGATGATACTGATGAAGCAGTAATTAAAAATGGTACTGCAACAACTTTTAATATTGACACTGGAACAGGAAATAATACAACTTATAATATACCAGATGGAACATTATACTTCAAATTATATAAAGTAGTTACAAGCAATGGCAAAACAACTGAAACATTATTAGCTGAACAACAAGTAACAAAGAACACCGTAGCTCCTGCATTAGCAGAAGTAAGCACAGTTCGTGTTGATACAGATACTGCTACTTTTGCTGGAACAAGATATGGTGAAAGTGATATTAAAACAGTTTATTATTGCGCTGTTCCATCAGATAAGGAAAAAAGACCTTTCTGGGATCCAACTAAAAAATCTTTTGAATATATAGGTAGTTCAGATAGCTACAGCACAGTAACAAAACAATTTGATATGACTGGAAAAGAATCTATAAATTCAGTAATTAATGGATTAGAAAGAGATAAAGCATATTGTTTCTATTATGTACTAGAAAATAAATGGGGTAGCCAATCAGCTGAAGCATATAGCTGGGATAAGAGTGCAAGAATAGATTTATCTAAAGACAAAGTAACAAACAAAGTAGAAGCTATAACAAATATTACATTACCAAAAAGTCTAACTGACAATTTTAGTTGGGAAGGAAATGGAAATTATATTGTAACATTATATAAAAATGGAAATATTGTTTATGAACAAGAAATTAACGTTACTGATAGTACAGCAAAATTTTCATTAAATACTTATAATTCAAATATAGAAGAAGGAGAATATTACATTAAAGTAGTTAAAAAAGGTAATCCATTAAATGCAGCAACACCAACACTTAATTCAGAAGCAACTGTTTCAGGCACAGTAACAGTAAAAGCTGTAGCACCAGTAAGTAATATCAAATATTCAGTAGATGAAGCAACAGGATATCCAAAATTATCATGGACAGAAAATGATACAAATTGTGGTGGATATCAATTAGAATTTTATAGAGAAAACCAAGACGGAACTGGTGTAGTTAATACTAAGAAAATTAATGCAAGTACAACCGATAAAGCAAATAAGTCAATAGTATTTAAAGATGGTCAATCTATTGGAAATAACAGTGATTGGACAGGAAATACTAATATTAAACTAAGATGTAATTCTCTATATAAATTAGAAGTAACAGCTAAGGCTGATAATAATGTAATGAATGATACAGAAGAAACTGATGGAGTAGTTTTCTATGTAAATTCTCAACCAGAAACATATAATTTCTATTCACCATATAGAACAGCTACACTTGTTAGTACAACTGATAGTTCAGTAAAAATTCAATTAGATACAAGTGCGACATCTGATCCATATTATGGAGATAAATATGCTTACGGAAAAACAGAAGCTGACTACACATATTCAGTAAGAGTATATAAAAACGGAACTGATTATATTGGAGTTAGACCAGTAACTGTATTACATGAAGATACAAATGGAGATAATAAAGTAGATGAAACTGATGCAATACGCTTTAAAGTAGAAGGTTTAGAAGCAAATACAGCATATTCATTTAAATTAGTAACTACTTCTGGAGAATTTGAAGGATGGAGTAATGAAATTACTGGTATCCATACAATGCCAAGAATTGAAGGACTAACAAAAGTAGATACTCTTGTAGATTGTCAAAAAGGTTCTAATAAATTCTTCCTATATAGAAATGGTTCTGATGTTCACCTAGCTATTGACAAAAGTGATTATAAGTTATCAAAGTATGGAACAAATAATCCATCTAGAAGCAATATTGATAATTTATGGAGATTCCTTAACGGTTTAAAAACTGGAGATACAGTAACAATCTCTGATGAAAACATAAACGTAACTTTGGCTAACAATGAAGAAAGCAGTGCATCAAATGTATTAAAATGCGCTTATGTTAAAGACAAAGTAGTAACTTTAACAGGAAATAGCCATGAAAGAAAATTAGTTACAAGTTCAGGAAATGAACCAGCAGAGCTTCATTTAAAAGGAACAAATGCACAATTTGATATTACTTCTGTAAATGTAAAAGCAAAAACTGGAAAAATAGTATTAGAAGGTAATACAAAAATCAAAACTACTGCTGCAAAAACATTAATAGTTGCAGGAAATGTAAACGCTGAAATAAATCGTGTAGCAATGAAACCAAGCATTGAAACTAAAGTTAATACAACTGCTGATACATTAACTGTTTATGCAAACAATGAAGGAGTAAATAACTTAGAATTTAGTAACATTAATAATAGCATGAATGGTGCCCAAGTTGATCAACCTGTTAACATCAAATTCGTATCTGAAAATGGAAATGCTATCACACAACAAGGAAGTATAACAATAGTAGGAAATGGTGGAACAGTAACTGTAACTCAAGAAAATGTAACAGTTAATGGTGGATTAACAGTTAATGTTGAAAAAGGAGAAGTAGATGTTTCAGATGCTAATATTGTAGGAAATAAAACAGTAACACTAGCAAAAAATGCAACTATAACAGCACTAGTAGCTGCAAAAGTTCCAGATGTATTAGTTGGTAAAACATTAGAAATTAAAAACTATGCAGATGCAAAAGCATTAAGAGAAGGAATGAATGATAATGTTTCAGCAGGATATGAAATAACAGCTGAAGTACTAGAAAGTGTAAATGCATGGTTATCTGCATTTGGAATAAATGACAAAGGTGCAACAGTTGAAGTTGATTTTGATGGTTCAGTTACTATAACAAATAATGGAGCTGAAACACTAAATATACAAGGACTTAAATAAAAATTGTCATATTGAAATGTTATTTTAAAAGTAAACAAAAAATAAATATTTTCAAAAAGTATGGTAATTATTAATAAAACCTTAAAAAAGGATAAAAAATACACGAGTTATAAAAACTCGTGTATTTTTTTGTATTTTTATAAAATACTATTTAAGTCCAGTTACTGTTAAAGTCTCTGTTCCTGTGTATTCAATTGTAACTTTATTGCTTATTGTGTCTGCTATTATTTTAGCTCCTTTTCCAGTAATTCCGAATGTATCAAACCAAGCATTTACTTCTGCAACTACTTCATCTGTTAATTCATAACCAGCAGAAGCATTGTTTCCTAAACCTTTTCTTAGTTCTTCTACACTGTTATAATGTTTTATAACAACTGGTGTTGTTGTACCTTTTAATACTTTTGGTACAGCATTAGCTGCTATAGCTGTTACTTTACTTGTTTCACTTCCTGATAATGTAACTGCTTTTGCTCCTGTTAATGATGGTTCAGAAATGTCTACTTCTCCTTTTTCAACTGTAACTGTAATGCTACTTCCAACTGAAACGTTTTCTTGTTCAACTTTAACTTTTCCACCTTCGCCTTTTATTGTTATTGCTCCTTGTTGTACTGCTGCATTTCCATCAGCTGATACAAATTTAATTGTTGCATTTTTATTTGCGTCTGCATTAACACTATCATAGATATTTTCAAATGTTAAGTTATTTGATTTCTGGCCATTTGCTACAACTACTAATACTTGTGCATCAGGAGATACTTCAGTTCTTACAGTTGTTTCTAATTCTGTTGTCATTGCAACATTATTAATTTTAGCTGTACCAGGTTCAACTGTTAAGTCAGTATTTGTAGTTGCTACTTTTACTCTTACGCCATCTTCTAGTATTATTTTTCCGTCTTTTTCAGAATCTGTTGCATCAGCTAAGTTTAAGGCATTTATATCAAAGTATCCATTCTTTAAATGTAATTCTGATATTACTGTTCCTGTAAGTACTCTTTCATGTCCTGTACCATCTAAGTTAACAATTTTATCTTCTAAATAATTTGTATTTAAGTTCATTGCTGTTCCAGCATTTTCTGTAGCATTTAAAATTAAATCAACTGTATTGCCTTTAATTGTTACAGTATCTCCTACACTTAAAGTATAAAGGAATTGAGCTAAATATCCAAATTCATTTTGTAGTGCTTGAGCCCAACTTGTGCTAGCTTTATATACGTTTCCATCAATATATAATATTGCAGGATTACGTACTCCAGTATTTGCTACATAAAATTTCTTAGAGTTAGCTTCTTTCGCTTGATCTAGTGAACCTTTTACTAAGTTTTCAATTCTTGGCATTGTATGGATACCTGTAATTTCTTTACTCCATCCTTCAAATCCATCACATTTTGAGATTAGTTTAAATGCATAATCAGTATTTGCTTTTAATCCATTTACTGTAAATAATGTATCTTTTACTGTTCCATCAGTATTGTAAGTATAGCTTACTGTAACATCTTTAGTTCCCATATCTTTACCAGTAGCAACACTAGTACCTTCATATACTCTTACTGCATATGAATAATCCTCTGCAGTCTTTTTGTAGGCATATGTACTTGAATAATATGGAAAGATTTTTGTGGCACTATCATTCAAGTTTAATGTTAGTGTAACAGCTTCATCTGTAGCACTTGTAACTGTAGCTTCTCTGTATGGTGCACATAAATTATATGTTTCTGGTTGTGAATTTACATATATAGTATATTCATCTGCCTTAATATCGGCTTTTGGTGTAGCTATTACTTCTGCTAAATACTCATAGTTACGATCTATTCTATATGAATCGTTAGTAGCATTATTCCAAGCGTTATCTCCTGCATTACTTTCTGTGTTAAAATATATTGATTTTTTAACATTATTTGTTACTGAAGTATAGGTTCTTGCTGCCTGCTTTGTATATACACCTGTTGCAACATCTTGTCTATACAAATTTACTATATATCCAGCACAATTTGTATCATTTTCTGTCCATGATAATTCTGGATAACCGTTAGTTAGATTTGTATTAAGCTTTAAATTACTTACTTTAGCTATATCTTTAACTGTTACTGTTTTTGATTTAACTGCATCTGAATTTAATTCGTCATTATTAGCTCCTGTTATGCTTCCTACAGTTACTACTTCAATGTAATATGTTCCTGCTTCAAGTTCAGATGGCAATGTATACTCATGGCTTTGAGAATCATAAAAAAGTTTTGTTTGTTCATCTAATATTTTGCCATCTTTGTATAATGTTATAGTATAATAATCATAATCATGTCCAGCATAACCTGCATCTTTCCATGTGAATTTTTGATTATCTTTATCGAATTCAAGTTGTGCTGCATCGATTTTACCAGCTTTTTCAAGAATTACAGCTTTAGATAGATTTACGCTTGCAACTGCAAGACTTTGGCTACCATATGAATTTTCTAGTACATAGTATACTTTATATGCTTTATTTATTTCTAGACCTGTAATTGTTTCTTCAAAAGAATCTTTTCCTGCCATATTTATTTTCTTTGTTGCTGGTTTAAAGCTACCAGCATTACCGAAAGTTTTTGCAGTTTTATTCCATGTAGGAGCATTAGATACGTCCATTGGAACAGCACAATAATAAACTGTTTGTATATCACTTTCTCCAAATCTTAAACCTGTAAATGTAGCTTTATCAGTATCTCTACGTGTTGCACTTACATGTACTAATTTAGGCTCTACAACATTTTTTACTACTGATTGTTTTCCAACTAGTACTTCTTTTCCATTAACTGTATCATATAGTTCAAAAGATAATACTCCATCTAATACATCATTAACTGATGATATTCCATATTGTGGTGCAGTAGGAGTAGTTATTGTTCCAAGAGTAACTGTTTTTAGACCCTTAGTTAATGTTACTGCATATTTTATAGGATTTGCACCATTTGCATCAAAAATTTTTAATGTTAGTGATTTATTTTCTTTTGCTGCTGCAGATAATTCTAATGAAGTACTAGAAAAAACATTAACATTATTTATAACATTATTTGTGTTAACTGTAAAAGCATATTCAGTAGTTGGAACATCTTGTTCTG
>CANQHC010000054.1 GCA_947623595.1 uncultured Clostridia bacterium | reverse complement strand
AAACGGAGGGAAACAAAAGATGGCAAACGCTGTAACACTAGAGGCTCTACACACACACACACACACACACACACACAGATAGTATATTAAAAGAAAGAGATAATATAAGGACACACAGGACTTATACTTTTTAGTGTAGGTTTGGTGTGTTTTTTTGTTATATAAAAATAAGCGAAAGAGAGGAAAACTTATGAAGAAAAATGAAGGTATTACATTAATAGCATTAATTATCACAATAATAATTTTAATCATATTAACAGCAGTAACAATAAATAATGTAATAGGAACAGACTTAATAGGATTTGCAACAAAGGCAGTAGAAAACTATACAGACGTAGCAAAAGATGAGGCAGATAAAATAAATGAATTATTAAACATTTACGGAGAAGAAAAAGCAAATCCACCAGAATTAAGTGATGGAATGATACCAATAAAATATGATAATGAAAATAAGACATGGGTAATATGTACAAAAGATGATCCAGAATGGTATAATTATACAACAGAAGATAAAAAATGGGCAAATGTAATGCTAAGTGATGGTAAATATAAAGGAGAAACAGCAACAGCAGGGACAAAAGTTGCAGAAAATGATTTAGGTTCAATGTTTGTATGGATACCAAGATATGCATATAAGATATTAAGCGGATATGGTACGGCAGAGACAGGAGAAATAGATGTAGTATTTTTAAATGGAACCAGTGATTATTATTATGATAAAGAAGGAAATAGACAAACAGCAAAAAGAGAAATAGATGCAGATGTAAAAGAAGGAGGAGGATATACAAACTATGTAGTACATCCTGTATTTAGAGATGGAGATGCACCAGGATATGAAGTAAAAGATTCAGAAGGTAATGTAGTCAAATTTGGTAATGGAGAATGGGATGAAGAATTACCAGGATTTTGGGTAGCAAAATTTCCAGCAGGTATGCAGAGAAATAAGATAACAGATACAAATGGAGTGTTGAGTCCAGAGGTGTCAAATACCTCAGATATAGTTGTATATTCAGATCATTATTATTCAAGTTATCGTCATGATAAAATATTTAAAAACGCATTAGGACAAGAAATATCAGAAGCAAACTATATGAAAGAAAAATTATCTTATCCAGTATTTAAACCATTAATGTATGCATATGATTTGATAGGAGCTGGAGATGAGTATATATTATCAAAGGAAGTAGCAGAGGCGAATAATTTTTATGGATTAAATGCAAGCAAAACAGATAGCCATTTAATGAAAAATAGTGAGTGGGGAGCAGTAGTTTATTTAGCATATAGTCAATACGGAAGAGATGGAGAAGAAGCAAATATGAATAACTATTGGATTAAAAGCCCAGTAGATCAAGCAACTGAAAGATTGGTATCAATAACAGGAATTTATAAAGATGGAACATCAGGTGATGCTACTACTGATATATCAGCTATGAATGCATATTATACAGAAATTGGTTTAAAAGGAAGTAGTACAGAAAATATAACTGGAGTATATGATTTAAATGGATGTATTTGGGAAAGAACAGCAGCATATATTGCTAATGGAGATAATTTTATAGAAGAAAATGGCGGTGAATTATTCTCGATTACTAATAATGACGAAAATGCATATAAAAATAATAGCACAAAGTATATTACAATATATCCATTTGATTCAGCAACTTGTACATACTTGAATAACTTTGCAGCATATAAAAACAAAAAATCTAGTTCGTATGGCTATGGAGATGCAATATTAGAAATTTCAAGTGGATCTAATGCATTCTCATCATGGAATATGGATTATAGCATTTATAGTTATACAAATGCTCCATTTTTCTTACGAGGTGGTCGTGAAGGAGATAATTATGGTGCTGGGCTATTTGCATGTCATGGTGATTGGGGAACTTCTTGGGAGAACCATAGCTTTCGTGTAGCACTTGTATGTGAGTAATAGAGTAGTCTTAAATAAAGCCTTCTCCGATTATTTTTAAATTTTTAGTTATATAGTTACAATTTACAGAAAAATTGTTACAAAAGTATTAAGAATATATTACAAATTAATTACTTCTATTGACCGAACTAAAAAAATAAGCTACAATAAATTTAAGTTAAACAAAAGAATAAAAAACGGAGGAAAACAAAAGATGGCAAACGCTAGAAGCCTAGAGGCTCTACACACACACACACACACACACAGATAGTATATTAGAAGAAAGAGATAATATAAGGACACACAGGACTTATACTTAGTTTTAGTATGAGTTTTGTGTGTTTTTTGTTATATAAAAATTAAAGTAAAGGAGAAAAAACTTATGAAGAAAAACGAAGGTATTACATTAATAGCATTGATTATCACAATAATAATTTTGATAATCTTAACAGCAGTAACAATAAATAATGTAATAGGAACAGACTTAATAGGATTTGCAACAAAGGCAGTAGAAAACTATACAGATGTAGCAAGAGACGAGTCAGATAAAGTAGATAAGCTAGTAGGAACACTTGAGAATCAAGGTGTAGGAGAAGATAGCGCCGTAAGAGCAGGAGAAACAGTTACAAAGACAGAGAAAGATAATTATACAGATGCAAAAGGAAAAACAGCAACAATACCTCAAGGCTTTAAAGTATCAACAAAACAAGACGAACAATATATAGATGGCGGATTAGTAATACAAGATAGCGATGGAAATGAATTTGTATGGATACCATGCACAACTACACAGTATGAGGATGCAAAAGATGATGTAATAGATAAGAATTGGATAAGAAGTGGTCA
The DNA here is from genome assembly GCA_947623595.1 of uncultured Clostridia bacterium. GTDB lineage: Bacteria > Bacillota > Clostridia > TANB77 > CAG-508 > CAG-273. The sequence goes on along the minus strand of CANQHC010000054.1, from coordinate 3,720 downwards.
GTACAATACAAACGGTGGAAAAGACGGAAAAGAATGGAGAGATGATTATACACCGTCTGATAGGACAAAATTAGACGCAATATATACAGATGAAAATAAACTTCCAACAGATACTTGGGTAACAAATCAAACAACAGTTGGAAGTACTAGTATAGGAACATATGGAGGCTTTTATATAGCAAGATATGAAGCAGGGATTCCAGAAGAAGCCGATTTTCATATTTCAAAAACAGAAAATAACTATGTAAATACACAAAATGAAACACCTACCATACGATGGACAAGTGAAACAGATATTAATGGAAGAGGAGCTGTAGCAGATACAGGCAGTATAAAAAAGCTTAAACCAGTAAGTAAACAAGGAATACAAGCATGGAACTATATAACACAACCAAATGCTAAAATGGTAGCAGAGAATATGTATAAAGAAGGAAAAGATAGTGCAGGAAATGCAGTAGGAGTAAAAAGTTATTTAGTAGATTCACAAGCGTGGAATCATATTTGTGGCAACATATTTAATGTTGGAGAAGGTCAAAATATAGATTCAACAAACTACGGAAACTACTTCACTAACAGAGAGTTTATAACGAAACCTGGAACACTTTGGGCAAGGCACGCAGAGACTAATGGAATATGGACTATTGCAACGAATTACGCGACTAATGGAGTAAAGTATAGTGAGCAGAAAGATAAAACATATGAATATACTGAATTATCAACAGGAGCAAGTGAAGATTTCAAAAAATATAATATATATGATATGGCAGGAAATATGTGGGAATTGACGACTGGACATAATATAAACGATGATAAGATGTACATTGTTCTGCGCGGTGGCTGCTTCGTTGATGATGGTATAACGAAAGCTGTGGTTCGTGCGGACGGTCTTGATGAATTCACGGTCTGCAAAGTCGAGGATGGCTTTCGTGTTGTACTGTATATTTCATAGGTCGTTATTTTTTAAATGGTAACTATGAATTTTTAATGAGGTATTATTAAGCAGGGACTAAACATATAATCTAAAAATTACCTTGACAAAAACTATTTAGTGTTATATAAAACAGATAGAAGTTTTGAAAAAATCTTAAATCAAAACTATCTATCTATTTATTTTTTATATTTAAATTATTTATTTATATTTTTCACAGCTTAGGAAAGACAAAAAAGTTCTATTGGGAACTCTCCCAAAGAAAAATCAAAAAAACAAAATTTAAAAAGAAGGGAAGAATGCTTATGGCAAACAATGAAGTAATGAATCCAACAAATGATTACATCGGAGTAAGTTATATTATTCACAAATAAGAGAAGGAGAAAATTATAACAAACTAAATAAAACGATAGTGATATTAATAGCAGATTTCGAGTTAGATAATTTAAAAGGAGTAGATAAGTATCATACGAAATGGCAGATAAGGGAAGAAGACTATAGTAAAAAGATATTGACAGATGTTTATGGTACCAATTGAGTTAGAAAAATTAACGAAACAGTTAAAAAATAACGAGATAGATAAAAAGGATAAAGCGATGCTATGGTCATTATTCATAAAAAATCCGGAAAGAATGGGGGAAAAGGAAATGAGTGAGAATGAAGATATCAAGAGGGCAAAAGAAGAAAACCAAAAACAATTTATAATTAACCTATATAAAATGAAAATGAATATCGAAGATATAGCAAAAGTAGCAGAGCTAGGTAAAGAAGAAGTAGAGAAGATAATAAAAGAGAATAAATAATCAAGAGTATTTACTATTCACAGCCAATTGAAGAATTGTTGCAAAAGTATTAAGAATATGTTACAAATTAATTACTTCTATTGACCGAAGTAAAAATATAAGCTAAAATAAATTTAAGTTAAGCAAAAGAAAAAAACGGAGGGAAACAAAAGATGGCAAACGCTGTAATGCTAGAGGCTCTACACACACACACACACACACACACACACAGATAGTATATTAAAAGAAAAGGATAATATAAGGACACACAGGACTTATACTTGATTTTGGTATAGGTTTTGTGTGTTTTTTTGTTATATAAAAAATAAAGGAAAAAGGAGAGAAAAACTTATGAAAAAAAATAAAGGTATTACATTAATAGCATTAATTATCACAATAATAATTTTAATCATATTAACAGCAGTAACGATAAATAATGTAATAGGAACAGATTTAATAGGATTTGCAACAAAAGCAGTAGAAAATTATACAGATGCAGCAAGAGATGAGGCAGACAAGGTAGATAAGCTAGCAACGGCACTTGACAATCAAGGAGTAAGCGATGATAGTATAGTAAGAGCAGGAGAGATAGTAACAGCAAAAACAGAAACAAAAAAAGAGGGAGAAATAACATATAACTATACAGATGCACAAGGGGAACATGCAATGATACCAGAAGGATTTAAGGTATCAACAAAATCATCAGAGCAATATATAGATGATGGATTAGTAATACAAGACGAACAAGGAAATGAATTTGTGTGGATACCATGTACAACTACACAATATGATGAAGCAAAAGATGATGTAATAGATAAGGAGTGGTCTTGCAATGGGCAATATAAAACAAATGGCGGGACAGAAGGAAAAGATTGGAGAGATGATTATACAGAGGAAGATAAGGAAAAATTAGATAGCGTATACTCAAATAGTCTTCCAACAGGAACATGGGCAACAAAGCAGATTGAAGATGGGAAGACTAGTATAGGAAAGTATGGAGGCTTTTATATAGCAAGATATGAAGCAGGTATTCCAGAAGATGCCAGTTTCCATATTAAAGATAAAGGAACAGAAAACAACTATGTAGACACACAAAATCAAGCATTTACTGTACAATGGACAAGTGATACAACAACTTATGGGAGAGGAAGTGTAGCAGACACAGATAGTATAAAAAATCTTAAACCAGTAAGTAAGCAAGGAGTACAAGCATGGAATTATATAACACAACCAAATGCTAAAATGATAGCAGAGAATATGTATAAAGGTAGTAACAGCGTAGGAAGTTATTTAGTAGATTCACAAGCATGGAACCATATATGTAGCAATATATTTGATGTGGGAACAGGTACTAGTATAAATTCAACAGACTATGGAAATTACTTCAATAACAGAACATTTACACCGAAACTTGGAACACTTTGGGCAAGACATGTAAATAATAATGGAACATACACCATTGCAACGAAATATAGAACTGATAACGTAGATTATAGTAAGCAAGAACGGAAATAATAAATATATATATACTGAATTAGCAACAGGTTCAAGTGATGATTTCAAAAAATATAATATATATGATATGGCAGGAAATATGTGGGAATGGACGACAGGGCATAACATAAACAATGACCAAATGTTCGTTGTTCCGCGTGGTGGTTGCTTCGATTATGATGGTGCAACCATCCCTGTTGTTCGTGCTCACGGTAGCAATGGATTGGCGCATTTCAATTTCAGTGTTGGCTTTCGTGTCGTACTTTATGTAAAGTAGCCCTGTGCGGGAAAATACTGGATTTTAGCACGTAAAATTACACCCAGTATGGCATAAAAATGGATGAAATTTGCAAAAATTTCATCCATTTTTGCAAAAGAAACACAATAATTACTAAGAGTGATTAACTGGAATTTACTTTTAAATTTAACTTTTTATGCGAAAAGGTTAGATATAAAAGTAAATTCCACTTTTAACTGAATTTACTAGTTTAAGAGAAAATTCCTGTAAATCAAGGA
>CANQHC010000053.1 GCA_947623595.1 uncultured Clostridia bacterium | reverse complement strand
AAATCAAATGAAAACATTAAATTAGGAAATGCAGTAATAAAAGTAGATGAGTCAGAAGTAACAACAGACGAAGAAGGTAAAGCACAAACAAGCATACTAGCAAAAAGAGGAGGAATCCATCAATATAATATAGAAGAAACAAAAGCCCCCGTAGGATATGACCCAATTAGTACATCACAGCTAAATGTTACATATGATGATAAAGGTGATGTAACAGCAGTTGATAGTACAAATGCAGATGTTGTAGTAACAGACTTCGAAAAAGAAAAAATATCATTAAAAATAAAAGATAATAAACAAGAAGTTGAAGGATATAAACTACAAGTAGAAGCAGTAGATATACAAGATGAAACAACAAAAGTAAAAGGTGCAACATACAAAATAGAAATAGAAGCAGATAGTGGAGAACAAATAGTATTAGAACAACAAACAGATGAAAACGGAAATATAGAAATACCAAACCTAGGAACAATAGGAGAAACAAGAATAAAAATAACACAAACAAATGGTGCTCCAGGTTACAAAAAAAGTGATAAAGTAACTTACTTAACAATAAACAGAAATGAAAATGGAGACATTGAAGTAGTAAGTGAAAAAACAAGTGAAGACATAGCAGGAGAAATACAAGATAATTTAGTAAAAGTACAAGTAACAAATGAAAGAAAAGAAGACGAAAATAGAGTAATAATAGATGTATTGGAAGGAGACGATACATTTATTGAAGGACTAAAATTTACATTAAAAGACCAATATGGAGTATCAACATTAGAAGGACAAACAAATGAAGATGGAAATCTTACATTTGGAAATATATTATTCCTAGGAGAAGGAGATTTCATTTATAGCTTAATACCAGAAGAAAACAACATATATGGACTAGAAGAAATAAAAGTTGCTATAACATTTGATAGAAATGGAAAAATAATAGGCATAAGAGAAATAACATCTCAAACATCAGAAGTAAAAACAGATACAGAAGAAGATGAACAAAAGGTATACTCAGATGCACATATAAAAATATCAGTACAAGTTAAGAAAAATTATGAAAAACAACAAATAAAAATTGTAAAACAAGACAAAAATGACGAAAAGAAAAAGCTACCAGGAGTAATATATAAGGTAAAACAACAAACAAGTGAAATGATAAAAACAACAAAAAAAGCAACTGATAGTTTTGGAGAATTGAACATAGACATAATAAAATCAGATAGAGTTGAATTAACAATACAAGAGTTAAAAAGTATAGATGGATACATATTAGATAATACACCTAAAAATGTTACATTAGTAAAAGATGAAAAGACAAACTTAATGGTAGTTGATAAAAATAGTACAAGCGAAAATGTATATGTAAAAACAGATGAAAACGGAAATATTACAATTGTAGAAAAGAACGAGAAAAAAGTTGAACATGAAGGCGCTAAAGCATATATTAGTTTCTTTATAGACAAACTAGATATGTTAGGGAATAAATTAGGAAATGTAAAATTTGCTTTAGTAGAAAAAGAAACTAACAGAACTTTCGAACTAGAAACAGATGAAAACGGATATGCAGAATTAAAAGATTTTGAAGTACCAGGAGAGGGAACTTATGAATTTTCAATAACAGAAGTAAAGACAGCAACAGGATATGATATACCATCAGCACCTATTAAATTAATAATATCATATGAAGAATTTGAAGGAGAAATGAAAACATCTCAAATAGTAGTAGCTAGAGGATATAAATATATTCAATATAAAAGATGTGACGAATATGAAACAGATACAAAATTCCAACTAGATGTTCATATGATAATACAAAACAATGCTATAGGAGAAGGACTAAATAAAGATGTTATAGGAACAATAGAAACAACTAAAGTAGACTCTTCAACAGATGAAGAACTACAAGGAGCAAAATATGAAGTAAAAGTAGAATATCAAGATGGAACAACAATAAGACAAATAGTAGAAGCAGAAAATATAGAAAATGTTTTTAATAGCATATATTTTAAAGAAAATGAAAAAGTAACAATAACATTTAAAGAAGTACAAGCACCAGTAGGATATATTTTAGATACAAGTGAAAGAAAAGTCGTAGTAAAAAATGATGAAGGTGTATTAAAAATAGAAAGTAGTGATGTAATAGAAGCTAATATAATAAATAATCAAATTGTACAAGTTAAATTACAAGATCAAAAAGATAATGATAACATGGGAGGCAACTTATCAAGATATAATAATAATGTAGAAGGTTATACTTTAAAAATAGTAAACCAAAATAAATATAATAATAGATTACAATTAGAAGGTTCAACATTTAATACAAAAATAATGAAATCTGGAAGTATGCAATATAACCAAAATAGATATTTAGGACAAGATCCAGATGATTTGAATACTATAGAATTCAAAGATATAAGAATTGATGGTAGTCAAGAAATTGTAATAAAACAAATAGGAGCACCATTGCATCATATTATAAATGATAAGATTTATACACTAGAAATTGAAAGAGATGCTACTGCAAGAAATATTCGATTAATAAGTAAATCAAGTAGTGATCCAAGTGCTGCAGTTAATAATATTGGAAGAAGTGTAACGTCAAGAAGTAATGATACGACGAGAGAAGCAAATGATGACTTCAACGTTACAATAGATAATAATGAAAGAACAATAACAGTAATAATAGAAAATGAACCAGCAGAAATACTTATGGCAATTAATAAAGTAGATGAAGAAGATCATTCTATAGGATTAAGTAATGTAGGTTTCAGAGTACATAAATATATGGATAGTTCAGCAGCAGATTTAGAAACAAATGCATATATAAGAACAGAATCAAATGGAGTAGGTTATGGTGCAGTAAGTACATATGTAACAAATGGGACAGCATTATACGAAATAAATGAAGTGAATACACCACAGGGTTATTATCCTAATGGAGCAATAGGAATGTATATAACAACAGATAAAGAAGGAAATATAACATCAGCATCAACAGTAGAAAATTCAGATGATTTTGTAAGTGGAAGATGTACAATAGACAAAGTTGATGGAAAGTATATGGAATTAACGATAATAAATACTAGAAAACCAGAACCAACATATAGTGTAATAGTAGATAATATAAATAAATATGATAGATATACTAAAGTAGGAGGTTCAGTATTTAATTTCGAAATAAGACAAGAAGAAGGAGCAAATATAAGTGCAAATGTAACAACAAATGGAGATGGTTTAGCAACAGTAGGAAACTTAAATGGAAAAGGAAAAATTGATATACGAATTGAACAAATAAGTGCAGGAGATACATATAAGAGAGATCCTATTGTAAAAAATGTACAAATTGATAGAAGTGTAGTACAAAGTGTAACAAGTTCAGGAAATGTATATGCAAAAAGAATTAGCTTAGGAGGAAAAGATCCACAAGACTTAGAAGTAATTATAAATAATCAAGCACAACAAGTAATTATAAGAGTATATAATGAAAGAACATTTGGAATAGAAATAGAAAAAGTTGATTATGATGAGGAAGAAATAAAGTTACCAGGAGCAAAATTTGAAATATACCAAGGAGACAGGAAGTTAGGAGAAACAATAACAAATTCATGGGGAAGAGGCTATATTTATATGGGAGATTCTCCAAGAAACCAAATAGTAAGGTATACATTAAAAGAGACAGAAGCACCAGAAGGATATCAAAGAGTAGGAGATTGGTATTTAGATGTAACATTTAATGCAGCAGGCGAAATACAAAATTTAAAAGTAAGTGGAAGAAATATAGCTATTGATGACTATACTAGAGGATATATAAGAGCAAAAATAACTGAGCCAAAAGAAAATGAAAAAGGAACAGGCTCAGGAGGCGGAGGATCAGGAGAAACATATTCAACTCTAGAAATAATAAAAGAAGGAATTAATAATCCAAAACTAAACATAGAAAATGTTACATTTAGTATATATGTAGAAGCAGAAGATGGAAGAACAATGAGAGTAATAAAGACAACAGATAGTAGTGGAGAGATAAGATTAGAAGGAATACCTGGAAATAGAATAAAAATAGTATTACAAGAAATAGAAGCAGCAAATGGATATGTTTTAGATAATAGAGAAAGAACAATTGTACTAGAAAAAGTAAAGACAAGTTCAGGAGAAAAATTGAGGTTAGTAAGAGAAGAATCAGCTACTGATTTAAATATAGCTGTTGATGAAGACGAAAGAATAGTTCGAGTTACAATAAAAAATGAAATATCAGAAAATAATTTTGGACTAGCAATAATAAAAGAAGACGCAGAAGATGAATTATTAACAATTGCAAAAGCAACATATGAAATAAAAGATGAAGAGACAGGAGAAATATATAGAGTAACAACAGGAGATGAAGGAGCAACACTAGCAATGCTAGAAAAGAAAAAAGAGGCAGGAACATATACATATAAAATCAAAGAAGTAGAAGCACCAGAAGGATATCAACTAAATGAAGAAGAAGTAGAACTAGAAGTAACATATGAATTAGATGAAGTAGGAAATCCATATATAAAGACAGCAAGAATAAAATCAGAAGAAACAACAGCAGAACTTCAAAATCAAACAAGAAATTATCTAGAAATCCATATGAGAAATGAACCAGCAGATAATGGATTAGAGCCATATAATATAATAGTAAGAAAAGTAGATAGAGACGATATAGAAATTGTATTACCAGGAGCAGAATTAAAAATCGATGTAGCAAACTCAGAGGGACAAACAGGATTAAGTAAAACAGACGTAACAGACGAAAATGGAGAAATTAAAATAAATGATGTAAGAGGAGCAGGAAATATCCAAATAGACATAACAGAACTAGTACCACCACCAGGAAGAAAATTCGACTTAAAAGAAAAGAAATCATTATTAACAAAAGATCCTACTACAGGAAGAATAAAATTAATAGACTCTTTAAATGTGGATACTATAATAGATAATAAACAAAAACTAATCACTATTCTGGTAAGAAATGAAATAGGAGATGGACAATATACTCTAGTAGTTGAAAAGAACGATAATGAAAATAAAAATGTAAGCTTATCAAATGTAAAGATGAAGATTCAAATACCAGGAGAAAAAGAAGTAAGAGAAGTAGTAACAGATGACGAAGGAAGAATAGTATTAACAAATTTAGAAATGCCAGAAGAGGGAGAATACAAATATATAATCAAAGAAATAGAAACACTAGAAGGATATAAACTAATAAAAGACGAAATAGTATGTAAAATAGTGTTTAAGGCAGATGCAGAAGGAGAGAAAATATCAGGAGCAGAAATAACGAAAGGAAAAGACATAGCTCAAGTAACACAAGCACTACCAAAATATGTAAGCATAAATATATACAATGAAAAAGATCCAAATAAGAAAGATGAAAGATATAGTGTTTCAGTGAAAAAAGTAGACGGAGTAGAAAAAGACATAGCAATAGAAGGTGTAAAAATAAAACTAAAAATCGAGTATGAAAATGGCGATGGATATGTATTAGAAGAAAAGACAAACGAAGAAGGAAAAATAATATTAAAAGATCTAATAACAAAAGGAAAAGCAAAAATAACAGTACAAGAAATAGAAGCAGTAGAAGGATATGACTTAGATGGAACAGAAAGAGTTATAGAATGTAACATTAATGAATCAGGAGAAATAGTAGTAACTACAAAAGATGATGAATTAGACACGAATGTAAAAGACAAAGAACTAGAAATAACAATGACAAATGATAGATCTGAAGAATATATAGATTTACACCTAGAAAAATATATAAGCAAAATAAATGGAACAGAAACAGGAAGAGAGCCAAAAGTAGAAATAGGAGAAAATGGAGAAATAAGATATGATATTACAGCTGAAAAAGAAGATGTAAAAATAGGAGACATAGTAGAATTCACAATGAGAGTATACAATGAAGGAACAGAAAGTGGATATGCGCAAAAGATAACAGATGTAATACCAGATGGACTAGAATATATAGAAGATAATGAAATCAATAAAGAAAACAGATGGAAAAAGGTGGAAGATAATAAATATCAAACAGATAAATTATCAAAAGAGACAAGTGAAGATAATATAATAGAAGCATATGATGCAGAAAAAGGACTATTCTATAAAGAAGTAAAAATTGTGTTAAAAGTAGTAGAAAAGCAAAACCAAGAAGCAGAGACACAAAACGTAGGAATTATAGAAGAAGAAAAGAAAATACCAAACGACAACAACAATAATAATAACAACAATAATAATAGTAATACTCAAGATCCTGAAAACCCAGGAAATTCAAACAATGGACAAAATACAGAAGAAAAAGGAAAATATGAAGAAAACAATAAGAACCAAGAAGAATTTAATATAAAATATGTTAAATTTGCAGTAGACAAAAAAGTAAATAAAATAACAACAATAGCAGATGGAAAATCAGAGAATAAAAAAGTTACAAATGGAGAGATGGCAAAAATAGAAGTAGACAGAAAGAAAATTAATAATACAGAAGTAGAGATAGAATACGTTATAAAAGTAACAAATACAGGAACAATGGCAGGAAATTTAAGCAAGATAATAGACGAAATACCAGAAGGAATGCAATTAGTAGCAGGAAAGAACACAGGATGGAAGAATGGAGAATATGCAATAAATAGGACAATACAACCAGGAGAAAGTGTAAGTGTAAGTATAGTACTAAAATGTAA
>CANQHC010000052.1 GCA_947623595.1 uncultured Clostridia bacterium | reverse complement strand
TTTATTACATAATTACCTTCTGACATTTCTAAAATAGTTTGCTGAATAGTATTTAATACTTCAGCCAATTTCACATTAATAGGAATAAAAACATCAAACTCTTCCTCTAAAGATAATACATAAAATGTTACTAAAATCTTATCCATAAAAACATACCTTCCCTTTTAATTATAACACATATTTTAATGTTTTTTAATTTCTAAAAAATAAAAAAGAGAGAAGTCAATCACCCTCTTCTCCCAAAAAACATTTTTTCTCTGCTTTCTAATGATATCAACTGCACAGTACAGAAAGCACGCGTTTATTTTCTCAATGAACGAGTCCATCTCTCGCATTCGATATTCATGCATTTTCTTTTCCTAAAAATATTTAATACAAAATATCATAATCATAGGAATGCGCGCGCGGATAAAGATTGATATCTCCTATAAAACTGCATTAGTGACTTTAAATGCTCAAATTCCCGCACAAATATCTACTATAAGCACAACAATTACCTTTACTTTTATTTCAAGATAACTCACATGCCCAAAAGCACAACATAATCGAAAGATAAATAATTACCTTAAAATCATTATATGTACTTTTGATATATTAATCATATAACATATCTTTCTATAAGTCAAGCAAAATTTTATTTTTTTTCTATTTTCTCTAATATTGTCAAGTTTATTGTAAATCTAGAATCATTAAAATAACTTAAAGCATAATAAACAAAATATTCAATAGAAACTAAATATATATAAAATTAATGAATACGAAATTTTAATAAAATTCTTTCAATATTTCAAACATCTATATTTTTATAAAAAAGAATCATTATAAAACGCTCTTGTTTAATATACTCACTATATCTAATATAAATTAAAAAGATGATACAACCATCATCTTTCAATTTCCAAAAGTATTGACTCTAAAACAATGAATCTAAATCAGACACATCAACATTATCCTCACTGATATCATCTTCTCCAACTTCAATATCATCAATATCAGCATCAGAAACAAATCCATCAAATGAGTCAGATTGATCATCATCTTCTTCATCATCACCAAAATCAACTTCAATTTTATCAGTCAATGAAATATTATTCTCATTTAAATAATTAATAGCGGTTTTTAATCCCTCAGGCATATTATCCTTTATTTGTATTGGTTCACTCATAATAAAACACCCTACTAATCAAACAAATCGCCCATTTTAATTTTCTTAAAGAAGCCCTCAAGAGCATCCTGAACGCCCTTAATTTGCTTATGAAAAGCAACTAAGTTCAAATCACCAGTACAATAATGCTTTTTAACACTATTATACCATTTATTAGTAATCTTGCCACCATACCAAATTGATTTATTCATTTCCTCAACATCTCGAACAAGATTACTCATATGAGATTCCAAACTAGCCAAATCATTCTTAACAGCATTATGAGCATTCTGAGCCACTTTTGGAGCTATACCAGCAGCATTTTTTCCCATATAAATTCTCCTTTCTTTACTCAGCTTTTACTTCATCTATAGCAGTTCCAGCAGGATCAAAAGCTCTAAGATAATAAAGAGTATATTGTTGAATTGCGTCATTAATTGCAGACTCTAAAGAATCAACATCATTTTTCATCCTGTTTTCAAACTTGTTACATTTGTTAACCAAACTCTTCATCCCATCTGACCACTTTTCCTTAGTATCCTTGTCATCTGCTACTTTCTTATAATGAACCTCTATATTGTTCAAATCACCAATAATATTCTTTAAATCAGTCCTAATTACCTGTTTTTGTTGAACAATTCTATCTGGATCAATATATGAACTGTTTTTATCCATATTTGTCAACGTTATGTCTTTAGGAATAGCCATCATATCCCTCCTTTCATATTATATAAACAGTATGACATAGTTTTTAATTTTTTTCAATACTTTTTCTGTATTTTTACTTTATGTTTACAAACTTTATATGTTCTTTACTTCCATTATGAATTACTATTGCATCATCCCTCATTATAGTTTCATTTGAGTAGCTAGATTCAGTTATAAATAACTCTTGATCATCAATATTTCCTGAAACTAAAATACCGTTTCTTGGGTCAAACAAACTATACCACTCAGTATTGTCAACACTTTTTAATATTCCCATGTTATCTACTAAAATAAATCTAATTTTATCACTATCCTTTGCTAGTAAAATAATATCATCTAAATCAATTATTGTTTCATCAGAACTAGCTGTTTCAACAGTCTCATCTGATTTTGTATCTTCAGCATCATCAATATCGTTATCTACTTTTTCACCTCTTAATTTTTTCATATGGTTTTGTAATTTACTATAGCCAAATATTGTTATAACATACTTATTTTTATTCTCAGCATCATTTACAACTTTTTCAATGTTCTTGTACAAAGCCATCAAAACAGATTTAAAATTAGCATCATAAAATTTTACATTATCATTATCAATAATTAAATCATCATATGCAGACAAACAAATATTTTTCACATTATTCAAATAAGACAATAAAGTAATTAATGCAGGCACAAAACTCTTTATACTCGCATCTTTGCCATAAGTAACTATATTAATTAACTTATCAAAATCATAAAAATACGGACAAGCACTCATTACTTCATAGCCAATTGGTATTGAAGATAGCGAAATACTTTCATTTTTAAATGATGATATGGTAACATGATTTGGAATCTCTGGAACCTTAGGAGCCTTATTTTTCATCATCTTACACAATTCTCCAATCACAAAAGATAAGTTATTGCTTAAATTGTCATAATCAAATATTAAAGATGTTTGGAACTCATAAACACCATCACCAGTAGGAATCATACCACGACCAGGATTATCATTTGGTATCATACCACTCTCACTACCAACAAGATAAGAATAATCCGAAGAATCAGCCAATTTCAAAACAACTTTATTAGGAAAATTACTTTGTAATACATACCCAATACTTGTGCCTACACAAGTAAGAATAATTGTAATTCCATATCGACTACACTCCCTTGTAAAAGACGGCAAGAAACTATCATTAAAATCTTCAAATTGCTCTCTAAATACATCATAACCGTTTATTACTATTATAATATTAGCAAAAGCGCTTTTTCCTAACCTCACATCATTTTCAAAGCTTCCACCATTTACAGAATAATATTTTTTTCTCTTTTCCATTTCTTTCTTCAAATAGTAAAACATCTTAAGTATTCTATCTTTATCCCCAACAGTTAAAACCTCACCTACTTGTGGAGCTAAAGAAAAGCTTCTTAGAGTTTCTGCACCCAAATCAACTATATAAAAATTAACTTCTTCAACACTGTGTGTTGTAATAATGGAATAAATAATAGTTGACAAAAGAGTCGTCTTGCCAGAACCAGCAACACCTGATATAAATAAATTACCACTATTAGTTATGTTAATAACAGCTGGTCCTTGCTTTTGATTCCTTGGATCATCATATTCTCCAATCAATGCTCTTATATTGAAAGGTTTTCTTTCAACACTGTATTTTTTACGAAGGTCATCCAAATACATTACTTTAGGTAGACTATCCAACCAAAGTTGCTGATATTTAAAGTTCTCTTTATTAGCAACATCTATTATGTATTTTAAAATATTAATAAGTTCTTCCCCTAAATTTTCTTTTTTCTTCTGTGTTTGTTCTTGCTTATTTCCAGCACTTTGATAAACCTCACCAATATTACTAACAAAGGATATACTATTATCAGTTTTAGAAATAACAGTTTCTGTAGGAGTATAAGCTATACCAGAATAACCAGATTGACCTTGTATAAAGAACTCATCATATCCAATTTGTAAATAAAAGCGTCCAGAGTCTTTTAAATAAGCTGCATCAGGTCTTTGTATCATTTCATTACTATCGTCAGCAGTTTGAACTTTGCAACAAACCTTAAATTTAGAGTTTGACCAAATTTGTTCGTCTACAACACCGCTTGGTTTTTGAGTAGCTAGAATCAAGTGAACTCCTAAGGAACGTCCAATACGAGCTGCACTTACAAGCTCATCCATAAAATCTGGCTGTTGACTTTTAAGTTCGGCAAACTCATCACATATAATAAATAGATGGGAAAGTGGTTCTTTCAACGTACCCTCACGATGCAATTTTTGATACTTATAGATATCCATATTACCAGTATCTAACATTTCTTTTGCTTCATTAAAAACCCTCTGTCTTCTTTGCAGTTCACTTTTTATAGATACTAAAGTTCTATTCATTTCTGATTTGTCTAAGTTAGTTATAGTACCTACTAAATGAGGTAGCTTTATTCTTGTTTTTCTATTTTCAAAAGCTCCAGCTAAGCCTCCGCCTTTATAGTCAATCAAAACAAACTGTACTTCATCAGGACTATAATTAACAGCTAAAGATAATATATAAGTAATTATAAATTCCGACTTACCTGAACCAGTCATACCAGCAATTAATCCATGTGGTCCATGTTTCTTTTCATGTAAATCTAAGGAAATAATATTTCCAGAAGCATCAACACCAACAGGAGCAGCTAACGTTGTAGTTACATTAGAATTTTTCCAACGACTTGAAATATTTAACTGTTCAATGTTACCTACACCATACATTTCAAGAAAGCCCAAACGAGTTGGTAAATTGCCTTGTTTTTCGATGTCAACCTGTATTGGTATATTTCCAACCAATCTTACACAATAATTAAAATCAATCTTATTGTCCAAAAATTCAGGAATAAATGTATGAATATTATTTTCAGTCATTTCTGACTTAAAAATATTAGCTTTCTTCTCATCAAATTCAAGAAAATTTGCACAACCATCTGGAATATCTGTCAATTTTTGACCAAACATCATAATTCCAAAGCCAAGATTTACATCACTATCTAAAATACTTTCAATAATCTTGATATTTCTATACATTTCAAGATGATCACAAATTATCAAATAAAAAGGTATTTTATTCTTTTTTGATGCACTATCTCCTTCTCTATTATCTACTATTCTCTGATTAAATATACGTACTAAGTAAGTAGAAATATTTTCTGCTTCATTCAAATTAGTAGCAAAAAAACGAGTGGATTTTTCATCATCCCAACAATGACTTAAATTTCTTAATCCCATTAAATTAGAACTTGTATCAGACGTTAAAATAACCAATTTCAAAGTTGCATAGTCGTGAAAAGTAATAAGTTGTAATAAAATAGCATTCATATAAGCTGTAAAATTTCTAGAACTATTAATAAAAGCTAAGCTTTTTTCTTTACTAAGTGAAAAACTAAACGGTACATCATCAATATACTTATATTTTTCTAAAAGTCTATCAATATCATTAAGAAGTTTATCTTTTGATTGTACAAAATCAGGTTTTTGATAATCAATTACACAATCAAGTAAAACCCTTCCTTTTCCTAAACGAATATTTAAAAAATTATCATGATTAATTCCACTAGAAAACAAAGAAGAGAATCTATTTTGAATACCTGTTGCACACTCTTCTAATGATATATTGTTAAACTCTAAAGCCATCTTTTGTTCATTTTTAGCAGTTTCTAAAACGCTCTTTTTCTTTTTTAAATATTTTGTATAAACATGAACCCTTTTTCTTTCATTTATAAAACTTCTAATTCTTGAGGCTAGTCTTTCAACAAATGGCCAAACTATAGAAATAAACAACATGCCTACACACATTACAAGAGTCGTCACAATAGATTCCTTATCAATGGTACCATTTTGATAATTTTTAATAGAATAATATGCCTGCAATAAAGATGTCAAACTCATAAGCGCAGTTGGAACTACCTGCATTAATAATGACCCTTGTTCACCAAGCTCTTTATCATTAGGACTGGTAATAGTTAACTTTAAAGTATTAATCTTTTTTCTAAAAATTGGTGATTTATTAAAATACTGATCTGTTTCATAAAAATCTTTATAAACTTCATTATTAATCTCCCTATCTCTAACAGCAAGAGTAGCGAACTCGTCGGCCAATTTATCATTAAAAAAATATACATTATTTCCCGGAGCTTTTATAAATAAGGTTTTATTACATATAAGTATTTTTAATCCCATAATAAATATGGTATCTAAATTAGAAAGCTTAGCTTCCATTTTATTTGCTTTATTTACATAAACAGGAACTCGTGCATCTAAATTTCTATAATACCAATAACCATCTTGATAAGATAATTCTACTTGCTTATCTTCTATACCTGAAAATCCATAAATAATATCGCAGCCCTGTCTTCCAACTTCCAACTTACATTTATCAGCTGTAAGTGTTTTAGAAATATAATTCGTTTCATAAGCTGGCATTACATATAATAAAAGATTTTCTGTCTTATAGACATTTAATTGATAGAAATTATACTCTTTTAACTCAATATTTCCTGCATATTTACCGTTATAATAAATCTGAATATCTTCATTAGATTTCATAAACCATTGACTATCATTATAGGCATAAATATTAACAAGACTTCTTTTTACTCCTTTATCATCGCAATCAAAAAGTACATAATTTCCAGATACAGTCTTGGGCAATCTAAATGTAAATATTCTATCTTTATGCATGATATAAATAAGCATGATACCACCCCAGTTTATCTACCTTTATCTAATAATAACATTTTTACAAAAAAAAAGAAAGATTTAACTTTTAAAATCTATTAAAATGTGAAACAGAAACACAAAAAGATAGTCATATAGACAAATTTCAAAAAATGTAGTATACTTTTTAAGTCAGTTCTTTACAAATAAAAGAAAGGAGAAATTATGAAT
>CANQHC010000051.1 GCA_947623595.1 uncultured Clostridia bacterium | reverse complement strand
ATCGAAACATTCCTTTCAACTTTTATTACTCCATTCATTTCTTCTTTTTCCTCCTTTCCAGAGGGCAAAACCTTTTTCTTAATCTTCTCAAAGTGTTGGTGTATCTACTTTTCCTATAATTATTATATATCAAACTTTTGTTCTTGACTAGTCATTTTTGATTATTTTTTATCTTTTTTATGATTTTGCCCTTTAAGATTTTATGATTTTATTTATTAGGGTTTATTATTTTTTCAAGAAATTTTCGTATTTCTTCTATTTTCCCTGACAAGAATGGGTATGGGAATAGAGGTTCATTAGTGTATATATCACATTCTGTTTCACTAATTCTCTGTAATCCATACATTTTATCATTTCCAGTAAGTATAAGTATATCTTGTATTGTATTGAACTGTATGTCCATTTTTTCTTTTTCTGCCTTCATTTTATAATTCCTAAGTGATATTATTTCTAACTCATCTTCACTTAATTCACTTACTGGATATCCAAACTTTTCATATATTTTCAGCACTTCATTTATTTCTTGTTGGTCAACTGCTTTATTTTGTGATTTCATTTTGTTTTCCTCCTCAACTTTATTTTTTAATTCTCTGTTTTCTCGACTGTTACTTGTCATTTTTCTTTCCACCTTTCTTTTATTTATTTTCTTTATTAAGATTTTCTAACTGTTTAATTCTTTCTTTTAGTTGTTCATTTTCTTCTATTAGTTTGATTTGTGCTTGTGTTAGTTTCTCTATGTATCTTGCTTGTTTTTCTTCTTTTTCACTCATTTTTCTTTACCTCTTTTCTTTTATTATTTAATGTAGGGGAGGTCGAAACCTCCAACATCTACACTTGGTTATTATTTTCGCTTAGTGGTTTTATTGAACTCATTACTGCTATTGTTGACTTTATTACATCAGCAGTATTAGTTGTTATTACTTGCTTTGTTTGTGTATTTACTATGCTGAACTGTCCTTTTTCTGCAAATTCTATTGCTATATTTGCAACTGGTGCTTCCTTTAACTGCTGATTTATTTCTTTGATTTCATTATCTTGTTTTGTCATTAGTTGTAGTTCTTCTATTTCTTCTTTTACTGTTTCTACTTCTTTTATTAGTTTGTCGTACAGTGGACGTTGTCTGTTGTTCCATTCTTTATCATTATTCCAACCCAAACTGGTGTATAGTTTTTGTGTATCTTTTAACAGATAGTATGTAGCATCATCTCTTGGATCTTCATTGAACGATTTTCTTGTTGTCATTCCTGCAACTGCTACTGTACTTTCTGCTTTAATGTTCAAACTTTTTACCTCCTCAACTTTATTTTTTAATTCTTGATTTGATTGACTATTATTTGTCATTTTCTTTTCCACCTTTCTTATTTTTACTTCTTTCATTAACTGCTTCGAGAAACATTATAGTTTCTTCTGCATTTCGCCTTTTAGGCTCTTTCTTTTTTCCTTTGCTGGTTGTTTCGTACCAGTCTATATTTAATCTGGTTACAGTTACCCAGCAAGTAGGTTTGTTTGCAAGTTCTTGTATTATCTTATAGTTATCTTCTGCTTGTTCCTTAAACCTCTTTGCAAAATTTCCTTTTGCTTTTACTGGTTTCGTTGTCCTACAAGATTTGATTTTTCTTTTGTTTTCTTCCAGTTCAAAACTTTCATAAGTAATGTGCTGGATTTCTTCTTCAGTATCTTCTATTGTTTCGGTTATACTTATCGCACCTCTATATGTTGGTGTATAACCTGCAACAAGTTTTTCTGCATTTTCATAGGTCATTACTATTGGAACAACTTTCTTTATGTCCTTTGATGTAGAGTATATTTTTATTCCAGTAGGGTAGAGGTCCATTTCTATATTTCTATTGAAGTAACTTGCATAGTGGTCTATATTCTTTTTAGTTATATTCTTTATTCTTGCTTTTCCGTTCTTTCCAAAGTTGTTCTATTTCTTCTTGTGTTATTTCTATTTTAGAGTCGTCAGCTTTTTTAACCCAAATTTCTATTTCTGGCTTGTTTTCTTCTCGGTAAACCAAAACTCTTATAAAAACTATCTCTACTAACCTTCTTTTTAATTTCTCTATAACGCTTTTGATTAGTTTATTTAGTTTTTCTATATCTGTTATTGGTTCGTCAAACTCTAAGATTATCAAGATTACTGACTTTGTTCCGTCAAAGTTATTCTTTATAACTCTGTATACAACTTTCATTGTACGGAAAACTGCTCTACCCACTCTTTTCTCTTTCTTCTTGATGTCTATTACTTCGCCAGTTGACTCATTAAGCATTTTGTTACCATCTATTCTTTTGTATAGAGTTATATGGCTTAAATCTTGATATTTTCTAGTCTCAAGGTCAAACTGTTTGTTATTATTAAAAGGGTAAACTGTTGCTTGCTCATCTGGTGCAGGTTTATCTGGCATTTTATTTTTGTATCTTTTGCTCATTGTTTTTTCACCTCCTCAAATCTTTTTCTTATAGTTATGAAACTTTTTTCAGATTTTCGGATGTTTTTTCTTAAACGCAAAAAAGAAGTCTGAGATAGAAGCACAACTATAAGACTATAACAAAAAATTATGTTATAGATTTTCTTATAAATCGTGTTCTATTACTCAAACTTCTTCTTATTTATTTAGCATTGGCTACTTACCAGTTGACCTGATGTCCTATCTTTTATTCTTTTTGCTTACACTCTCTTTCCTATATATTATATATACAGGTTCTAGGCAGGTGTAGTTTCACCAGTTTGAAGATTCCTATTACTTGGTATAGGCACCACTCAATTCTTATAATGAACTAATTTATATATTCAATTACAAAATTTTTTATTATTGTGATAATTTGCATTGCCCACTTCTTTCCAACTTTTGGCAGAAATTATCACTAAAAAACTTTGGAATTTTAGTTTAGCACATTTTTTATCTTTTGTCAACACTTTTTTAAAACTTTTTTTGATTTATGTCTGTATCTCTTGTCGCTCTAAGTAGAAAAATTTATTTTATGATTAAAAATCTTATTACTTATGGAAAAGGAGCGTGGCTTTTTTATCTTCTCTTATTAGACGCTGCTTTTTCGTTAGTTATATCCTTTTTTATTACATAACTCGGCGTATTTATCGAAAAATGGGTGCAAAAAAGGGCAAACCCCGTTTTATTGAGGAATGCCCTTATGAGTTAGAAGGCGTATTTGATTATATTTTATAGATTAGATTGTTCTTTAATTCTGTTTCTAGTATTGATTCCATATTTGTTAGGGAACTTTCCACTTTTGTTATTTCTTTTGACATCTCGTTTGTTGTTTCCCAGCTTAACTTTTCTCTTATTTCTTCGTAACCGTCTATTATTGTATTTATTCTGCTTACCAGTCCATAAAATCTTAGACTTGGTATTAGTTGTTCTGGTACCATTTCGACAAACTCTGTTTCAAGTGGGAGTTTACTTTCTTTCTTTATTGGCTCGTGTATTTCATTTATGACTTCTACTGTATCTGTTAGGTTTATTATTCCTTCTTTCACTCCGTCTATTATGTCTTGCTCATCTTCGTCTAGTGGTTGCTCTATTAGTGATAATTTTTCTATTTCTTTTGTCAACTGTTTTACTGTATCTAAAAGTGCAATTTCTTTTTTCTTCTTTTCTTCTAGTAACAGTATTTTTAACTTTCTAGTTCTATCATTTATTAGATGTTTTGACTCTTTTTCTTTAATTATTTTTAACATTGCTTTGTTTCTCCTTTCTCGATTTATGAGTGGACTTAATCAGTGAATGTATCCGCAGAGAAAAATCTGCATTTTCTTTTTTGCCTTATCCACTCATAATTACCAACCCCTTTTTGATTTCTCTTTCTATAATTAGTTTTCCAATTCCTTGATTATTCTTAAACTGCTGGGAGAGAGGAGAGTTACTTTTTCTATTAGGCTTTATTTTTGTTTTTAAGCGTTTAATTCACTTTCTAGGTATAGTTTTTCTACTTTGTTATCATTTTTGTTTCTTGAATGTTCTGAGGTGTCTGAGGTTATACTTAAAGTTATATGGGACAAAAGAAAAAGGTTCAAGACCTTTAATGGTGTTGGACCTCTTTTATTCTTGTCTTATATGACTTTATTTTATCTTTTTTCCTACTACTGCAAAACGTCCATCTTCTTGACTGTATTCACAAGTCGAAAGAGTGATTAACTGTTCTCCGTATGTTGCTGTTTTTCCTGTATCATAAATGCTTGAACTCTTACAGTTATTCACAAATTCGTTATATTCTTCCTCTGCTTCTGCATTGACAAAGTAGTAGTATCTAAAAACGTTCTGCTCACTCTTATAGTAAACTCTTGAATAAAATGCTGATATTATTTCGTATGTATCATCACTTGTTGCAGTTGTGAATTTTATTGTTGGGTGTTCTTTGTAAAAATCTTCTTTACTGTACTTGATTAAATCTTCAAACATTAAACCTTGTTTGTTCCTGTGTCCGTATATTAAGTAGTTTGTGCTTGGTTTTGTTAGGTTAAAATCTTTGTCTAGGAAAATGCTACCTGTACTTGCTTTTTCTTTCTTATAGTTATGAGTCAAGTAGTAGTCATTATCTTTTGCTTGACATACAGGGTAACTGATGTTAGTTCCTTCTATTTCTATGTAACCTATGATTTCTTCATTTTCCTTTTGTAGTTCTCTTACTTGTAGCATTCTTTCTGTTGTTTCTTCTGTTACTTCTGATGTATCTATTTCTACATTATCTAGTATGTTTTGATTATCTTGTTTCTCTTTGTGTTGGTTGTAGAAGTAGTATGTTATATATGCAATGCTTATGACTAGAATTAGAGTGAGAACTGCTATTATTATTTTTCTTAATTTTCCTTTTTTCTCTTTCTTTCTATGTTTTGCTTTTTCTTTGTTCACTTTAATTGCTCCTTTATAAAATTAGAGCAGAGGTTTAGTCTGCTCTATCTATGTATTTATTTTGTTACTTTTCTTCTTAATGCTATTATACCAAAACCTGAGATTATTGCAACTGGTATCATATATTTTATTATATCTGTTGTTCCAGTTTTTGGTGTTTCGTCTTTTTCTCCTTTGTTTGTTGTTGGTTTGCTTGGAGTTTCAGTTGTTGCTGGTGGAGTAGTAGTTTGTTGTTGATTATCTGTACTTGGTTTTATTTCTGTTTTCTTTTCTGCTAAAACGTATGTACTGAAATGGTCTGTTTCAAATGTTGCATATCTTTCATTGCCTATTGTTTCTATTGTTGCTTTATATTCTGTTTTTTCTCCATTTTCAGAAATTCTATATATAACTAATTTTGATGTATCTATATCTGTTGGAACTTTCATTGTTATTTTTACTTTTCCGTTTGGTTGAAAATTTACACCTGCATTTTTTAATGAAATATCATAAGCATAAAATTTTGTTACTGTATCTTTTAATGTTGTTGTTACTGTGTTATATGTTTTGCCTTCAGTTACTTTATCTGCAACTACTTCAACAGTTTTAGGTAAGTTTGAATTGCTTGAATCAAGTTTTATTCCTGTATCTGTATCTTCACTAGTTATAGTATATGAAACATTTCCAAAACTTTCTATATTAAATGTACTTCCCATATTTGTATAATAGATGTTTCCATTATATTCTCTCAAAATTAAAGTATTACTATGTTCGTGATAATATGCTGTATCTATTTCTTCGTTGACAACTTTTCCATTTTCTATTATGTATGTTTCTCCAACTTTTAAATTTGCATTACTCTTAAATCCTAATTTATAAAATAAAAATGTTACAGTTATGGTATCAACTTCTTGTGTATCAACATTAGTAGCATTAAATATTAAGTTATATATACCACTTTTTTGATTTGTTATATCACTTACTTTTACTGGACAAGTGTAAATGTATCCGTCTTGTGTTGTTTCTTTGAATGTAAATGTTCCAAAATCTGTTTCTATTTTTTCTCCATAGTTATTGTCAACATACATTATATAATTACAATTTGTATAATCTTTATCTGTATTTAGTAATGCTGTTGGTCCACCAGACTCTGGTGGAATATATGTCATTTCTTTTCCATTTTTATCTACAACGTTCATTGATGCAATTTCTTCCGCTGCCTTAACATTACTTGCTCCAATTAGCACTGCAAACAATGCTATTATTGTAATCATTAAAATCTTCGTTTTTAACTTCATTTTAAAATCTTTCCTTTCTTCTTTTTATTATTCTTATATATGCGACATTCCATTATTAACTTTTCTGTCTGTTCCACCTCCTCTTAGAGTTCGTTTATACTTTATTAGTAAAATTCAGGGTAACTTGGTATTTTTGTTGCTTATATTGTATATACTTATATATGTATGTAAAAACGGCTCATTTTGTCCTTAATGCTTAAACTTGACTAGTTCATTATCTTTTAACCATTTACTCCCGAATTAGATAACCTCTGCATTTTGTGTTTCTGCACCCAATTCTCCCAGTCTTTACATTCTGATAGACTATTCTACCACACCATTGACAGAACGTTATATTATTCTTTTCTTGGTTTTTCTTAATGCACATTTTTAATCACTCCTATTCTATCATAATTCATACTGTTAGTCAATACTTTTCACACTCTTATTTTATTACATCTTACAGTATGAACTGCTATAATTTTTAGGAGGAGAAAATTATATGAAAAATGAAAATCTGGATTCGAGTGTTATCTTCAAAACGCTTGGACAAAATATACGAAAGGCTAGACTCGCACAGGGTTTAAGTCAAGAAAATCTATCAAATGCCTTAGACAAAACGCTTAACTTTATTTCTCTTATCGAGAATGGGAAGACTGGTATAAGCGTTCCAACTTTGGTTGATATTGCAACTGCTTTAAATATGAGTGCCAATTCTTTATTTGAGGGGGTGTTTCCTCTGGC
>CANQHC010000050.1 GCA_947623595.1 uncultured Clostridia bacterium | reverse complement strand
GAAAAAGAAGAATTTAGCTATAACATAGAGATACCAACAAACCTAAACTATAACCAAGTATCATATAGCCACCATGCAGTATATTTTAGCTTGGATACAGAAGCAGGAAAATTCAGAACACAAACAGAGCCAAACAAAATAGGGTTCATGATAGCAAAGCAATATGACTTAGAATTAATAAAATATCAAAAGGGTACAGATGAAACATTAGTACCAGGAGCAACATATTTCATAAAAGAAAAGGGTCAAGAAGAAGGAAAAACAAAAGTAACAGATGAGCAAGGAAAATTAACATTAAAAGACCTATATGTAGATAGAACATATGTAGTAAAAGAAATAAAAACACCAACAAACTATGAATTAAATGAAAATGAAATAACATTTAGAGCAACGCAAAAAGATGGAGCATTAGATCTAGTAAAAGAAGAAACAACCCAAGACAATGCAAAAAGTATAAAAATAATACCACCACAAAGTGCAGAAGAAAGTGAAGATGATACTTCATCAAGTTACAAAGTACAAATACAAGTAGAAGATGAAGTAAAAGCAAGTCTAAAGATTGTAAAATTAGAGAAGCAAGCAGAAGGTGCAGAGGAAGAAGCAAAAAAACTAAGTGGAGTACGTTTCAAACTAACAGGTAAAAACTTTGAAAATGGAAGAACTTTAACGACCAATACAAATGGAGAAATAACATTAAGTGGATTAAGTATAGGCTCAGAATATACCCTAGAAGAAGTAAAAGCAGAAGGGTACTATTTAGCAAGTCAAATAAGATTTAAAATACAAAATGATGCAGGTCAGTACAATGTAAAATTTATAGAAGTAATAAATAAGGAAGATGGACAAATACAACAAGACGGTGAAGGAGAAGAATTAGAACAAAATCCAGATCTAGTAAATAATGTAACAACAACTAAAGACGGAAGTATTCCAGTAATAAACCTAACATTAGATAACGAAAAGATACCAACATATAAATTAGAAATCAAAAAAGTAGTAAAAGGAGAAGAACAAAGACCATTAGAAGGAGCAAAATTCAGGCTATTCAAAGGAACACAGAAATTAGGAGATTACACAACAAGTGACCAAGGAATAATAGAAATACCAAACTTATACCAATATGAACAAGAAAAAAACTTAGACCAAACATATACCTTAAAAGAGCTATTAGCCCCAGAAGGCTACTCAGCAGTAAAAGACATAACCTTCCAAGTAAGTAAAGAAGAAGGCTTATTAGTAATGGACATAAAAGAAGGAAATGTAAAAGAAGTAATATCAAGTGAAGATGAAAGTAAAATTACCATAACAATTGAAGACAGTCCATCATTTAAACTAATAAAAATGGATGGAGAGCAAAATGATGAGAATGGGGAAACAGTTCGCTTACCAAACACAAAATTTGCAATATACAATGTAGATGATGGAACAGAACAACTAGCATTAGATGCAAAATTTAACATCTTAGGAGAAAAAGAAATAATAAACGGAAAAGAGTACCATGTACTAACAACAAACGACCAAGGAGAAATAGAAGCCAATCTAAGAGAAGGATTATACAAAGCAGTAGAAATTAAAGCTAGTGATGACAAATATGACATAACAAACAACGTATACTATTTCGGAATAGGAACCTCAAGGGAGGCAAAAGAAGAATTGGGAGTTTCTTTAGCAGCGTCATTAGGAGGAAGTAATGATGATTATATAAAATCAGTAACCGAAACATCAGATGGAGGATATGTAGCAGTAGGATATTTTAAGTCAAAAAGTATACAAGTAGGAGAATATGTATTAGAAAATAATAGTAGCATTTTTTCTGGAACAAGGTATTATGCAGATGGAATTATAATCAAATATAATTCAGAATATGAAGTCGAATGGGCAACGTCAGTAGGAGGAAGTGATACAGATCAAATAACATCAGTAGCCGAAACAAAAGATGGAGGATTTGTAGTAGGAGGATATTTTTATAATAGTATTCAAATAGGAGAAGATATATTAAATTCTAAAGGTAAATATGATGGAATGATAATCAAATATGTACTAGATGAAACAGAAGATGGAAAATATAAAGTAGAATGGGCAACGTCAGTGGGAGGAAGTAGAGATGAGATTATAAACTCAGTAGCTGAAACACCAGATGGAGGATTTGTAGTAGGAGGATATTTTGAAAGTAGTGAAATAAACCTATCAGAAGAATATATATTAAGAAATAATAAATCTTATGATGGAATGATAATCAAATATTTACCAGATGAAGAAAATAAAGGAAAATATAAAGTCGAATGGGCAACGTCATTAGGAGGAAGTAATGAAGATTATATATATTCAGTAGCCTCAACATCAGATGGAGGATTTATAGTAGGAGGATATTTTAACGATAGTAGTATCCAAGTAGGAGATTATACATTAAATTCTAAAGGTAGTGATGATGGCATGATAATCAAATACAAGCCAGTAGAAAGTGATGAAAAATATGAAGTCGAATGGGCAATGTCAGTAGGAGGAAGTAGTTTCGATTATATAGAATCAGTAGTTGAAACATCAGATGGAGGTTTTGTAGTAGGAGGAGAGTTCAAAAGTAGTAGTATCCAAGTAGGAGATTATACATTAAAGAATAAAGGAAGTTTTGATGGAATGATAATAAAGTACAAGCCGGTAGAAAGTGATGAAAAATATAAAGTCGAATGGGCAATGTCAGTAGGAGAAAGTAGTGATGATGAAATAGAATCAGTAATCGAAACATCAGATGGAGGATTTGTAGTAGGAGGATATTTTTATAGTAGTAGTATCCAAGTAGGAAAATATACATTAGAAAATAAAGGTTCAACAAGTTATAGTGATGGAATGATAATCAAATATGATGAAAATGGACAAGTCGAATGGGCAACGTCAGTAGGAGGAAGTGATATAGATCAAATAAAATCGGTAATAGAAACATCAGATGGAGGATTTGTAGTAGGAGGGGATTTTAGTAGTATTATTCAAGTAGGAGATTATACATTAAATTCTAAAGGTTCAGATGATGGAATGATAATCAAATATGAGAAAAAAGAATTAGAAAATCCAACAACTATCACAGCAACATCAATAGGAAGTGCTGAGAACGACAAAATAACATCAGTAGCTTCAACAAGTGATGGAGGATTTGTAGTAGGAGGATATTTTTGGAGTAGTAGTATTCAAGTAGGAGAATATACGTTAAAATCTAATGGTTCTTCTGATGGAATGATAATTAAATATGATGAAAATGGACAAGTACAATGGGCAACGTCAGTAGGAGGAAGTAATAGAGATTTTATAGAGTCAATAGCTAAAACATCAGATGGAGGTGCTGTAATAGGAGGATATTTTGAAAGTAGTAGTATCAAAGTAGGAGAATATACATTAAAAAATAAAGGATTTTATGATGAAATGATAATAAAATATAAGCCAGTAGAAAGTGATGAAAAATATGAAGTAGAGTGGGCAACATCAATAGGAGGAGATGACATTGAAGATATATACTCAGTATCATCAACAAGTGATGGAGGATTTGTAATAGGAGGATATTTTGAAAGTAGTAATATTCAAGTAGGAGAATATACGTTAAAATCTAATGATTCTTCTGATGGAATGATAATAAAATATAAGCCAGTAGAAAGTGATGAAAAATATGAAGTAGAATGGGCAACGGAAGTAGGAGAAAGTGGTGATGATAGAATAACATCAATAGCCGAAACATCAGATGGAGGATTTGTAGTAGGAGGATATTTTTATAGTAGTAGTATCCAAGTAGGAAAATATACATTAGAAAATAAAGGTTCAACAAGTTATAGTGATGGAATGATAATCAAATATGATGAAAATGGACAAGTCGAATGGGCAACGTCAGTAGGAGGAAGTGATATAGATCAAATAAAATCGGTAATAGAAACATCAGATGGAGGACTTGTAGTAGGAGGAAATTTCGAAAGTAGTAGTATCCAAGTAGGAGGATATATATTGAAAAATAAAGGTTCAACAATTTTTTCTGATGGAATAATAATAAAATACGAACCAGATGAAACAAAAGAAGGAGAATATAAAGTCTCATGGGCAACATCAGTAGGAGAAAGTTATAATGATGCAATAACATCAGTATCTGAAACATCAGATGGAGGATTTGCAGTAGGAGGAAGTTTTAGTAATAGTATTCAAGTAGGAGATTATACATTAAATTCTAAAGGTTCTTCCGATGGAATGATAATAAAATACATACCAGATGAAAAGTTAGGGGATAAAGTGCAGTGGGCAAAATCAATAGGTGGAAGTAATGGCGATTATATAAATTCAGTGGCAGAATTAAAAGATGGAACAATAGTAGCAGGTGGACATTATCAAAGTGAAAAGATAGAAACAGATGGAAAGACGTTAACTAATAATAGCAGTTCAACAAATTATTCCGATGGAATGCTATTTAAAATAGCAAATCAAGTAGGAGTTCCAGAGGTAGAAGAACTAGAAGTAAAGAATTATAGAAAACAATTAAAAATAACAACAGAAGTACATGAAATAGATGGAGAAAAAGGAGGAGATATTTCTGGAGAAGACTTAAAACCATATGAAACAGTAAAATATGGTGATAAAAGTACTAGAGATATTACAATGACTCCCAAAGAAGATTATGAAATAATATCAGTAACAGTAAATGGAAAAGAATGGCCATTTAAAGTAACCGACGAAAACGGAAGTTATACTATGGATAAGTTTACGGACATGAAAGAAGATAAACACATAGTAGTAACATATAGTAAAAAATCAAACAAAATAGTAATACAAAAAGTAGATAGCAAAAATCAAGAGCCAATAGCAGGAGTAAAATTCAAAATAGACCAAATAGAAGAAAGAGAAAATCCAGACCAAGACACTGTAATAGGTGACTTAACTAATAATAGTAATGATTTTTATGAGATAACAGATGAAAATGAAGTGACATCCGAAGTAAAAAAAGAAATGAAAAATAATGGAAAAGTATACGTAGAAATAAAAGAACCAAAAATAGAAGTAAAAGATGTTTTGCAAGATATGGAAAAAGCAGGAGATTATTGGTTTGAAAAACAAACAGGAGAAGATGAAGAAGAGCATTATGTTCCAACCAACGGAAAAACATATCAACTATCACATACTGGAAGTGCGGATAAGAAAAATACGACGGCAAATTCATATATACCAATTAATTTAGAAGATAAAGAAGGGGATTATGCAGTAGTAGTAAATGCAAGAGTATCAAGTGAAGGTTCAGATTATGGCTATGCAACAATAACTACAGATACCAATACTCCAAAACATGATTATATACCAGGAAGATTTATGCACATATCAAACATAATAGAAAACACAGACTATACATCAGAAATACTAAAAGGAGGAAGTACATATTATTTACATTTAGGATATTATAAAGACTTAAGTCGAGACTCAAATGAAGACCAAGTAGTAATAAATAGTATAAAAGTATATGAAGCAGAAGGAATACAATATGGGTTTGAGAAACAAGAAGATGGAAAATACATACCAACAAACGGAAAAGCATATAGAAAACAAAAAGCACAAGAAACAGAAAATGAAGATGTAGAAAGTATAGAAGGAGTTCATAATACAACAGCAAACTCATGTATAAAAATAGATTTGAGTGGTAAAGAAGGAAAATATTTTGTAACAGTAGACTCAAGTATTTCAAGTCAAAGTAGTTATGACTATGGATATGTAACAATAAATGAAAGTGAAAGTCCAGCACCAGAATATAATAATTCCACAGGAAGATTTGTATATAAATCAGGAACAGGAACTGCAACAACATTAAAATCATCTATATTAGAAGGAGATAAAGTATATTATTTACATCTAGGATATAGAAAAGATGGAAGTACAGATGCAGGAGACGACCAAATAGTAATAAATAGTATAAAAGTATATAAAACTGCACAATTTAACTTTAGTAAAGAAGAAACAGGAGAATATAAATCAAGTAATAAAGGAAAAGCAAGTACAACAAGTAACTCATATATACCAATAAATTTAACAGGTTATTCAGGAAAATACAATTTGAACTTTAAAGCAAAAGTATCAAGTCAAAGTGGAGATTATGGCTATGTAACAGTAAATGATACTGAAACACCAGCACCTTCATATAGTGACACAAATGGAAGAATAGTATATGAATATGGAACATCACAAACTGATTTCAAAGAATACACAAAAGAGTTACAAGGAGGAACAAAGTATTATTTACATTTAGGATATTATAAAAATTCAAGTGGTGATAGTGGAGAAGATTGCTTCATAGTAAAAGATATAAATGTAACATTAAGTGATTCAGAAATATATCATACACAGGTAGAAACCAATAGTAAAGGAGAGGCAATTACCCAAGTACCATATGGAAGATATAGAATAACAGAGCTAAACACACCAGAAGGATATTTACCATTAGAAGAGCCGATAATAATAGACTTTAAAGAAGGTACAAAAGCAGTAGTAACTTCAGAAAGTTCACAAACAGAAGAAAAGCAAGATGGATTGAATGAAGCAGAAGGTGTAGATAACTCAAATTCACAAACTTCAAGTGTAGCAAGATATGATAATGAAAAAGAAATGTACATAATAGAAAATAAAAAGAAATCAAAAGTAATAGTACATCACTATGCAAAAGGAGAAAGAAATGAAGATGGAAGTCCAAAAAAAGTAGCCGAAGATGAGTTATTAGAAGGAAAAATAGATGAAGAATATAAAACAAAACCAAGGTTGGATTTAGAAAAATATGAGCCGGTACAAGATCAAGAAGTAGAAAATGCAACAGGAAAATTTGAAGAAACTGACATAGAAGTAACATATTATTATGAAGTAAAGAAAATACCATTAACAGTACACCATTATATAGACGGAACAGAAAATCCAGTACCTTTAGTGGGCTATGAAGAGGATGCACAAAATGTAGCCCAAGATGAACATGAAACTGGAACAGAAGGACAAGAGTATGAGACTAAAGCATTAACAGA
>CANQHC010000049.1 GCA_947623595.1 uncultured Clostridia bacterium | reverse complement strand
ATTAATTTTTTATCAAATACAATTTTCTATATTCTTTTTCTAGTTTTTTTATCAAGTTATATGAATTGGCATGTTTTGCATATCCTTTCCATGCATTGAAACTCTGTTTAATAGCTTTAAAATTTTGTGGAGTTTTTTCAAGTTTTTTCCATTTTTTTATTCTTCTTTTCACATTTATTTTATTTTGTTTTTTTATGAGTTTATGTGTACAAAAAATTTTAAAGCCACAATAAATAATCCCTTGTTTTAAGGGATAATATCTTGTTTTTTTATTTAATTTAAGTGCTAGCTTTTCTTTTAAAAATGTTTCAATTTTTTCTAATGTTTCTTTAGCTTTTTGTTTTCCATCTACTATTAAAACTCCATCATCCATAAATCTTATATAATATTTTATTTTTAATTTTTCTTTAATATAATGGTCTAGTTCATTCATATAAATATTAGCGAAATATTGTGAAGTATAGTTTCCTATAAAAATACCTTTTTCTTCATTATTTATCCATATATATTTTTTAGTTAGTTCCAGAAAATCCTTATCTTTATAAAACTTACAAATTATTTTATATAAAATTTCTTTATCTATTGTATTGAAAAACTTAGCAATATCATATTGAAGTACATATGGATTTTTGTAATTTCTTTTTGCACATTGCATATAATGTTGAAGTTTATTTATGCATTGGTGTAAGCCTCTTTTGGGAATACAAGCATACGATGTGCTTATAAATTTTGGTACCATATATGGTATAATATATTCATAGACATACAATTGCTGTATTACTCTATCATAAAATGGTAAACACCATATTTCTCTTTCTTTAGGCTCTCTTACTATAAACCCCACACCTTTTGCAACATTGTAGGTTTTATTTTTTAATTTTGTATAAATATCATAAATGTAATCTTCTAAATATAATTCAAACATTACTGTTTGTTCTGTTGCTTTTTTTCTTCTTTTTGTTCTTGCATAAGCATTTCTTATCTTAGAAAAAGTTAATGCACTTTCATAAATATTATTTATTCTTTTAGGCATGAACGCATCCAGCCTCCTAACATTCTACCAATTTCAGCTGTTTTTAAGCTCCATGTTTTATAATTATTAGGTGATATATATTTTTTATTATAGGAAAGTCTTGTTGCAAACCTTTGAAATAAAAGCTCTGCATCAATTATATTTAAGTAATATAACTTTTTGCTATCACTTACTTTTTGTGCATAAAATATATTTTTTATAACATTATTCATTGAATTTTTTATGTCAGTTACTAGTGCAAATTTTTCTGACTTTGGGTATTTTTCTAATAAATTATAGGCATAAAAATATAAATCCGTATATTTTTTGTATATTAATAAATTATTTTCCATTTTTTACTTGCATCCTTTCTAAGGCACAAATTTAGGGCCTTTATCTGTGTTCCTTTCATTAAAGTTACAAAATTCAATTTAAAATAAAAACAGAGTAAATATTGTAAATTTATTTACTCTGCCCATAATTAGTTCACTTTCATATAAAATATAACAAACTGTTTTTATTAATATATTACTAAAAACTAATTACTGTAAAATATTTTACCTTTCGGTATGGTTATAAATTCTTTAGTATCCAAGCAACTAAAAATTATCCGTAAATAATTTTATTTTGTGCTATTAGCTAAGCTAATACCGATACTAGAGTCAAAGGAAGGACCGCCCGTTGTTGTTGTTGCCGTTGTTGTTGTTGAACCCGAGAACACCACAAAATCAGAAAAACAGGAACCATTTGACATTTACAACCAAGAATTTTTTTATATATTTTTTCTTCAATATTATTTTTTGAATTACAGTACAACAGGTCTCAAACCTCAGTACTACTTCTTTTTAACGTGCGATGTTCCAAATTGCTGGTCTGAATGTTACGTTAGTCGAAGGACCGCCCGAAGCCGCCGTCGATGCTGTGGAACCCGAGAACACCAGTTCGTAACAAGCATGGATAGGTAGAAGAACAATATGTTGATAATGAGCTTAACCAACCTTTTGTTTCACTTATTGCCATTCCTTTTGTATTTTCTGTTGTTGCACTATTTGGTAATAATTCTACATATTTGCTAGTTTGATTATCTATCAGGCTTTTTCTATATTCGTCTGCTTTTTCAGCACTACCTAGACCAGTTTCATGTGCCCCTGCTGTCCATGTATATATTTTTCCAAAATTCATTACTCCTGTTGCATTGCCTGTTGTTGTTGTATAGCTTGTTCCATTTATTTCTATGCTTGGTCCTGTTTTATCTGTTACTGCTCCATATGCACTTATTGCTAAATATGCTACTGCTCCCCAATCTCCATTTAATACTAAATGTGGGTCCAATTTATTATTTCCTAATGAACCTGCATCTTCTCCCAAATCATAGCATTCTTCATATGCTTTTGTTATAGCTATGTTTGTCCATGCGGTTGACCCCGGTTTTACTTCTATATTTGCTTTTGTTATTGTTGGTATTAATAACATTAATAATACTATTATTCCAACTATTAATTGCTTTTTAATTTTCATATTTTTACCTTTTTGTATAAGTTTTTAAATTTCTTACTTATACAATTCTCCTTTCTTTCTAACTTTTTAAATTTTTATATTACTTTTTCTTTTGTTTTTTAGTTATAATTCTGTTAATTTTTTCTTTATTTTTATTCTTTCGATTTTTATATATTTTTATATATTTTTTTATTCTTTCTACTATTTAAGGAACTTGACTTGCTTCGTATTTACTCATCCATATTCCTTTTAATTTATTGCCTTCTACATCAAATGCTGGATGTAACTCAAATCCATCTGGTAATTTTTCTCCATATTTTTCTTTGTCTAATGGGGTATTATCTGTATCTACATATATTACGTCTATTACATTTCCTACTGGTGAACTTGACATTCTATATGCGTACCTTGGTACCCATACCCACCATGTTTCTTGTCCATTTGCATTACATTTTATATTTGCCCATACTTGGTTTTCATAGTCGTACCATTTATTTTCTTTATTTATTTCTGCTACTTCTTGTTCTGTTAAAGTATCTCCAGACATTACATCTGATAATAATAATCCTTCTCCTTTAAAGCCTGTTTCTGAACTGCTATCATATAACATTATTCTTGTATTTGCTTTATCAAATCCACTCATATCTGGTACTAGTACCTTACCACTTGTTGGATAATCTGCATAACTTGCTTCGTATTTACTTATCCATATTCCTTTTAATTTATTGCCGTCTACATCAAATGCTGGGTGTAATTCAAATCCATCTGGTAATACTGTTCCGAATTTTTTATCTAATGGTTTATCATTTGTATCTACATATATTACGTCTATTACATTTCCTACTGGTGAACTTGACATTCTATATGCGTACCTTGGTACCCATACCCACCATGTTTCTTGTCCATTTGCATTACATTTTATATTTGCCCATACTTGGTTTTCATAGTCGTACCATTTATTTTCTTTATTTATTTCTGCTACTTCTTGTTCTGTTAAAGTATCTCCAGACATTACATCTGATAATAATACTCCTTCTCCTTTAAAGCCTGTTTCTGAATTGCTATCGTATAACATTATTCTTGTATTTGCTTTATTAAATCCACTCATATCTGGTGCTAATACTTTACCACTTGTTGGATAATCTGCATAACTTGCTTCATATTTGCTCATCCATATTCCTTTTAGTTCATTTCCATCCACTGTAAATGCTGGGTGTGTTTCGTAGCCTTCTATTGATACTTTTGAATCTAGTGGTTTATTGTCTGTTCCTACATATACAATATCCATTGATTTTCCGCTTGCACTTACTTTATATGCAAATCTTGGTATCCATACCCACCATGATTCTAGCCCTAATCCTTCTGTTTTTATATTAGCCCATATTTTATTTGTTCCATAATCATGAAGTGTGTATGTTTCGCCTGCCTCTGTTATTTCTCTTTTCTGACCTCCTGCCATATATTCTGATGCTAATACTGGTTTTGTTTTGCTAAAGTCTGCTGAATAGTACACTACATAGGTTTGTGAACTGCTAAAGCCTTTTAAGTCTGGTGCATAGTATACAACGTCTGGTAAAGTTGTTATTCCTGATTCTTCTTTTATTGTTCCATCATCATCTGGTGAATCCCCCCCTGCCAAACCTCCTCCTGATGAATTCATTAAGCATTCATAGCTATGATATATTTTTCTTGATATTACCGTTTGTGGTATTTTGAATACTACATCTGTTGTTTCATCATATATGTAGGTGTTTTCTTTTCCATTTCCGGTTTCTTTATCTATTACATATATTCCTTTTATGTTTCCTTCTTCATCTAATAGTTCTTCAAATTCTGCTACATCATAATCATCTGGCGTTTTTCCTTCTGGCATTCCATCTCTTACATATAGTATTTCTCTTTTTAATGTGTCTTTTATTTTGTAGTCTTCTGAGTTTGTTCCAAATTTGGTCGTAAATATTCCTTCTGCTGTACTATTGTCTATAAGTATTGCTGTTATATTTCCAACTTTTTTCATGTCTACTCTTTCTTTTATTCCTTGCATTTCTGTTGCAAATGCTGCTAGCTGTGCTTGAGCTATTATTCCATCTTCTCCAAATACATATGTTATTGTTATTCCTGCTAGTATTAGTAACACTATTATTGTAACGGTTAATGCAATTAGTGTTATGCCGTTTTCTTTTAGCAATTTTTTCAACTTATTTCCACCTCCACTTTATTTTTGTTTTTATTTAATATTAAAATATTAATATCTAAATTAATGTTATCTGCTCTAAATTGTATTTTCTTAAAACGTGATGCAATATAATTTAGAGCATTAGTCAAAATATAATTTAAAGTATTTAAGTTATTTTTTAAAATAATATTAAATTTAAATTTCAACTCTAATATGTGAAGGCTTAAAAAGTGCAAAAAACAACAAACAAAACCTAAGTTATAGGCTTTATTTGCTGTTTTATTTATTTCATATTTAATTATTTCTTTGTTTATAAAGCTATTATGTGTGTGTGTGTGTGTGTGTGTGTACAGCCACAAGGCTTTCAGGCACTACTATTTTATTCATTTGTTTTTCCTTCTTTTTCTCTCTAATATGTTTTTATTCTACTTAACTTATTTTTAATTGTCAAGTATTTTTTACAAATTTTGATGAGAGATTTAGAAGTTTATTGTTTATTTTTTGTATTCAATTACATAAATTTGCATATTATGTTAATTTGTTACATTTACACTTATCTTAGAATACCAATTCTTTCGTCATTTAGGATATGAAAGTTTCGCAATTTTATTTGACGTACAGCACGACACGGAATCCATATACTGGGGAACTGCTTTTATCAGCTGGATCGCTGCCATTGCAAAAAGAGACCGGATAGATACCACCGTCATGGCCGAAGGAGCCCCCATGATTAGCAGCATGCTTCGTATTGCCACTATATGTATACTCTGTGGACCATTCTAACATGTTTCCCGCCATATCATATATATTTTTTAATTTTGTTTTATCACTTACTCCTGTTGCCATTTCTACATAATGTTTATATGTGTATTTTGTATCACTCTCATAACCATTATAGTTTGTTTCTTCACCTTCTGGAACTTTGTATGAATCTGTACCTCCAGATGTGAATTTGCCATATTGATAATTCTTTCCTAGACACCAACCTTTACTTATGCCACCTTCATATTTAATTAAATGCTCTGCAAATAAACAATTTTCTTCTGTTATTTGATTTTTTCCGGTACTATTCAAACAATTTCCATATGCTGTACTATCTTTTTCTATACCATTATAATTACTATCTTTTGATATCCATGTTACGGCTGTATCCCATGCTGTTCCATCTACTAACTGACTTCTTACTCCGTAAGCTTCTCCGCTATACATTCTTTCTGATACTTTTTTTGCATTTGGTTGACTTATAAAATTCCAGCATTGATTTTTTGCCTTACTTACTGGTTTTAAATTTTGTCCTGTTATTGTTTGTGTTATATTTTTCGAATCTTCATTTTTATAACTTTTGTCAGACATACTTCCATCAACATAAAAATCTGCATTACTTGGTACTCCTGCTTCATACCTTGCTATATAAAAACCTTTATTTTTTTCTACACTTTTTTTATTTTCTTCTTCATCTATTTCATCATCTTTCCAGTCACTATATACCCTATAATCCCATGTGCTCCATCCAGCATCAGCATCTCCAGTTTCACTTTTATCTCTAACAACTGTAACTTTATCATTCGTGTTTTCGTTTTTATATGTGTGTTTCTTGTATTCACCATTTTCACATGGCACCCACACAAATTCATTTCCTTCTGAATCCACTATTACTAAACCATCATTTACTGAATCTTCTCCATCTATTTGTGTAGGAGCAAATCCTGCGGGTATTGATACAGTTTTTCCATCTTTTGCAGTATATTTATATGTTTCTCTATTCATCATTGCATTAAATCTTGCTATTTGCCTTTGTTCTTCTTCAGATGCTTTTTTGGTTTCTTCTGCTGCCTTTTGAGCCATATTAAGTATTCCATTGTTTGATAGTACCATATTTACTGTTACTCCTGCTAGTATTAACAAGACCACAATAGTAACTACTAACGCTATTAAAGTTATACCATTATCTTTTAATTTCTGTTTCACTTTTTTTACCTCCATAAATTTACTAATTTTTATATAATTAAATTGTACTTTCTGCTTTGCTATAATGCTTATTGGCACCTATTTTAGGTAAAACTTTTTCTTTTGTTTTTTCACCTCCACTTTTTTGGTTTATATATATAATATTAAAATCAATTATTAAACCTTTTTTTAATTTTATATATTCTTATTGGTAGTAGGTTTATTGCTACTATGTTTAATATATATTAATGTTTTTTATTTGTCAATATATTTTTTAAAAAATCATATGTTTATACCTACTATGTATATTGCTAATTACAAAAGAGATACCTTTTATGATATTATTTTTTTAGAGGTGATACCATGGATAAATGGGGTGAAGTGAATTTAAAATTA
>CANQHC010000048.1 GCA_947623595.1 uncultured Clostridia bacterium | reverse complement strand
AAGAAGTTAATAGCTTGAGTTTAAAAATTAAAGCTCTTGAATCTTTATTAGAGTTTTTAGAAGATGGTTAAGAGGCGGTCCAGATAGGATGTGTAATGAATTTCTAAAGTGAATTGTCGCTCCACTTTGTACAATCTGATTATAGGACAAGAGGGTCAATCGCGTGAGCAACAATCCAGCTCTCATTAACGTACATAGCTCAAGATTTCATAGAATTTCTATACGAAATATTTTTCTAAAAGCATTATCGACTTAAATTTCTATTTGTAAAAATCTATAAGGGGAAAGTCTAATTTTTATATTTATATGTAAAAAAATAGTGAAACTTCACATTGTAGAATAAAGAATAGGAGTAAAAGATAGAAAATTAATTCATTAATTTTAATTTAAAATAACGTTTTAATAAAATAAATATCTTATACTGGTTCAAAATAGCCCCGTATACTACATTATCATCAATACCTACATTACTTTGTATAGAAGTAAAAAATATCTCAGGATCAATAATATTTTTACCGAATACTTGATTGATAACTATCAAAACAAAATCTGAAATACTCTTCCCATTATCAAAATTTTTATA
This sequence comes from uncultured Clostridia bacterium, assembly GCA_947623595.1. GTDB lineage: Bacteria > Bacillota > Clostridia > TANB77 > CAG-508 > CAG-273. Next base: position 6,460 of record CANQHC010000048.1, on the reverse strand, counting down.
TTTTATGCCTGCTGAGTTACAAATATTCTCTAAAGTTAATCTATTATCAATTATTTCTGTTAAACATTTATGAAAAGATAAACACCAATCTCTGTGGCTAATATGAACATCCATTAAGTTGTTTGGGAAATTTACTTCCAGTTTTTCCTCAATAGACAAATGATTAGAAATTACAATTCTGTGGTATTCCTTAATTTTTTTATATTTTTCTTTATTGTTGGATTTAAATAAATCAATAAATTTTTTAAAAGAATCCTTCTTTTGCTTAATATTGGAGATATAAGTAGACCATTCTGAATGATCCATGTAATCTGATAGAATACTTAAAACAATGTGATGTTCCACCGAATAAATTACACGAGGATCTTTTAGGTAATTTACAAGATGAATACTGATTTCTTTAATCTTATATTGAACTATATATTTATTAATATCTTTAAATACAGTTTCTTCAATAGTAAGAATAGGTTTATTTGTGGAAATATAAATAAGCGTAGTTGGTCTTAAATAATTTATTGACCATTTATTAATCCAAAGTATTTGTCGTTCACCAAAAGTAAAATTATAAAAGTGTAAATTACCTATTCCATTTAATTCTTTAAGAAATATTGGAATTAATTCTTTTAAGTTGTTATCAATAATTAATTTAAGTAATTGATCAAAATAATCTTGGGTGAAAATATTTAATTTTTCGTTTTTTGAAATTGAAGGTAAAATAATAGAAAGTATTTTTAATATATTTAAAGATACAGGCATGCTTTTGATCTTTATTAAATTTTCTACAAGAATATCTTGAAACTCATCTAATAAATAAAATTCTTCCAATTCAAGATATAGTTTAGAAAATTTCTCACCACCCCATATGGATATTATTAATTTTTTAAAATCTTCTATATGAGAAGAATTAATATTAATTTTCTTTAGAATTTCAGGAAAAAATAGTTCATTAGTATCGTCAACCTGTATAGATATAATAGAAAAAAGAATAGAAAACTCATCCCAACCTATTTTATAAAATAAATTACGTAAGACAACAGAGTTATCTAGGATAATTTTATTTTGATGATATTCTAAATTTAAAATACTTAGGAATAAGTTATCTCTATGATTTGAAATATAATATAAAAAAACATCTTCATTATTATTCAATTGAAGGATCGTTGAAAAAAATGAATCGATTACACTGATATTATTAAAATCAACATCATTATAAATATTTAATAAAAATTCTTTTACCCATAAGAATTTAGCAGAATGGGATAATATAGCTTTATCTATATAATGACCACAGTTTATTAGCTCAAAAAATTTTTTTTTGATTAAAATGGAATTTTCATCATTAAGTAAGCAATTTCTATCAGCAAAAAACCTTTTGGATTGCTTAATACAATTAATTTTATTAATTAGGCTAGTTAAATCTTTTTGTAAGATAAAATAATTTGAATGATAAAAATCATCACTAATAATTTTTTTACTTAATTGCAGGTTCAGTGATGAGCACATTGAAAGCAAATTATTGATTTTAATTGTAATATCTTCTGTGGAATTAAATAAATTTAAATTCGTAAAATAATTATTCGGTAGATTAAGATCTGTAAGTCCTCCCATAAAATTATTGAAGAAATCGCTAGGATGTATCTGATTCTCTAAAGTTTTAGAGAAATATTCTGATAATGGAGTAGTAGCAAATTCATAAACCTCTAAAAATTTTTGAGAACTAAAAGAAGATTTCCACTGATGAGCTATCTTTTCAGTAAATATTATTTTAGGTTTATCTTGAAAAGGAATATCTATGTGTTTTATAGGTCCAGTCCAATGTATTTCATGTCTAACTGAAGGAAAAAGCAGTAACCACATAGAACCTAATACTTGAATGTAATCTTCAATATCAGCTATATCTCCTTGAACAATTGTTTTAGTATTTTGATTATTTTGATACAAGTCATATAAGGTTATAACGGTATTTTTAGCTTTTTTAAATGCCTCAGATTTATCATTAATAATTAAATTATCTAATCCAGCTATCGATAATTGTGTTTCTTTAATTTCATCACATAAAGATTTTAAAAAAAGAGGATCACTAATTATAAACTTTAAAATTTTATTGATATTTTTTATTGAGAAACATTCTTCTTTACTCAAAAAAATAATAAAAGTTATATAACTAGTTCTTCCTTCGTTAGGTAAAATTTGAGTCGCGCCAATTGCCATTTTATTTATATTATTAAGCCATTTCCCACTTATCACAGGAATATTTGGAAAATTGCTAGGGATATAAAAAAAATTCTTCAATTCAGCCTGTTGACTTGAATTTAATTTTAATGATCCGTTTCGATATTGATGTCCCTTATTAGTAGAAACTTTATCGTCAGAATAAATACATCCCCAGTCAAAAAACATTCTCAACTTCCAACTTTTTCAAATAACCAGGTAATAGGTAGACTTAAATTCTCTATTTTTTCTTTTGGCTTGTCATTTGTTACAACCCATGATTGTGATTTCAAATCTTTAACAAACCTTTCTTTTGCTTCAAGAGCTTTTTTTGTAGGGTTTTTAGGATACTTAGATTTTACAAATAATTGTTCTGCATGATCACCCAAAGGACTAATGCCATAAATATTTAAGAAGTCCTTATGCCAATTAGTATTGATAAATTCGTAGAACCATGGCATTGCACTCTTCAGCTTTTGTTCAGGGGAAATTTCTAATTTCTCTTTTAAAATTTTATCCCAAAAATTCATAACAATAACTAAAGGCAATTTTTTCTTAGATTTTCTAGAAATTTTCTTTATGTAAAATAGCTGTTGAAAGAATGCAATATAATCCAAATCATGATTAAGTGACTTATCATCTTCTGATTTTTCATTATTTTTAGTTTCAACCTGACTTTCAGCTGGTCTAGCCAAATCATAGACATTATCTTTATCTGATGAAATAACTAGAATAATACCTTTACATTCTTGAATACGCTCAAGCCACTCTTGTTTCCATTCATTGGTTTGGGCTAATTCTAAAAACTCTTCACCATTGTATTCTGGTAATTCAATTTCAATTTCTTTTCCTTGATACCTCAACCTCCATTGAACATTTTTATATGCTTCTTGTGTTCTATCTATAATATATCCTTGTAACACATCCTGACTAAGTAATTTTGATGGAGTTTTGGTTTGAATTACAGGTGAACTTTTTAATGACCAATTATAAGCTAACATTCTTAAAAAATTTGATTTACCAGTTGCAGGTTCACCTATAATCAAAAGATTATTTATCATTAAATCCACTCTTTTAAATGTTGATGAATTGATGTAACTTCGTTCAATATATTTTTATCCATATCTTCTTGACTGTGCACTTCCAATAAAGGCGTATTGATTAAGCAAAGCGATAATATTTTGTCTATATCTTCTGGAGGAACTCCTTGCTTAGCAGTAATACTAATTGTTTTGGCTATGCCAATTAAATTTCTACTGAACTTTTCAATAAAATAATCATTTACTTCTTGATGGTATTGGAAGTTTTCATGATTTTCATCGACTTTATCATATTTGGTTTGTATAAATACAATACTAACTTCTGGATTAAAATCAGCAATAATTTCCGCCAATCTATCAATAAAGATCATATGGTTTTCTTTGGATATCCATATATCTTCAGTGTAATAATCTGAACTATCCAAGCATATTAATAATGTTTTTGTTTCAGATACCCATTTTTTAATTCTTTCATATTCTTGACTTTCAATATCATTATTTTCGACTATTCCTGAAAAAATTTCTCCTGCTGTATCACCCAGCAGTAGATCATATGGTTTATCATCTTTATTTATTAATAAATGAAGATATTGAGTATTTGGTTTATCTATTGTCCGCTCTGGGTGACGTGGTGTGTTTCCGTAGGCATATAAAGTTAGACTAATTAGATTGCTCCAAGCATTTAATGTAGAAGAACCCATGAAATTCAAATTTTGCTCATTATCCATTCTTAACATGTATAACATTGAAGTTAATAAGCTTGTTTTTCCAGAGTTTGGCAAACCAATTAATGTTGCAATGCTTGGTTCATTTTCTAAACCGAAAAATTTAATATTTTCAAATTTAATGAGGTTTCTACTACTAATTATACTTTTAAAATCCGTATCATCTTCTTCATATTCATAATTTTGCTCATCATCAGTTTCTGAGTTACTTTCTATATTAACTACTTTTATGTGCTCACAATCTTGAAATGTATTTCCTTCTAGACATGGTAAGAGACCATTATCCTCACAATTTTTAACAGCACATCCAGAATAATCACATGTATATAACATCATCCTTAATATCCTAATTTTGAAATTTCAACTAATGACAAAATTTGCAAAATAAAAGAAGCTGGTTTTACTTTAATATTGAAATCACTAAATTTTTCTAACGATTTTAGGATGTTTCTAAGATTATTTATATTTGGACATATATTGTAGTCTTCATTATAAATAACACTAATTTCAACAGTTTCTATATCATCTTTCAGCACTTCAGGAAAACTTTTATATAATGCCTCTAAAAGTAAAGCTTTGACTTTCTTAGGTAAAGGTAGTTCTAGTGATTCTATTTCACATAAATCATTGGCCAGAAATACAGAACTAACATAGGGATTTAATAGTTCTTTATAAGAATAAAAGTCATGTTCAGGATAGTTATTTGTGTGATTTACATTTAACCACCATAATAAATCCTGTTCACGTTTTATTTGTTCATAAGAATTTTTAACAGATTGCTGCAATTCAATTAAATTTTTTCTTATAGAAGAGGTAAAATTATGTGCATTTATTGAATTATTATAAAGTTTTCTAACATAATCTTCTTCATTTGGAATATTCTGCTCTGTTTCAAAAGTTATCTTTATGAAACTTTTCACAGTCTCCACGGTATGGCCTGCTATGGCGTTACTTTTCCAATCCCTACTAATTATAATGTTTTTATAATGGTCTAAAATATAAATAAAATCATCACTAAAGGGGTTGTCAGGATTAATCTTTGGATTATAATTCTTTAACAAATCAATACTAGCGCACAGTCCAAGTATTTTTGTTGGATGGTTTTCTTCGCTAATTTCATTTTTTAACATTTCATTAATTGCTAATAATAGAATGTTATTTGCAAATATTAATGGTTTTTCACCACTATCAGCCATTCCTTGAAAAAGTAATGGGTGCTTCTCGCTAATATTATCAAAAATCTCATTTTTAATATTTTTTAAAGATTCACTATCCTTTGGCTCATAGATTAATGATAATACTATCTCAGCCAACTCATTAAATTCTTTTGAAAATAACTCTTTGCTGTATTCTTGAATAAAGCTGTTAATCTCTTCTGAATCTTCTTGCTTTAATTCTTTTTTCCCAGCCCATTTTAATAAAATATCTTTATTTATTTTATCAGTGATCTTTGTGTAAATTTCATTAATTTCCATTTTTATACCCTTATAAGCTTGAAACCATGCCTTGTAAAATTTGGGTCCATGCGCTAGCTCCTGCTATTGCAACTAGTTCTCCCGCTTTACTCGCAAATGATTTCTTAAATTCTTGAGTAGCCCCATCTGAATTTCTTTCATCCAAAACTTTAGGTTCAATACTTTCCGTCAAAGCAATACTGACCGCTGCTGATGCATTTTCTGTTGAAATTTGATTTAGTTCTATAATAGAGTCATCATTTGGTAGGGCTATAAAAGTTCTTGCTCTATTCAAATCATTTTCAGAAAGTTGATTTCTTAATTCAATCAGCAATGTTTTATTAAGTGGATAACTTTGTAGTGCGCTTATAAGTAGCTTAACTGGCTCTATTGCACCTGCATCCATTTTACGAAACAAATCTTCCCATCTTGTCTTAGCATCATGTGTATCAGCAATCATTGATGCTTTACCACCAGCTTGTATCCATAAGCTTTTTGTTTCTAAATATGAGGAGAAATTCTCTTTTAAAAACTCCCTAGTTGCAGGGTTTATTGAGTTATGCATTTGATGAAACTTTATATTAAGATAATTAAACAAATGATATTGATTATATTGTGATTTTTCAACTAGTACATGCCCTTATTTGTCTTTACTGAATACATAGTCTAATGAGGAATTGACCTAAGCCAATAAAGATCCCTAAAGAAAGTCGAAATAGCGATTTTGATTATCAAACAGAATCATATGAATACGATTGTGCAATAATCTCACTAGTTCATGAACTTACCAAAATATTATCTTAGTTTTTAATACCTTAAGTATCTAATATTATAAATTTATTTATAAAATATCACTTATGAACTAATTTTTATGTAAACATAAGTTAAATAGATTATGTCGAAAAAAATAGAGTCATCTGGCTATAGTGTGTATCAGCGGTGCTGAATTATAACCTGGCGAATTCAAACATGAGGTGCGACAGTTTGAAAAGTCTTATGATAATCAACAAGCTGAGCAAATTTCTCTAAT
>CANQHC010000047.1 GCA_947623595.1 uncultured Clostridia bacterium | reverse complement strand
AACATAAAAGCACCGCCTTTCTGATTATTATTATACCAGAAAGGCGGCTGAAAGTATAGAAAATCCCGGCTTTCGCCAGGACTTTGTCTACAGTCTGTAACGATTAACCATAATCGCTTTGCATAATTTTTCTTTTAAAACTTTGTCTAACTTTTTTGGGTCAATTCACAATCATCCCACGGGTATTAATTATTTTTTTTCAAGTACTTACCAAAACCATCTATTAATTCCAAACAATATTTTTCCTTTAAAAATATCATAATAATTCCAAATGTTAAAAAAAATAATATTGCTGTGAATAATAAATTTAGAAAATAATTTGTATTATTTAGTTTGGTGAATACTATGTTTTTAATGATGATTACAATAATGCTAAATATCGTAGAAATAATTATTTTAATTATTGATTTGACTTGTATATTTTTAATAATATAGTTCCATGCGAAACATAATTGGATTGACATTTGTATACATTCTGCAACCAAAGTGGCAACTGCAGCTCCTATGGATCCAAATTTTGACATTAAAATAGTATTAAACAACAAATCCACTATTGAACCAGCTAAAACTGCTTTCATAAAATATGAATCTTTGCCCATAGGTATTAATATTTGATTTCCAATAATATTTGAGAAGCCTGATATTAATAAAATAGGCATAATGATTTGCATACATAAGGCTGCATTAATATAGTCCGACCCACCTAGTAATAAAACACTATCTTTTGCTTCTATAATGAAAAAAATAGTTAATGGCAGTGAAATCATAAAAATAATAGAAATCGACTTCTTAAGTATCCTATTAAATTCATCAATTAAATTTTTATTTAAGTAATACGACAATCTTGGAAGCAATACCGAACTAATAGCATTAACTACTGATAAAAGTAACCCCTTAATTTTTACTGCAATAGTATATAATCCAACTTCTTTATCATTACATATAAATCCTAACATTACTGTATCAAGATTTGTATAAATATTTACTGCTAGTATTGATGTAAACAAAAAAATCATGGGCTTAATATGCTTTTTTATTTCCAGCTTTTTTATATTTTTGAAGGATATAAATCTTTTAGAATAAAAAAAATTCAGAATATTGGAACCCGTTGTAGAAAAAACAATAATTAATGCATATATAACATAATCAGATTTTTGATGTACAAACAAAAAAACAAAAATAAGTGATAAGCATTTAAATGCTATAGATCTTTTCGTTATATAAGAATATTGTTCTAACCCTGAATATAACCAGTTCATACCAAAGACTGAAAAAAATATTAAAATACAATAAACATAAAACAATTGTTTATCAGAATTTATTTTTTTCACAAAAAAACTCAATAATAATAGTGTAAGTATAACTATAATTGTCATTATCAAATTTATCAAAAATAACTCTATAGTTGTTTTTGATAATTTTTTTTTATTGTATCTAACGTTTGAAGTTGCTCGAATTCCATATACAGAAATCCCCAAAGACGCAATCATAATTGCATAATTAGCAATAGCGGTAAAAAATGAAATTTTTCCCATGCCATCTGCTAATAATATTCTAGATACGTATGGAAAAGTAAGTAATGGAAAGATAATATTTGATATGGTGTAAACCATGTTTAATAATGCATTAATTTTAATTGAATTTTCTTTCATGATCTAAACCCGCTCTGTAATTTATTTTTTTTATTATATATATTATTCTACAGTATATCCAAGCTACTGGATATAAAATTTTCATATGAAGTTTATCTAACAACCTATAAGAATAATCTACAAAGAAATATTTTTTTTTCATTTTTTGGTCTTGTTCAAAAAAAGTGTATACTTTTAATTTTTTACCTGAAATATTCCCGAAGTTTTCCTTGGCTTTTTTTCTAAAAGTTAAGTAAATATTATAATATCGTGGTTTAAAACAACATAAATTTTTTAAATAATTTATTCCAATACTATCACATAAATCAATTGGCGTTAGTATACTTATAGAGAATATTTTGCACAATTTTGTAAAATTCTCATTCATATTTTTTTGCCATTTAGAAACATAAGTAAATATTTCAATATCTTCTTCTTGGAAAGAAATATCTGGCTTTACAATACCAGAATAATCTTTAGAATATCCTAAAGTTTGTCCATGATTAGCAGCAAAAATTTTTTCTAAATCTATACAATTATAACTATATATATATAAATTGTTACATATACAATTATTATCAAACATCAAGCCTTTTTTTATATTATTTTCTGAATTGAAATGTTCAAATAATCCAAAATAATAACCTACAACTGTTGTGTTATGTTCAAAAAACTCATATATATTATCCTGTATAGTTCCTTTCCATCCAATATCAACCAAAAAAAGTTTATCTGTTCGTCCCGAATTTATTTTTTTTATGTACGAATAAAAAAGTTCCTTTTGTGTGTTTCTATTCTTTTCATATATATTTATAAAAATTTGATTATGGGCAAGTTTTTCAAAAATATCACTGTTTTTACTTATTACAGCTTTTATATTAATACCTGATGCCTTAATTAATGCAATTTCCTCGTTTTTTAATCCTATGGACAAGAAGAAATCCTCAATAATTATTTCTTTATACTGTCTAAATATCCTATCAAATTTTTCCATTTTAAAGTCATTTAAAGAAGGAGCTAAAGAAGCTTTTCTAGAAACATAAAAATATTCTGTACTTATTTTATTATTTGGATACATTTCATTTTGAAAAATATCGAAAATAACTTTTAAATTTTGTCCTTCTCGAGCACAAAATAACAATTTTTCTGCCTTGTCTAATAATGCACTCTTATATAATTTATCACAAAAAAGCATCAAAGTTGCTGCATACCCAGAAAATATATTATCTTTACATGGCTTAGATATTTTGCTAATATATTTTGTTAATTTTTTTTTGGTGTAGATAATATGTTTTTCCTTATATGGAACATAAACTGTATTTATTCCCATTTTTTGAGGTATTAAAATATCCGATTTTTTATTATCTCCAATCATGGTAAGTTTATCAGGAGTTATATGGTACTTATCTAATATATATTCATACAAATGTCCTGTTGATTTTCGTTTGCCAATTTCACTTGATACAAATATAGCATCTACATATTTTGAAATTGAAAAAAAATCAAGAATTTTATTAAAAAACACATTTGGTAAATAGAAATCACTTATAATTATAATTTTATTACCTTGATTATAATTGGCTTTTAAAAGCATTAAATTTTTTTTATCAATATATAAATGTTTTTTTTCTAATTCGTATTCATATTTTAATGACTCTGATACAAATTTATTTTTGATGACATCTGTATATTGCAATTTTTTTACTAAATTATCAAATACCTTTTCAATTAAATCGTAATAACAAAAGTCTTCTGCTTTTTTTCTTAAATTTGTTTCTGTTTCTTTTCTACAATTGTATATTTCCCATGTTGGAATTTTGAATGAAAAAAGAGTTCCCATTTCTCTTGCCCATTCAAATAAAATACATTCTGCATTACAATCTCTATGAAATAATGTATCAAAACAGTCAAAAGCAATTATTTTCATTTTTATATTTTTCCTCCTGTAAATTTTTTTTGTCAAAATCAACTAAAATTAATTTTAAAATATATATGCAGATAAAAGATTTAATTTGATACCAAGACAATACTTGAGAATAAAACCAATCGGCAAAGAACATCAAAATAACTGAATGTAATATCATAGCATATATTATAATTCTAAATTCTATTAAACTTTTTTTAAAAATATGTATTTTTAAAATCTTTAATTTTATGTCATATTTTATTAATTTATAAAATAATGCAAATATAATACCTTGGAGCATAGATAAGATAACAATTCCTATTATGCCGAAATCTGCATAAAACATTCTAAACGCAGTATACACATTTCCCATGCCTACTCCTGATATTTGCCTGAATTCTAAAGTATAATCATACTTATATTTATCAATTTTTGTTAACTTGTACAGAAAATTATATATTCCCCAAAATGATTCTTTTCCTATTAATGTACTTGATTCCACTGGATTTTTTAGGTAATCATTAAAATTTAAAGTAGGTGTTGAAAGATAGTGTGCGATATAGTATAATATTCCTTCGTTTCTTGTTCTTCCTACAAAGGAACTGGAAACACCAAAAATTATTACAAAGCAAAATGCGATACAAATATATTTGACTAGTAATCGCATACTTTTTTTATGAGTTAAAGTATTTGTCCTAAGTCTTAACAAATAGTAAATAAAAATAATATAAATGGGAATTCTTATTAAATCAAATCTTGATGCCCCCATAAGAGTTGAAATCAAACCGAAAGCAATTGAAATAATTAATCTAAAATCCCACTTATTAGTTATTACATAATTATTTATCAATATGTATCCAAATAAGTAAGATAGATTGTTAATAATAAACTTTAAATCTACGATAACAGATGACATATATATGCTTTTTTTTGTTTGATCTGCATATACTGTTGCAAAGCGATATTTTTCCATAAGGGTCGTCCAATTTGAATTACCAAACTCACTTCGTAATGCTTTTACAAAAAAATACAAAATAACCACTGCTGAAATGTTGTATATAATTAAATATATAGTCTTTATATTAATGTAATTAACCTTTCTATATATCTTATTTGTCTTAATATTAAACCATGTAAAATAATAACCTAAACAAAAAGAAATAATACCTATCATAATAAAAACAACCGTACCTATTGTAATTGAAATATTCCAAGAATTTTTCATTGCAATTGCTGACAATTCACTGATTGCAAAGAATGCGCATAATAAAAAGGGTGGTGCCATATAATCACCAGCTGATAAGTAGTATGAAAAAAAAAGAACAATTATAATCCCAATAGCCAAAACATATATCAATTTTATACACCTCACAAATTATAACAAATTACTTTTAGTTTATATTGCATAAATATTTTTTAATTCTTTATAAATATAGAAGAGCCTAAATATAAATATCATTGTACATATAGATATAAATATCTGTTTAAATGTATTTAATAATGAAAATTATGTTATTTTACTTATAATATTTTAACCTACTGCTCGGCTAGTCATATCATTACGTGCTATGACTAGCTAAACATGCAACCCAAGCAATCGGATTACTTACTTTTGTATTTAGCAAGGGTACAAGTTCCTACTGAATACAAAGGTTTTGGCAAAAACCGTCGCTTATGAACGTAACACAAATATCCTTGACTAAATACAACAATACGATATTGGTAGGTTATTTCTAAGAAAATAAAAAACAAAACCCCATCGATATTTACCATTATATACATTATATATTAGACTATCTCTTTTAAAAACACAAAATTCTAACATAAATAAGTAATGTAATCTTCAACAATGAATAGGAATTGTGAAAAATTTTTATTGTTATTTTTGAAGAGAAGATGCTGATATAATAAAATAGATGTAGCAAATAATATAAAATTTAATATTTTTATTTAAAGGTTATTTATATACTCCATAAAACTCTCTTTATTCTTCAGCGCCGTAGTCGTAGGTCTGCCAAGATCATCTCTTGCACCTATTGAGCATTTTACCTCTATAAAGCTCAATTCATTTCTGCTCTTGGCTTTTTCAAGCTCTTTGTCAAGGTCGTTGAAGTTGTCAACGCATACTGCATTGGGATAGCTGCAGGCTTTTGCTATATCAACAAGGTTTATCTTTTCTGCCACGGTAGGTATACCACCAACGGTTTCATGGGCTCCATTATTTATTATGATATGCACCATATTTTGGGGTGCATTTGCACCCATAAGTGCCATAGAGCCCATATGCATAAGAACAGCACCGTCACCGTCTATACACCATATTTTTGTATCAGGCTTATTTATTGCAATGCCTAACGCAATTGAAGAGCTGTGACCCATAGAACCAACAGTCAGAAAATCGTATTTATGGCTTTGTTTATTGGCAACACGAGTTTCAAACAATTCTCTGCTTGCCTTTCCCGTAGTTGATACAATAGGATCTTCACCTGTGAATTTCACAATGTGTTGTATTATTTCTTCCCTGACCATTGTGTTATTGTTTTCGTACTTTACTTTTTCGTCATATGTAAGAGCGCCTTTTCTTATAACAAAAGCGGTGCTTTTACCTTTTTTGAATATCTCCCTGAAATTGGACATAACTTTTTCCGTTTCTTCATCGGTTGTATCCTTACCGATAACAAAAGGCTTTATATCCATATCTTCAAGAAGTTTTACCGTCACTTCGCCCTGATATATATGCTGTGGTTCATCATGTATCCCCGGTTCGCCTCTCCAGCCTATAATAAATAGGCAGGGAATAGCATATACTTTATCATTAAGCAATGATGCAACGGGGTTTATTATATTTCCCTCTCCGCTGTTCTGCATATAGACAACAGGAACTTTGCCGGTAGCAAGATGATATCCTGCTGCAAGTGCCGTACAGTTGCCTTCGTTAGCTGCAATTATATGATGTCTCGGGTCAATGCCATATGTATTCATAAGATAATTACACAGTGCCTTTATCTGTGAATCGGGTACTCCTGTATAAAAATCAGAGTCGATTATTTTTACCAGATTTTCAACTCTCATTTTCTTCCTCCGTTACAGTTCATCTATAAGACTGATTATTTCTTTTATAGGCATAAGCCTTGAATCCACTTCCTGCGCTCTATGGTATTTCAGAATATCTTTTGCAGTCTGTTCCATAGCAGGGAAAGCGCTTCTTGTAAGCTGATTTGCATATATAACTATATTTACCCCATGCGCCGCAAGTTCTTTTTCTTTTATGGAATTGAAGGATGAGGGAACTACAACAATAGGTGTTGTCTTGTTTTCGCTGCGGAATATATCACAGAATTCCAATATCTCTGCAGGGTCTTTTTTGCGACTGTGTATCATAATGCCGTCAGCCCCTGCCTTTACATAGGCTCTTGCCCTTTCAACAGCATCTTCCATACCCTGTTCAAGTATAAGGCTTTCTATACGGGCTATTATCATAAAGTCATCTGTAAGCTGAACTTTCTTTCCCGCCTGTATTTTTTCACAAAAATGTTCTATTGTATCCTGTGTCTGCTCAACTTGCGTACCGAAGAGAGAATTTTTCTTAAGTCCCGTCTTGTCTTCAATAATAATCGCAGAAACACCCATTCTTTCAAGGGAACGCACCGTATAAACAAAATGTTCCGTAAGTCCTCCTGTATCACCGTCAAATATTATGGGCTTTGTAGTAACTTC
>CANQHC010000046.1 GCA_947623595.1 uncultured Clostridia bacterium | reverse complement strand
AATCCTCCTTCTCCATCTGATTGCATAATTCCATAAATCATAAGTGGTTGTTCTCCATCTTTCAAAATTACGATAGATCCAATTGGTAATAAATCTTTAATATTCATTTTTTATTTCTCCTTAACTATTTTTTCTTATCGCTTCATTATAACGCTCTGCCATTTTATCTCTAAAGAATACAAAAGGAAAACTAATAATTGTAATAAATATTCCTATTATTAAAAAAAGATTTGTATCATCAACATAATAGTAAGAAACTGCTTTTAATTTTTCATTTATCTTTAATCCTAATGACATTGGTAATTTAATTAATCCCATGTCCATAAATATTTTTCTCCTTTGATTTATTAATACATTAATTTATATTAAATATTTTTTTAGCCAACTTATTATTCTTTGATAAAATTTTTCTTGTTTTACTTCCATCGGCAAATTACTTATATTTTTATCGTTAATCTGTATTTCTCTTTTCTTAAATGCACTGAACCCAAAAAGTTGGCCAGTATGAATTAGGTTACTAATTTGGTATTGTTTCATTTGATATTGCCAGCCTTGATCCGAATGCAATATTAAATTGGTCTTATCTGGTATTTTCTTAAATGCTTTTTCCAACATATCTACTATTTGATTAAATACAGGATGTCTAGACATATTATATCTTACAATTTCACCATTAAATAAATCTACTATTGGAGATAAATAAAGTTTATCATTATTAATTTTAAATTCTGTTACATCTGTAGCCCACATTTTGCTCAAAAAAATAATTCGATTAATCAACTGCTGAAATTAGTATAACATAAAACAAAAAACTGGCAACTAATTATTTCTAACTAGTTGCCTTTCATAGCAATTTAACTGGAACTTTCGTTCCTTTCATAGCAATCTTTTTGATTACTTTCTAATACTATGATACTATATTTTACTCTAAATGTCAACGATTTATTCATCAAATTTTTATATGGATTTGCTTATATTATTACCAAATTCTAAACATATTTTATCAGATATATTATTTATTTGTATAAGCTTTTTTCATGAAATCACACTTCTTAAACTTATTTGCCTTTATAGTATATCAAACTTTTGTTCTTTTATCAAGAACATTTATGAAATTTTCTAAAAATAAATAGATTACTCAATTACGTACAACTTTTGTATCAATCAATTTACTAAAGTATATCATAAATTGAATAAATTCCAAGAATATAATTATAACTTTTTTCAAAAATTTGTTCTGTTCGCTTGTATTTTATCTAATAATGTTGTATATTGGTAAACATAGAAAATGAGAATATGCAGTGTGAGTGCTACCACTTTACATACACAGTTTTTACTGTGAGAATGGAGGTGGTGCTATATGGTAGAACAAGCTATATTATTAATAATATACTTCCTTTTCTACGGTTTAGTAGGAATGACTATTATAGCATTTGCCTTGATTATTGCAATAGTAGTAATTTTGAGCAAATAATAAAAGCACCACATATGCTCTGCCAAGCTTTGTGGTGTTTTACCTAATTTTTATGGTAGCACACATTTCTGTGGCTCTCATTTTCTATCTTTATTATACAGTTGTTTTTTGTATTTGTCAAATTTTTAATATTAATATTTTACCAATGTATGTGTCAAGTAAATGTAGGCAATTTTCAAAATTTGTCTTATAATTTTTCCTTTTATAAGGTTCACTATATTCTTTATTATTGTTTATATTAAAACTTTCTACATCTATTTCTTCAAAAATTTTAGAAACTACTAGATTAATTATCAATACGCTTACAATATTTTTAGTATTAATTTTTCTAATACTAAAAAAGTATTCCATCATACTGTGTGAACTTCACTTGTATAATGGAATACTTCTTTTGCAGTTATCCTGCTTTCTATGAAATTTTATTTCTGCTTTTTCTTCTTAATTACTACATTCTTACCATCTAATATCACATGCCTTATTTCTTTGTTTCTTTCTTTTTGATATTTTTGATATTGATATAGTAATACTAGTAAACCAGCTGTTGCTATTGTTCCTAATGCTACTCCTAATACTTTTTGCTCTGCTCCGGTTTTGATACTCATTACTACATCTGCTTGTGATTCATTGTCATCTTTGTTGCTATCTAGGTAGTTTGCTGGGTTTGTTGTATCTGTTATTTGTACTTGGTTTCTCATTGTTCCAAAGTTGTTGTTTCCATTCTTCCATATTGCTACCACTTCTAAGCTTTCACTTTGTCCTGGATTTAGTTTTACTTCTGTCGTTAAGGTTCCGTCTTTTTGTTTCTTCCAATAATCTGGATTGCTTCCTGATACTTTGAAACCGTCTGGCAATGTTTCTTTAACATTTGCTGTTCCTTCTATCTCTCCTGTATTTGTTACTACTACTTCATATTTTACTTCTACTTTTGAGGTTGTTACTTTTTTAGCTACCACTTCTAATTTGATAATCTTTCCGTCTTTATCTACTTTTGCTTGTTTTCCGTCTATGCTTGCTTCTGTTATTCTCTTTTCTACACTGAAGTTGAAGTTTAGTTTTTGATAGTAGTAAATTACTGTGTCATTATCTTCTTTGTATAAGCCTTCTTTATTGGTTGGTGCTAACTCTTCTAAATATTTGTAGTATTGTATTTCTTTTTCTTTTGTTTCATACCTTTCTCCTACATAGCCCTGTAATTCTTCTGCATATGTTGTTTTTAAGTCTTCTTTTCCTTCTTCATTTCCTGGCTCTCCTGGCTTAATTGTTCTTGTTATTTCTTCTCCTGTTTCTTTGTCTAGGTATTTTACTGTTATCTTTCCACTTGGAATTTTTTCATAGTAGTATGTTACATAGATTGTGTTGTTTGTTTTTGGATCTTTTATCATTTTTCCATTTGCATTTTCTGGTTCTGGCTCTGCTTCTTTGTAGCCCGGTATTACTTGTCTATGTGTTTCATATTGGTCTCCTACATGTCCTTCTTTTATTTCTTCTAATGCTAGTGGTTCTTCTGTTTCCTTCTCTAGGTGTTTTATTACTACTCTTGCTGGTATTTTCTTATAATGATATACTACCTCTTTTGAATCTTCTTCTAGTTTTCCTTCTGGAGTATCTCCTGTGGTCTCTACTAATTCATAGTTTTCTAACTCGTCTTTCTTGTCTTTAGTTTTGTATGAATCTCCTACTTTTCCTTCTATTTTTTCTTCTGGTGCTATTTCATTTTCGTCTTCATCCACATATTTTGCTGTTACTCCTCCTGAATTCTTTCTTGCATAATAGTAAGTTACTTCTGTTGTTCCTTCTGTTATTTCTCCTTGGGTATTTCCACTATCTTCTACAAAGTCATATCCATAGATTTCTTTTTGATCTTTATAATATGGTGTTCCTACTTTTTGTTCTGTTTCATAGCTGTATTTCTTTTCTATCTGCTCTGTTCCGTCCTCATTTCCTGGCTGTCCTGGTTCTATGGTTTCTACTATTTCTTTTCCTGTGTCTTTGTCTACATATTTTACTACTAATTTTCCGGTGATGTTTACTGTTGTGTCATAGCTTGTTTCTACTTCATTCTTTGTTTCATTTTCTGTAAATTCTATCTTGCCTTTTACATTGTTTGTTATTTTTTCTGCTTTTGCATCCAAATCTTTATAAACAACTGTAATTTCTTTTTCTATATCTACCATCTTTTCTCCGCCAGTTACTGTGTTTATATGTCCTAACTCTTTTTTCCATGTAATAGTTTTCAAGTCTTTATCATATTCTCCTCCTGCTATATTTGACTTATCTTCATCTATTGCATATGGCAATGTATCTGTTATTGTTAAGCTTGCTTCTCCTATATAATCATTTATTACTGCATGGTATTTTATTTTGTAGGTGACTGTCCTATTTTCATTTGTTATTTCTTCTGTTCCTGTTTTGGTAATGTTACTATCTATTTGAACATTGTTTAACCTATATTCGTTTATTACTATGATTTTTCCTACTTGATTTGGAGTACCAACTTCATCTTTGCTTTCTTCTTCTGGTTCTAAATCTTCTCCGGTTGTTTTATTTTTTACATCTTTATTTTCTGTAATTATTATTTTTGTTGGTTTTACATAATATTCTAATTCTCCTGGATTTGACTCGCTTTCTTGTACACTATAATTTATTAATGCTCCACTTTCATCATATTTTTGTAAGTTTGTAAATGTATGAGTCCAATCGTTTGAGTCTGATAATATTACACTTTCTAAGTTTTGTCCGTTCCATACTGTTTGTCCATTTGCTGTTAATTGTACATTTACTGAGTTTGGTCTATGTTCTTTTATGTTACCATTATCATCCCATATCTTTTCTACCACTTTATCTACTTTGTATTCTTGTTCTACTGTGCTTGTATCTTCTTTTGTGTCCGTTTTCTTTTTTAGCTCTGGCTTAACTGTTTTTAATTCATCTGGATAGTATGTTGTTATTGTTCCTTTTGCTGTGTTTACTAAGTTTTCTACTGGATTTTGTCCGTTATATACTAACTTAATTTGTTTTTCTATTGTTTTTTCAAATGTTCCATCTGTTACTACTCCATCTTCTGGTTTATCTTCTGTTATGTTTCCTTCTTTGTATGTATTAATATTTTCTATTGTTTCTTCCCATGTGATGGTATTGTCTGATGAATTGTAGTTTCCTTTTGCTAGTTGTGATTTTGTTGTATCTATTGGAGCTGGCAATGTATCCACTATTGTTACTTTTGCTCTTCCTATATAATCTCTTATTGTTACTTTGTATTTAATAGTATAGGTTACTTCTCCATCTTCATCGGTTAGAACTTCTACTTTTACTGTTTTTGCCTCTGAGTCTGTATCTTCTTGTTCTGTTTTTTGTTCTTGTCTTTCAATTGTTTTGCTTGCCTTTGCTGTTTTGGTCATTTTACTTCCTACTGTTTCATCTTTTAATGTGTAATAGTAATTTACTTCTATTGGTGTTTTGGTCATGTCTCCTTCCTGATTTGCTGGATGTTCTTCTTTACATTCATAGTTCTCAGGTACTTTTTTTGATTTACTTGTTGTATAGTGTTCTCCTATTATTCCTTCTTTTTCTTCACTTGGTGCTAATTCTATTTCTGTTTCTTCTTGTTTTTCTTCATCATAGAAATAATGGTGTACTGTTACTTTTGCTGGTATTTTTACTTCTACTTCATGCTTATCTTCCTTTTCTTCTCTTTCTACTGTTATTTCATCTGGTATGTCTGGATTATCTGGTTGTTCTTTCTTTTCAGGATTTGGCTCTTTTAATTCTGTTGTTGCTGTTACTGTGTTTTCTATATTTCCACTTAATGTTTCTTCATCTGTGTAAATATATTTTAATGAAATAGATTTTGTTCTATTTATTGTTGTTGCTTCGCCTACCTTATATGTATCTATATCTTCTACTGTTTCTGTCCATGTTATTGTCTTCTTTTCTGAATCATATACTCCTTTATCTAAGCTTGAATTTGCTTGATCTATTTCATATGGTAACTGGTCTACCATTGTTATTACTGCTTTTCCTACAAAATTTTCTATTGTTGCTGTGTAGTTAATTGTATAGTAAATTGGTGTATCTATTAAAGTTACCTCTTCCAATCCTGTTTTTTCTACTGTTGTTTCTAATTTTATTTCTGGTTTCTTGTACTTCGTTGTTGTTTCATTTGTTTCTTTTTCTGCTACATATCCCACATTTCTTATTTCGTAATCTTCTTGTGCGTAATTTACTATTACTGTGAATGTTAGCTCTTTGCTTTCCCCTGTTTGTAAGCTTGGTATTGTCCAAGTTATCTCTTTTTCTTCTTGTACTTGTGCATTTTCTGGTGTTTCCTTTAATTTTGTTCCTGTTGGCACAGTATCTTTTACTTTTATGTTTGTTGCTTCTTTTGTTCCTGTATTTTTTACTACTATTGTATATGTTATTTCATCTTCTGCTGTTACTTCATTCTTTCCTAATTTTTGTTTTCCATTTTCGTCTAGTTTTTCTGCATCATCTTCTTGTGTTTTTTCTACGCTTGCTTTTCTTACTATTTGTGCCTTTTTCTCAAATGTAACTATTGGAGTTAATACTTCTTTTGTTTCCTTTTCTGGTAATTGTGGCTCTTCTGGCTCTTCCTCTGTTGTTTTTTCTCCTAACTCTTTTATCGTTGCTTTATTTTTGATATCACCTTTTGTTTCTTCTTGTGGCTCACTTGGTAAAGTATCTGACTGTTCATCTCCATTTACTTTTACTTTAAAGCTTAGAGTTGTTACTGCTGGTATTTCTTCACTTTCTCTTGCATCAACATGTACTAATATTCCTCTTTGCAAATCTTCCTCTGTTTTTATTGATAGGTCATCTTCTTGTCCAATTACATTACTTATTTGTTCTCCATTTACTGTTATTGAACCTTCTACGAATTTTACTCCTTCTGGAATTGTATCTTTTATTAATACATTTTCTTCTAGGTCTCCTCTATTTTTTACTGTTATTGTATATGTTATTATATCTCCTTTTACTGCAAAGTCTTTTCCTCCTGTTACTGTTCCTTCCTTTTCTACAATTATGTCTGGCATTTTTACTGGATTATTTGTTGTTTCTGTCCTATTATCATCTACTGTTGCTGTGTTTTCTATTATACTTCCAATTGTTATGTCACTATTTACTGTTACTTGGAATGTTAATTCTATTTTTCCCTTTACTTCTCCTGTATTTTCTATATTTGGCTCTTCGCCATCTTCTGGTAAATGTTTTGCTGGTACATTTATAGTTAGGCCTTGCTCTAAATTATTTGCTGTTAAAGTTTCTAAATTTGTATTTTCTCCATTTACTTGGAATTCATTTTTTCCATTTATTTTTATTGAAGAATCTACAAATGTTGTTCCATCTGGAATTTCATCTTTTATTACTACATCTTTTCCTAT
The DNA here is from genome assembly GCA_947623595.1 of uncultured Clostridia bacterium. Taxonomy (GTDB): domain Bacteria; phylum Bacillota; class Clostridia; order TANB77; family CAG-508; genus CAG-273. The sequence goes on along the minus strand of CANQHC010000046.1, from coordinate 1,272 downwards.
ACTTCCTGCATTTTCTACTGTAATGGTGTATGTAATAACTTCTCCTTTTACTACATAGTCCTTATTGTTTTGCGTTGTTGCTACTTTATTCTTTGTTATTATTGCCTCTGCATAGTTATGTACTACTTCATTTGATTCTTTCTTTGGCATATCTGGATATTCTGGATCATCTGGTTCTTCTTCATCTTCTTTTTCTGTTATATCTATTAAGTTTGCTCTGTTTCTTATTTGTGCATCATTATCAATGTCATTTACTGTTACTTTAAATGACAATACTTTTTCTCCTTTTGCTGGTACTTCTATTTCAATTCCTTTATTTAAGTCTGTTTCTCCTTTTTCTCCTAGTTGTATTGTTTCATGGTTTAATTCATAACTATCTTTGTTGTCTAATTTTATACTTTCTGGCACAAATGTTGTTCCATCTGGAACACTTTCTTTTACTATTACTCTTGCTGGAATTGTTCCTTTAGTATTTGTTACATGAATTTTGTATTCTATTTCTTCGCCTTTTTGTACTGTACTTCCATCTGCTGGTTTACTTTCCTTTGTTATATTAATATCTGTTTTCTTTACTGGTGTTTGTGTTGGCTCTGTTGTTTTTTCATCTACTTCTGCTGTGTTTGTAAATGTTCCTTCAAATACATCTGCTCCTAAATTATCAACTGTTACATCAAATGTTAATATTACTTGTCCATTTATTTCTTTTCCTACATCTTCGCCTTCTAATATCTTTGATTTTGCTGGTACATTTACTGTTATTCCGGTTGATAGCGTTTCTTTTGTTGCAGTTTCTAAGTTTACTTCTTGATCTTTTAAGTTATATCTTTGTTGTCCATTTACTTTTACTGTTCCTGATACTAAACTTAAGCCTTCTGGAATTTCATCTTTAATTGTTACATTTTCTGCTAAACTTCCTGCATTTTCTACTGTAATTGTATATGTAATTTTTTCTCCTTCTATTACATATTCTCTTTCTTTTTCTGTTGTTGCTATCTTTTTACTTGTTATTTCTGGTTCTATATATGTGTGCTCTACTTTACTTGTTTTCTCTCCTTCATCTTCTGGCTCATCTGGGTCTTTTATTATTGCCTCATTTTCTATCTTCTCTCCATCAGCTAAATCGTCTACTGTTACTTCAAATGTTAATTTTATACTTGTTTGTGGCTCTACTTTTACTTTGAAACCTTGTTTTAAATCATTTTCATCTTTGCTTTGTAGATTAACTTGAGAATCATCTACTTCATAGCTTGTATTATCATCCATCTTTATGCT
>CANQHC010000045.1 GCA_947623595.1 uncultured Clostridia bacterium | reverse complement strand
TGTTTCCTCATGTGGTTGTACCTTCGTATAAATCTTTACTTGTTTTTCTTTATAGAAGTATGTTACTACAACTTCATTACCTTGATATGTTCCTTCATAGTTATCTGGCATTTGTACCAATTCATATTTTGGATTCAATTTATTGCTGTTTTCTTCATCTTCAACGTCTTCTGAGCTTTCTTCCAATGGACTGGTTGTATATGTTTCCCCTTCTTTTCCTTTTTCTGTTACATCTTTTGCTAATTCTCCATTTGCTAATGGTACTGGAGTTTGTGTTCCTTCTATATAATGATGCACTGTTAATGGTATTGTTTTTTCTACATAATAATATGTTATTTCTTTATTCTCTTCTCCAAATGTTCCTGTTGCATCTTCTGGAACAATTACATTGCCTTCTGTATCCTTTTCTAACTCATATTTTTGTAAATCTAGATGTGGTTTAGTTGTATATTGATCTCCTAGCTTTCCTTCTACAAATTCATCTTCTGCTACCTGAACTGGATTACCATCTTCATCTACAACATCCTTTAAATAGTGATGTACTGTTATTTTTGATGCTTTTTTATTTACTATTGTAAACTCTCCTATTTCTGCATCATACGTTGCAACTTGCTCTTTTGCTTGTTGTGATTCATCTTCTAAAGCACTACTATTTTCTATTACTACCCCTTTTTCAGTTTCTTTGAAATTAATAATTACTGGTTCTTCTAATGGCAAATACCCTTTAGGTGTATTTACTTCTGTAATTCTATATTTTCCATATGGTATTTCAGCTATTGCCTTTCCATCTTTATTCGTTGTTATTTCTGCATGATATAAATTTAAGTCATCTTCATTTAATGTAACTCTTATATCACTTACTTCAAATGTATCTTCGCCATCATCTATACTACCATTTTTGTAATATCCTAAATGTAAATAATATAAATATCCTCCATCTAATACTGTTGTATAATCTTTTGCTATTGTTGCATTATAATCTGTTCCTGATAAGTATACAAATCTTCCTGAATCATTGCTATATGTAGGAGCTGTAGTTGTATTTGTTACAGTTGCATATCCATAGTCTCCTTCCTTCTCACTAGATACTTTTGCTTTTATTGTTAAATTATATTTTCCAGATAAACTTTGTAAATCAATTGGAATATATGAATTTGCTGTTGTATCTGCTACTTTCTGATTACTTGATTTATATGTACCATTTTTATCTTTATAGAAATTATATTCTATTGCTTTATATACTTTTATACTGTTTATTACTATTTGGTCTTCTCCTTCATCTATACTTCCATCTTTTCTATAGCCTAGATGTAAATAATATACTTTATCTCCGTCTAATGCAGATGATTTTGAAATAGTATTTTCTCCTATTCCTGATTTATATACAAATCTTCCTGTATAACTATTATATTCTGGTGCTGGACTTTCACTTTCATTTATTGTTACATATCCATAATCACTCCTTTGACTTGAAATGCTTGAGTCTACTGCTACAAAATATTTTCCTTCTTTACCACTTAAATCTATTTTTATACATGAATTTGCTGTTGTATTATGAACTCCTTCTATACTTCCTATATCTCCATTTCCTGCTTCTTGTGCTTTTTGCATTCTATATGTTTTTCCGTTTGTTGGTATGTATTTTCCATCTTTTTCTACAAATCCATATTGTACTACTTCTTCTACTTCATATACTTTTATACTATTTATTACTACTTGGTCTTCATTTATATCTCCTCCACCATCTTTTCGATATCCTAAATGTAAATAATATGTACTTCCTCCTTTTAGTATTTCTGATGTATAGTCTGTGTCTGCTATTGTTTCTGATATGAACATAAATCTTCCTGGTGTGTAATCATGTTTTGGAGCATCTATATTCTTAGTTATTGTTGCATAACCATAGTCATAATTTTTCTCACTTGATACTCTTGCATTTACTACTACTGCATAATATCCTTCTTTATTTTCTAAATTAATTGGTATATATGAATTTGCTGTTGTTTTTCCTTTACCAGCTGTTTCTCCTAATGTTTGCCTATATGTTTTTCCATTTGTTGGGATATAATATTCTTTTCCATCTTCCCCTATTTGTTTTTCAAACCAATAATCTCCTACTTTTTTCATCTCTTGTAATACATCATTTACTTCTTTTTTTGGTTCTTTTACTTCTCCATATATTTTTCCATTATCTTTTATTTCTTTTCCTACAACATCTTTTACTTCATTTTCTTCTACAATTTCAGTATAGCCTTTACTATTATTAGTTAAATTGCCTATTACAGTTTGTTGGTTTGGATTTTTTCTTTCCTCTTCTACTTGATCTAACTTAAATTTCACTCCTTCTATTGGTTCTCTTGTATTACTATCTACCTTATTAATAACTATTTTATTGTTTTTCAATGCATATGTTACTACTATATGTTTATCTTCTTGTATATTTTCTATGATTGGAAGTTTATAACTTCCATCTTCTTCTGGAGTAAATTCTTGTTCTTTATCATTTATTGTAATTTTTATTATTTCATAATCATCACTTTCTGGAGTCATTTTTATTTCTTGTGTATTTTTATCTCCATATTTTACTATCTCATATGGATTTTTTTCTTCTCCTGAAATGCTTCCACCTTTCTTCCCATCTACTTCTCGTACTTCTGTTGTTATTTTTAATTGCTTTCTATAATTATTTACTTCTAGTTCTTCTACTTCTTGAACTTCTACTTGATTTGCTATTTTTAATATCATTCCATCGTAAGATCCTTGATTGGTTAATGTCTTTCCATCTGTTTCTATGGTTTTACCATAATAGTATCCTCCTGCTACTATTGTTTCATCTTTTAATTCTGCTATTGACTTTATATAATCGTAGTCACTTCCTCCTATTGATTTTGCCCACTGCACTTTATATCCTAATTTTTCATCTGGTATGTATTTGATTATCATTCCATCATCTGAACCTTTAGAATTTAACATATAATCTCCTAATTGGATACTACTACTTTTAAAATATCCTCCTACTGCAAAACCTCCATCTGATGTTTCGATTACTGAGTTTATTATATCATCATTACTTTCTCCTACTGACGTTGCCCATTCGACTTTATATTCTCCTTCTTTTTGTTCATCTAGTTCATATTTGATTATCATTCCATCGGTTGCACCTGATTTTTTATTTTCTAATTTATATTCTCCTACTTGGATACTACTACTGCTAAAATATCCTCCTACTACAAATCCTCCATCTGATGTTTCAGTTACTGAGTATATATAATCATTACCACTTCCTCCTACTGACGTTGCCCATTCGACTTGTTTATTTGCATCATATTTGATTATCATTCCATCATAAGAATAGTCAGTTCCTTTATTTCTTAATATATATTCTTCTGATAGTTTTATTTCACTACTGTTAAAATATCCTCCTACTACAAATCCTCCATCTGATGTTTCGGCTACTGATGTTATTTCATCCCTAACACTTCCTCCTACTGACGTTGCCCATTCTACTTTATATTTTCCTTCATTTTCTTCATCTGGCTCGTATTTGATTATCATTCCATCATAACTACCTTGGTTTTTTAATATATATCCTCCTATTTGGATACTACTACTTTTAAAATATCCTCCTACTACAAATCCTCCATCTGATGTTTCGGTTACTGATCTTATTTCATCATCATCACTTCCTCCTACTGACGTTGTCCATTCAACTTGTCCATTTGCATCATATTTGATTATCATTCCATCATCAGAACCTTTAGTATTTAATATATCTTCTCCTATTTGGATACTACTACTTTTAAAATATCCTCCTACTATAAATCCTCCATCTTCTGTTTCGGTTACTGAATTTATATGCTCATCATCGTCTCCTCCTACTGACGTTGCCCATTTGACTTGTCCATTTGCATCATATTTGATTATCATTCCATCATATGAACCTTTAGAATTTAATATATCTTCTCCTATTTGAATACTCTTATAAAAATATCCTCCTACTACTAAGCCTCCATCTGATGTTTCCGCTACTGATGTTATATAATCCAAAGAACTTCCTCCTACTGACGTTGCGGTAATGGTTGTTGGATTTGCTAATTCTTTTTTTCCATATTTTATTATCATTCCATCATCAGAACCTTTAGAATTTAATGTATATTCTCCTACTTGGATATTTTCTGATTCAAAATGTCCTCCTACTACAAATCCTCCATCTTTTGTTTCTTTTACTGATTTTATTCCATCCCAATCACTTCCTCCTACTGACGTTGCCCATGAGACTTTATATTTTTCTTCATTTTCTTCATCTGGTAAATATTTGATTATCATTCCATCATAAGAATAGTCAGTTCCTTTATTTCTTAATATATATTCTTCTGATAGTTTTATTCCACTACTGTTAAAATATCCTCCTACTACAAATCCTCCATCTGATGTTTCGACTACTGATTCTATATACTCATCATAACCTCCTCCTACTGACGTTGCCCATGAGACTTTATATTTTTCATTACTTTCTACTGGCTCGTATTTGATTACCATTCCATCATAAGAACCTGCAAAACTATTATTCTTTAATGTATACTTTTCTGATAATTTTATTGCACCACTCCTAAAACGTCCTCCTACTACAAATCCTCCATCTGACGTTTCGACTACTGATTCTATATGATCATAACTATTCCCTCCTACTGACGTTGCCCATTCTACTTTATATTCCCCTTCTTTTGTTTTATCTGATATGTATTTGATTATCATTCCATCATATGTGGTATAACTTTGCGTTCCACTATTATCTAATGTATATTCTCCTACTTGGATACTTTCTGATTCAAAATATCCTCCTACTACAAATCCTCCATCTGATGTTTCGGTTACTGATTTTATATACTCATCATTATCTCCTACTACTGACGTTACCCATTCTACTTTATATTTTCCTTCATTTTCTTCATCTGGTACATATTTGATTATCATTCCATCTGCATAATTCACTTTACTATTTTTTAATCTATATTCTTCTGATAATTTTATTGCACCACTTTCAAAATATCCTCCTACTATAAATCCTCCATCTGATGTTTCAGCTACTGATGTTATTTCATCATCATCACTTCCTCCTACTGTCGTTGCCCATTGTACTTGTCCATTCACATTATATTTGATTATCATTCCATCATCATAAAGTGTTGAACCATTATTCAATGTATACTCTTCTGATAATTTTATTTCACTACTTCCAAAATATCCCACTGCTACGTAGCCTCCATCTGATGTTTCGATTACTGATTCTATATAATCATCCTTACTTCCTCCTACTGACGTTGCCCATTCTACTTTATATTTTCCTTCATTTTCTTCATCTGGTACATATTTGATTATCATTCCATCATCATAAAGTGTTGAACCATTATTTTTTAATATATGTTCTTCTGATAGCTTTATTTGAACACCTGTAAAATTTCCTCCTACTACAAATCCTCCATCTGATGTTTCGATTACTGATTCTATATGATTTTTACTACTTCCTCCTACTGACGTTGCTAAAGAAACTCCGTATCCTTCTTTTGCCTCTCTTGAAGTTCCTATTCCGAAATAGTATACATTATTTGTTATGTCATATTTATCATCACAAGCCTTAATTTCTACTGCTTTATATAAGCCTTGCCTTAAATCTGCTTCTATTTCTCCTTGGTCATTTGTTGTTAATACATGATATTCTTTTCCGTTTATTATTTCTTTAGTTCCTAATATATTAAATTTGCTATCTAATGCTAATTGTTCGCTTCCATCATCTACATTGTATATTGCAAATTTGGTGTTTGGAAGGCGCACTTCTTGCCCTTGTTCTAATTTTTCTCCATCCTTTTTTATTAGTTTAAATGATGGACTGTCTTCAATGGTTATTGTTATTGTATTTTCTTCTGGATTTGATTCTTGTTTTGCAACTGTTCCTTCTTTTACATCCATTACTAATAAGCCTTCTGCATCTTTACTTACTTGGAAGGTTATATCTTTTATTACTGCATAGCCTTCTGGGGCTAATAATTCTTTTAATGTATATGTTTGATCTAAATTTTTTTCTTCTTCATACTGGTATAAGTTTGGTATTTCTATTATTCCTTGGTCACTTGTTGTGTAGTCTCCTAGTTTTTCTTTTCCTTTAAATAACCTGAATTTTGCACCTCCTAGTTTTACTGTTTCATCTCCTTTTTTCACTTTTTCGATTTGTAATTTATATCTTGGTATTTTTGCATTTTGTAATTTTAAATTAATTACAGGAATATTTTCATCCTGAGTTACTTGTGTTTCTTTTACAAACTCTGGTGTTTCTTGTAATTCTTGTCCTTGCCCCTCTTGTTGTACAGAGCCATCATCATTATTTATTATCTCTATAAATTTTATCTCATAGTTTCCTTCATTATTTACTATTTTAAATCTAATTGGATCTGATAAATAATATCCTTCTGCTTTTACTTCTTCTAAAAGATATTCTGAACCAATGCTTAGACCTCTTAAGTCTATTTCACCATCTTTATTTGTTGTTAAATTTCTTCCTTTTGTAAAGTTTTTTCCTGTTATCTTAAAATGGACTTCGCTTACTTTGGTTGGTTCTGATGACTCTTCTGCTTGTTTTTCTATTTTTACAATTTTCAAACTTGGCCTTACTTCATCTTCTACTTTTATTTGTACCTTAGAATTTGATGAAGTTTCATCTTCTGATAGTATTAATTTTATGCTTTTTGCATCTTCTTCTGTTGTTTCATCACTTACTAATTCTAATGTTTCCTCTCTTTGCGTTACTTTAAATGTTACTTCTTCTTGATTTAATTCATAGCTAGCAGGTGATTTTATTTCCTTTACTATGTACTTTCTATCAACATATAAATTTTCTATTTCTAATTTTCCATTTTCATCAGTTACTTTTGTTTTTCCTTCTTCTTTTCCCTCTTCCTTTATTAAATATGTTGCTCCTGGCACTAATATATCCTTTTCTTTTTGATATTTTTCTAGTTCTAAATCAAATTTTCTAGCTATCATTAGCCCTACTTTATTTGGTTCTGTTTGAGTCCTATATTTTCCATCTGTTGTATCCAAACTAAAATATACTGCATGATGGCTGTATGATACTTGGTTATAATCTAAATTTTCTGGTATTTCTACTGTATAGGTAAATTTATATTTTTCTCCTCTACTTAATGTTTTTTCTCCCAAATCTATCAAATAGCTTCTAATATTATCTAAATTTTCTACTTGTTTTGCTGGTTGCCAATTGTTTTCTGGTGCTTGTATATCATTTGTTGCTTCTCCATTTTCACTATAATATACCCTTGCTATTCCTTCTAATTCTTTTGGTATTACAATTTTACTTTGCATTTTTGCTGTAAAGGTTGATCCCATTTCTGCTCCATTTATTACATATTTGTTCTTATCATATGGTATTCTTCCTATAAGCTTTACTTCACTTATTGTATTTGTATAATTGTTAGTTATTCCTATATTAATATCTGCTGTTCTTTGTTCTTTTGATACTTCTGCTATTTGTGGTGCTACTGTTATGCTTCCTTTATTATCATAATTAGTTATTGTTTGACTTGTTAATATTGAACTTGGTGATACTAAACTTATACTTACATTTCCTTTTCCTATTGTTTCTTCTGCATTTAAGTTGTCATTTATATCATAATCATCTTTTGCTTTATACCAATATTCTATTGCATTTTCATTGTAGTAATATAAATCTATACTCGCTGATTTTGATGTAGCTTCTGGGTTTGGTGTTATATCACAATCTACCACAACATCATATGTTGTAGGGTTTTCTGCTTGTGTATTTATTTTTATGTATTTTATATCATCTTCTTCATATTGTTCATAACTAACTATTTGTACACCTTCATTAGTAGTAACACTATTGATGTTTATCTCTACAATATCTTTAGGTAATTTTAATAAAAATGCTCCATTTGTCCATTTTACCTGATTTATATTTTCATTTGCCTCAGCTGATATTGTTATTTTTACATTTTTTTCAGTTACTTGTGTTGAAAATGCGTTTCTACTTACCTTTATATTTGCTATTGAATATGGAGCTTCATAATTTGCATTATCTGTATCTGTATTAATATAATTTTCTCCTACATATCCAGTTAATGTAGATTTTATGTATTGAAGTTCATCAAATTGCTCTCTTTCATATTTTTCAAATATTGCTTCATCATCTAATTGTTTTACATTATATACATATATGCTTGACTCTTTATTGGTTTTACTTGTTTCTATTCTTATGTGTTTTATTGGTCTTTCATATGTATATGGACTTGATGAATTATATTTTGACCAATTATTTTTTGTAAATGTTTCTATTAATTCATCTGTTTCATCATCATATACTTTTATTTCTCCTTCTGCTCCTAACATTTTTTCTGAATTTGAAAAGTATATTCCTATATTTGATGTCACATCCTCCATTGTTTCACTTTTGCTTCCTGTTTTTATAAACTCATCTGATACTTGTGCTTCTTCATCTTTTGTCTCTTTCATTATTATTCCTGTACTCTCTCCATCTGGTCCTGTGTATCCTTTCCATTCAACAATATAATTGTCATCTGTTTCTTGCTCTGATATTCCATTATATATTTTCAAAG
>CANQHC010000044.1 GCA_947623595.1 uncultured Clostridia bacterium | reverse complement strand
GGATATTTTAATGATAGAATACAGATAGGAGAGTATAAATTAAGTTCAAGTTTTGAAGATGGAATAATAATCAAATATGAACCAGAAGAAACCAAAGAAGGAAAATATAGGGTGTCATGGGCAACGTCAGTAGGAGGAAGTGGTGGTGATTATATAGAATCAGTAACCGAAACATCAGACGGAGGCTTTGTAGTAGGAGGATATTTTGCAAGTGGTAGTATCAAAGTAGGAAAATATAGAATAACAAATAATCATGAGTGGTATAGTGATGGAATGATAATCAAGTATAATCCAGTAGAAAGTGATGAAAAATATGAAGTAGAGTGGGCAACGTCAGTAGGAGGAAGTGATATTGATTATATAAACTCAGTAGCCGAAACATCAGATGGAGGACTTGTAGTAGGAGGATATTTTACAAGTAGTAGTATTAAAGTAGAAAATTATGTATTAAGAAATAATAGTGGAGTTGACGTGTATGGAAGATATGATAAAGATGGAATAATAATCAAATACGTACCAGATGAAAAATTAGGCTATAAAACACAGTGGGCAAAATCAATAGGAGGAAGTGACAGTGATTATATAAATTCAATAGCAGAATTAAATGATGGAGCAATAGTAGCAGGAGGATATTTTGAAAGTAGTAGTATCCAAGTAGGAGAATATACATTTAAGAATAACGGCAGTATTGATGGAATGCTAATCAAATATAAGCCAGTAGAAAGTGATGAAAAATATGAAGTCGAATGGGCAACGTCAGTAGGAGAAAGTGGTAATGATTATATAATATCAGTAGCCGAAACATCAGATGGAGGATTTGTGATAGGAGGATATTTTAGTAGTAATATTCAAGTAGGAGATTATACATTAAATTCTAAAGGTTCTTTTGATGGAATGATAATCAAATACATACCAGATGAAAAATTAGGATATAAAGTGCAGTGGGCAAAATCAATAGGAGGAAGTAGTGACGATTATATAAATTCAGTAGCAGAATTAAAAGATGGAACAATAGTAGCAGGAGGATATTATTGTAGTGCAAATATAGAAACAGATGGAAAGACATTAACCAAACAAGGATCGTCAGATGGTATGATATTAAAAATAGCAAATCAAGTAGGAGTTCCAGAAGTAGAAGAACTAGAAGTAAAGAATTATATAAAACAATTTAAAATAACAACAGATGTACATGAAATAGATGGAGAAAAAGGAGGAGATATTTCTGGAGAAGACCTAAAACCATATGAAAAAGTGAAATATGGGAATAAAAGTACTAGAGATATTATAATGACTCCAAAAGAAGATTATGAAATAATATCAGTCACAGTAAATGGAAAAGAGTGGCCATTTAAAGTAACCGACGAAAACGGAAGTTATACTATGGATAAGTTTACAGATGTAAAAGAAGACAAACACATAGTAGTAACATATAGTAAAAAATCAAACAAAATAGTAATACAAAAAGTAGATAGCAAAAATCAAGAGCCAATAGCAGGAGTAAAATTCAAAATAGACCAAATAGAAGAAAGAGAAAATCCAGACCAAGACACTGTAATAGGTGACTTAACTAATAATAGTAATGATTTTTATGAGATAACAGATGAAAATGAAGTGACATCCGAAGTAAAAAAAGAAATGAAAAATAATGGAAAAGTATACGTAGAAATAAAAGAACCAAAAATAGAAGTAAAAGATGTTTTGCAAGATATGGAAAAAGCAGGAGATTATTGGTTTGAAAAACAAACAGGAGAAAATGGAGAGGAATATTATGTTCCTACAAATGGAAAAACATATCAAGAATCACATGATGGAAGTGCAGATAAGAAAAATACAACAGCAAATTCATATATACAAATTAATTTAGAAGATAAAACAGGGGATTATGCAGTAGTAGTAAATGCAAGAGTATCAAGTGAAGGTGCAGATTATGGTTATGCAACAATAACTACAGATAAAAATGCTCCAAAACATGATTATACACCAGGAAGATTTATGCACATATCAGGCAAAATAGAAGATATAGAATATACATCAGAAATATTAAAAGGAGGAAATACATATTATTTACATTTAGGATATTATAAAGATAGAAGTCAAGACTCAAATGAAGACCAAGTAGTAATAAATAGTATAAAAGTATATGAAGCAGAAGGAGTACAATATGGGTTTGAAGAGCAAGAAGATGGGAAATACATTCCAACAAATGGAAAAGCATATAGAAAGCAAAAAGCACAAGAAACAGGAAGTGAAGATGTAGAAAATATAGGAGGCGTACCAAATACAACAGCAAACTCATGTATAAAAATAGATTTAAGTGGTAAAGAAGGAAAATATTTTGTAGCAGTAGACTCAAGGATTTCAAGTCAAAGTAGTTATGACTATGGATATGTAACAATAAATGAAAGTGAAAGTCCAGCACCAGAATATAATAATTCCACAGGAAGATTTGTATATAAATCAGGAACAGGAACTGCAACAACATTAAAATCATCTATATTAGAAGGAGATAAAGTATATTATTTACATCTAGGATATAGAAAAGATGGAAGTACAGATGCAGGAGACGACCAAATAGTAATAAATAGTATAAAAGTATATAAAACTGCACAATTTAACTTTAGTAAAGAAGAAACAGGAGAATATAAATCAAGTAATAAAGGAAAAGCAAGTACAACAAGTAACTCATATATACCAATAAATTTAACAGGTTATTCAGGAAAATACAATTTGAACTTTAAAGCAAAAGTATCAAGTCAAAGTGGAGATTATGGCTATGTAACAGTAAATGATACTGAAACACCAGCACCAAAATATAGTGAAACAAATGGAAGAATAGTATATGAATCAGGAACATCACAAACTGATTTCAAAGAATACACAAAAGAGTTACAAGGAGGAACAAAGTATTATTTACACTTAGGATATTATAAAGATTCAAGTGGTGATGATGGAGAAGATTGCTTCATAGTAAAAGATATAAATGTAACATTAAGTGATTCAGAAATATATCATACACAGGTGGAAACCAATAGTAAAGGAGAGGCAATAACCCAAGTACCATATGGAAGATATAGCATAACAGAACTAAATACACCAGAAGGATACTTGCCATTAGAAGAACCAATAATAATAGACTTTAAAACAGATGCAAAAGCAGTAGTAACTTCAGAAAGTTCACAAACAGAAGAAAAGCAAGATGGATTGAATAAAGCAGAAGGTGTAGATAACTTAAATTCACAAACTTCAAGTGTAGCAAGATATGATGCTGAAAAAGAAACGTACATAATAGAAAATGTAAAGAAATCAAAAGTAATAGTACATCACTATGCAAAAGAAGAAAAAAATGAAGATGGAAGTCCAAAGAAAGTAGCAGAAGATGAGTTATTAGAAGGAAAAGTAGATGAAGAATATAAAACAAAACCAAGGTTAGATTTAGAAAAATATGAGCCAGTACAAGATCAAGAAGTAGAAAATGCAACAGGAAAATTTGAAGAAGCTGACATAGAAGTAACATATTATTATGAAGTAAAGAAAATACCATTAACAGTACACCATTATATAGATGGAACAGAAAATCCAGTACCATTAGTAGGATATGAAGAAGATGCACAAAATGTAGCCCAAGATGAACATGAAACTGGAACAGAAGGACAAGAGTATGAGACTAAAGCATTAACAGAAGAGTTAGGCGTAGAAGGAGAACAACAATTAAATCCAAAATATAGATTAACAAAGAAACCAGCAAATGCAACAGGACAATACGAATATACAGAAGTAAATGTAACATATTACTATGATGTAAAACCATCAGCAGGAGTATTAGTAAAACATGTAGATAAAACAAGCAAAAAAGAAATAGCACCAAGAGTAACATTACCAGATGAGGGTCAAGGACAATATGGCGATCCATATCAAACAGAGGCATCAACTGAAATTCCACCAAATTACAAACTAGTAGAAAAACCAAACAATTGGGAAGGAACAATGAAGGAAGAGCTAACAGAAGTAGTATATGAATATGAGTTAAAAGAGCCACAATTAATAGATCAAAATATACAAAAACAAGCAACAGAAAAGATAAGCTCAAAAGATGAACCAGTAGAATATACAATAAACTATACAGCAACAGTCTCAGAATATATAGGGCAAGTACAAATAACAATAGTTGATCAATTACCATGTGGAATAGATAAAGCCAAATCAGACCTACAAGGTGGAGATTATGATGAAGAAACGCATACTATAACATGGAAAGATATACAAGAAGTAGATACATATGCAAATGGAGAGTTACCAGAAGGACAAGAAGAAGGAGAAAAACAATTAACTTTAAGTTTCAGTAAAACAATATCAGTAGTGTTTAAAGAATTAGATGTAAAATTAGATAAAGTGCAAAACGAAGCAAGAGGAAAATTAAAATTCATAAATCCAGAAAAGGAAACAGAAGAAAAACAAGCAACAGCAGATACAACTTTAGACTTCAAAACAGACCTAAAGGTAATAAAAGAATGGGATGACCAAGATGATAGAGCAAGTAAGAGACCAACACAAATAAAGGTAATAGTAAAAAATGAGCAATTAGAAGAACCAAAGGTAAGAGAAATGGTTCTAACAGCAACGGATCATGTAAAACCAGATGACGAAAATACTTGGGAATATACATTTGAAGATTTACCAAAATACAATGATGATGGAAGTATAGCAGAGTATAAAGTTGAGGAAGAGGCAATAGGAGAGAACGACTTAAAATTCTATAAAAACCAGATTACAAAACAAGAGGAAAATGGAGAAGAAGAGGCATCAAAAGGTGAAAACGGAAAATCAGTAATAACCTTTAAAATAGTAAATACATTTAGTGTGCCAAATGAGAAAATAAGCCTAACAGTAAATAAAAAATGGGTACATACAAATAATGTGTATAAAAGACCAGAGAAGATAAAGATTTTGGTAAAGAAAAATGGAGAAGAAGGGGAAAAAGTAGTAGTACAAGAGCATGAATTAGCTGTGCCAGATAGCAGTAATAGGCAAGATGAAGAAAATTGGGAATATGAATTTACAGAACTACAAAGATATGATGAACTAGGAAATGATATAGAATACTTTATAGAAGAAGAGGCAGTTGAAGGAGAAGATTTAAGCTATTATTTGTCATCTGTAGATAATGTTAGCAAAACAATAACCAACACATATAATGGACCAATTATTTCAGCAACAAAAGAAGCAATTCCAGCAAATGGAAAAGGTTATGTGGTAGAAGATGAAAATATAACATACACAATTACAGTAAGAAATGATGGAGGAGTAGAAAAAGAGGTAACAATTACTGATGAAATTCCAGATGGAACAAGATTTGTAGAAAATAGCATAAAGATAGATGGGCAAGAAACAGAAAATACAAAAGAACAATTAAAAGAAGGAATTAAAGTAACAGTAGGTCCAAAGGCACAAAAAACATTAACATTTGATGTAACAGTAGATAAATTACCAGATGGTACTTTCACTAAAGATATACAAAACATAGCAAAAGTAGATAACAAGCCAACAGAACCTACAACAAATATAGTAAGGAAATCAAATATAACATTTGAAAAAATAGCAGAACCAGAAAATGGACAAACAGTAAAACCAGGAGATGAAATAACATACAAAATAAAAGTAACAAATGATGGAACATTAGAAAAAACAGTAAAAGTACAAGATAATATTCCAGATGGAACGACATTTGTAGAAGGAAGTATAAAAGTAACAAATGCTAAAATACAAACTGTAGCAAATATGCAAGAAGATTCAACATATACAAAGAAACAACTAGAAGAAGGAATAGAAATATTAGTAAATGCAGGAGAGGAAGCAACATTAGAATTTAAAGTAACTGTAGATGAGAATAATGAAAATGGAACACCAATAGAAAACACAGCAATGGTAGATAATGAGCCATCTAACAAAGTTACTAACACTGTAATAGCACCAATAATAGAGGTAGAAAAAGAAGCAGTAGTAAAAGGCGAAAAGGACTTTGTAGTAAAACAAGATGAAATAACATATAACATAAGAGTAAAGAATACCGGAGACTTAGGAGAAAATGTAGTAATAAAAGATAATATTCCAGAAGGAACAAGATTTGTAGAAGGCTCAATAACAGTAAATGGAGAAGCAATACATAGAGTAAATGAGCAAGATGTAGATATGTCAAGCAAAACAGAAAATGACTTAAAAGAAGGAATATTAGTATATGTGGGAGCAAAACAAGAAGATGGAACACCAGCAGTAACAACCTTAAGCTTTAAGGTAGAAGTAAATGAATTTAAAGAAAATTCAGATGAAGGAGAACCAGAAGTAACTAAAGAAAAACTAGAAGGAGATATAAAAAATAAAGCAACAGTAAAAGAATTAGTAACAGCTCAAACACCAGAAGATCCAAAGGTACCAGAAAAAGAAGAAAAGGAAACTAAAGAAGTATTAACTCCAATAGTTACATTTGAGAAAAAGGCACAAATAGTAAGAAAGGCAAGCGTAGAAAAAAAACAAGAAGAGGAAGAAGAAAAGCTAGACGAAAATGGAAAACAGAAATTAGGAAAGAATGAAGTAACAGCAGAAGATGAGATAACATATACAATAGTAGTAAAAAATACAGGAACAAAAGAAGCAACAAACATAAAAGTAAAAGACACTGTACCAACAGGAACAAAATTAAAGGAAACACCAAAAGATGCACAAGTACAAGAAGAAAAAGAGATAACTTGGACAATACCAAGCTTACAAACAGGGGAAAGCAAAGAGTTAACATTCACAGTAATAGTAAATTACGCACAAGAAGATTATGAAATAAGAAATGTTGGATATGTAGCAGAAAAAGAAACAAATGAAACAACAACGAAGTACAAGAAACCAGAAATAAAATTAGAAACAACAGTAACAAAAACAGGATTGGAAGAAGTAACTTTAATAGACACACCAATTTACTATACAATTAACTATACAGCAACAATAGAAAACTTTGTAGGAAAAGCAGTAATAACAATAGTAGACCAGTTACCATATGAAATAGATCAAGCAAATTCAAGCTTAGATAAAGGAGTATATGATCCAGAAAAGAAGACAATAACATGGACAGAAACAGTGGAAGATATAGACACATATAAAGTAGGAGAAGCAACAACAATAAATAGAACAAAATCTATTTCATTAAAATATATTTACACAGATGAAGAAACATTAAGTGGAAATATAGAAAACACAGTAACAGCAACAACAGAATTAAAAGAGCCAAATCCTGAAAAGAAAGAACAACCAGATAATCCAGACATACCAGATGAAATAACAGTAGAAAGAGAAGAAAAGGAAGATAAGCATGAAGTAGAAGTAAAAATACCAGCAAAAGTAACAGTACACCATTATTTCTATGATGAAGAAAAACAAGAAGAAACAGAAATAGAATTAGCACCAAGTGAAGAAAAAGAAGGAATAATAGGAGAACACTATACAACAAGTAAATCAAAAAAAGTACCTGAGAACTATGAATGTAAAGAAGAACATCCAGCAAATCAGGAAGGAGACATGACCAAAACACCAATAGAAGTAAATTACTATTACACATTAAAAGATGAAACAGTAGGAAGTAAAATGACCAAAACAGCAAAGGCAAGCAAAACAATTGAAAGACAAGAACAAAAAACAGAACAAGAAGATACAGACTCAGAGGCAAAAACAGTAAAAGTAGAAGTTCTAACCGATGAAGATGGAGAAGTAACCTATACTATTAAATACAAAGTAACAATAAGAGATTATATAGGAAGAGCAAAAGTAACAATAGTGGATACATTGCCAGCTCCAATAGATACAACAAAATCACAACTAGCAAAAGGAAACTACAATTCATCAGACAATACCATCACATGGGAAGAAACAATAGAAAATATTAATACATACAAAGAAGGAAACATAACAGAAGATAAACCAGAAGATGGAGTAGTAACAGATGGAACATTTGAAAAAACAATAGAAAAACAAATTAAGTTAGTATATAACGGACAAAATCCAGTAGAAAACTTAGTAAACACAGCAAAAGGAACAATAACAACATATTATCCAGATGAATTAAAACCAGCTAAGCCAGAGCTAGAAAAGAAAACAGATACAAAAGAAGATACAAGCACGGTAGAACAAGAATACAAAGTAGATAAAGTTGTAGAAAAAGTATGGGATGATAGCAATGATTATAAAGGACATAAGCCAGAAAAAATAATTGTACAACTAACAGCAAATGGCCAAACAAGCTTAAATGGAATAGTAGACTTAAAAGAAACAGTTGAAGGAAAAGAAAATGCAGAATCAAAAGAATTTGAAAGTATAGAGTTATCAGAAGCTAATAACTGGAAACATACCTTTGCAAACTTACCAAAATATGATAGTTTCGGAAACGAAATAGTATATAGTGTAATAGAAAGTGAAGTAAATGTAGGAGACCTACAATACTATGTACAACCACCTGAGGTAACAATAACAGAAAATCAAGATGCTATACAAAATGCGGAAGGTCAAAACTCAGAAAGCAGTTCACAAGCAAATGATGGACAAGAAACTGAAGGCTCAAATACAACAACAACTGCCAACCAAATCGGAAAAATCATAGTAACCAACTCAAGTAAGTTAAACCACAAACAAATAGAAAGCAATATAA
>CANQHC010000043.1 GCA_947623595.1 uncultured Clostridia bacterium | reverse complement strand
TGCATCTCCTTCATAGTTTGTTATTACTGCATGGTAGGTTATGTTGTAAGTTACTTTTCTGTTTTCGTTTGTAATTTGTGTTGTTCCTTCTTTGGTTATATTGCTTTCGATTTGTTTGTGGTTTAACTTACTTGAGTTGGTTACTATGATTTTTCCGATTTGGTTCGTAGTTGTTGTTGTATTTGAGCCTGTAGTTTCTTGTTCACCATTTGCTTGTGAACTGCTTTCTGAGTTTTGACCTTCCGCATTTTGTATAGCATCTTGATTTTCTGTTATTGTTACCTCAGGTGGTTGTACATAGTATTGTAAATCTCCTGGATTTGACTCGCTTTCTTGTACACTATATACTATTTCGTTTCCGAAACTATCATATTTTGGTAAGTTTTCAAAAGTATGTTTCCAGTTGTTAGTTTCTGATAACTCTATACTTTCAAATTCTTTTGTTTCAACTGTTTCTTGTACTCCAACTATTCCATTTAAGCTTGTTTGTCCATTTGCTGTTAGTTGTACAATTATTTTTTCTGGCCTATGTCCTTTGTAATCATTGCTATCATCCCATACTTTTTCTACAACTTTATCTACTTTGTATTCTTGTTCTACTGTGCTTGTATCTTCTTTTGTGTCTGTTTTCTTTTCTAGCTCTGGCTTAGCTGGTTTTAATTCATCTGGATAATATGTTGTTATTGTTCCTTTTGCTGTGTTTACTAAGTTTTCTACTGGATTTTGTCCGTTATATACTAACTTAATTTGTTTTTCTATTGTTTTTTCAAATGTTCCATCTGTTACTACTCCATCTTCTGGTTTATCTTCTGTTATGTTTCCTTCTTTGTATGTATTAATATTTTCTATTGTTTCTTCCCATGTGATGGTATTGTCTGATGAATTGTAGTTTCCTTTTGCTAGTTGTGATTTTGTTGTATCTATTGGAGCTGGCAATGTATCCACTATTGTTACTTTTGCTCTTCCTA
Organism: uncultured Clostridia bacterium; assembly: GCA_947623595.1. GTDB lineage: Bacteria > Bacillota > Clostridia > TANB77 > CAG-508 > CAG-273. Next base: position 8,054 of record CANQHC010000043.1, on the reverse strand, counting down.
TATAATCTCTTATTGTTACTTTGTATTTAATAGTATAGGTTACTTCTCCATCTTCATCGGTTAGAACTTCTACTTTTACTGTTTTTGCCTCTGAGTCTGTATCTTCTTGTTCTGTTTTTTGTTCTTGTCTTTCAATTGTTTTGCTTGCCTTTGCTGTTTTGGTCATTTTACTTCCTACTGTTTCATCTTTTAATGTGTAATAGTAATTTACTTCTATTGGTGTTTTGGTCATGTCTCCTTCCTGATTTGCTGGATGTTCTTCTTTACATTCATAGTTCTCAGGTACTTTTTTTGATTTACTTGTTGTATAGTGTTCTCCTATTATTCCTTCTTTTTCTTCACTTGGTGCTAATTCTATTTCTGTTTCTTCTTGTTTTTCTTCATCATAGAAATAATGGTGTACTGTTACTTTTGCTGGTATTTTTACTTCTACTTCATGCTTATCTTCCTTTTCTTCTCTTTCTACTGTTATTTCATCTGGTATGTCTGGATTATCTGGTTGTTCTTTCTTTTCAGGATTTGGCTCTTTTAATTCTGTTGTTGCTGTTACTGTGTTTTCTATATTTCCACTTAATGTTTCTTCATCTGTGTAAATATATTTTAATGAAATAGATTTTGTTCTATTTATTGTTGTTGCTTCTCCTACTTTATATGTGTCTATATCTTCCACTGTTTCTGTCCATGTTATTGTCTTCTTTACTGGATCATATACTCCTTTATCTAAGCTTGAATTTGCTTGATCTATTTCATATGGTAACTGGTCTACCATTGTTATTACTGCTTTTCCTACAAAGTTTTCTATTGTTGCTGTATAGTTTATTGTATAGTAAATTGGTGTGTCTATTAAAGTTACTTCTTCCAATCCTGTTTTTGTTACTGTTGTTTCTAATTTTATTTCTGGTTTCTTGTACTTCGTTGTTGTTTCATTTGTTTCTTTTTCTGCTACATATGCCACATTTCTTATTTCATAATCTTCTTGTGCGTAATTTACTATTACTGTGAATGTTAATTCTTTGCTTGCACCTGTTTGTAAGCTTGGTATTGTCCATGTTATTTCTTTTTCTTCTTGCACTTGTGCATTTTCTGGTGTTTCCTTTAATTTTGTTCCTGGTGGCACAGTATCTTTTACTTTTATGTTTGTTGCTTCTTTTGTTCCTGTATTTTTTACTACTATTGTATATGTTATCTCATCTTCTGCTGTTACTTCATTCTTTCCTAATTTCTGTTTTCCATTTTCGTCTAGCTTTTCTTCTTCCTCTTCTTGTTTTTTTTCTACGCTTGCCTTTCTTACTATTTGTGCCTTTTTCTCAAATGTAACTATTGGAGTTAATACTTCTTTAGTTTCCTTTTCTTCTTTTTCTGGTACCTTTGGATCTTCTGGTGTTTGAGCTGTTACTAATTCTTTTACTGTTGCTTTATTTTTTATATCTCCTTCTAGTTTTTCTTTAGTTACTTCTGGTTCTCCTTCATCTGAATTTTCTTTAAATTCATTTACTTCTACCTTAAAGCTTAAGGTTGTTACTGCTGGTGTTCCATCTTCTTGTTTTGCTCCCACATATACTAATATTCCTTCTTTTAAGTCATTTTCTGTTTTGCTTGACATATCTACATCTTGCTCATTTACTCTATGTATTGCTTCTCCATTTACTGTTATTGAGCCTTCTACAAATCTTGTTCCTTCTGGAATATTATCTTTTATTACTACATTTTCTCCTAAGTCTCCGGTATTCTTTACTCTTATGTTATATGTTATTTCATCTTGTTTTACTACAAAGTCCTTTTCGCCTTTTACTACTGCTTCTTTTTCTACCTCTATTATTGGTGCTATTACAGTGTTAGTAACTTTGTTAGATGGCTCATTATCTACCATTGCTGTGTTTTCTATTGGTGTTCCATTTTCATTATTCTCATCTACAGTTACTTTAAATTCTAATGTTGCTTCCTCTCCTGCATTTACTAATATTTCTATTCCTTCTTCTAGTTGTTTCTTTGTATATGTTGAATCTTCTTGCATATTTGCTACAGTTTGTATTTTAGCATTTGTTACTTTTATACTTCCTTCTACAAATGTCGTTCCATCTGGAATATTATCTTGTACTTTTACTGTTTTTTCTAATGTTCCATCATTTGTTACTTTTATTTTGTATGTTATTTCATCTCCTGGTTTTACTGTTTGTCCATTTTCTGGTTCTGCTATTTTTTCAAATGTTATATTTGATTTCCTTACTATATTTGTTGTAGGTTCTGTTGGCTTGTTATCTACTTTTGCTATGTTTTGTATATCTTTAGTGAAAGTACCATCTGGTAATTTATCTACTGTTACATCAAATGTTAATGTTTTTTGTGCCTTTGGACCTACTGTTACTTTAATTCCTTCTTTTAATTGTTCTTTTGTATTTTCTGTTTCTTGCCCATCTATCTTTATGCTATTTTCTACAAATCTTGTTCCATCTGGAATTTCATCAGTAATTGTTACCTCTTTTTCTACTCCTCCATCATTTCTTACTGTAATTGTGTATGTTATATTTTCGTCTTCTACTACATAACCCTTTCCATTTGCTGGAGTGGCTTGTTTTGTTGCTGAAATAATTGGTCCATTATATGTGTTTGTTATTGTTTTGCTCTCATTATCAGTAGTTGATTTATAGTATTTTAAGTCATTTTCTTCTACTGGTTCTTCAACTATTTCATAATCTATTTCTTCACCATCCTCATCATATTTTGTTAAGTTTTCAAATGTATATGTCCATTTTTCTTTATGCTCTCCTAATTCTTCGTCTTCTACTTTATTAGTATTGTTTAATGTATGCTCTTCTACATCTTCTTTGCTTCCATCTGCTTTTACTTTTTGCAATTTTATTTTTAATTGTGTTGGTATTTCATAAACATTATTTGTATGATCCCATATTTTTGTTACTTGTACATCTTTTCTGAATTCTGTTGTTGTTTGTGCTGTTGCTTCTTCTGTATCTTTTTCTTGCCCTGTTTCTTCTAGTTTTATTTTTCCTGTTACTTTATTTTCAAATGTTGTTTTACTGTAGTCCATGTTTATAAATGACACATCAATTACTTTTTCAATACTTATTTTTCCTGTTTCTGCATTTGTATATGTATCTATGTCATTTACTTCTTCTGTCCAAGTAATTGTCTTTTTAGAAGGATCATATACTCCTCCTTTTAATTCTCCTTGTGACTCTTCATCTAATTCATAAGGTAATGTATCTACTATTGTTATTGTTGCTTTTCCTATATATTCTGTTATCTCTGCTTCATATTTTACTGTATATTTTACTTTTCCATTCTCTTCTGTTATTTTCTCTGTTGCTGTTTTACTTACTTCATTTTTTAGTATTTGCGCATCTTTTATACTATAGTAGTACTCTACTTCTATTGTTTTTTCTTCCATATATCCACTTGTATTAGTTGTACTTGATACACATTCATAGTTTGGCTTTACATCTTTTGATGGGCTTGTTGCATACATCTTTCCTACATAGCCTTCTTGGGTTTCATCTTCTACTTCTCTTCCTGCTTCTTTTGATGGCACTCTTGTTTGAGTTTCTACTATATAGTGGTGAGTTATTACTTTTGCTGGTATTCTTTCAAATTCTACCACTACTTCCTTATCTTCTGTCATAGCTTGGAATTTACTTATATCTACTGTTCTATCCTCTTTATTTGGTGTAAATTCTTGTGGTGCTTCATTTATTGTTATACTCTTTACACTATATCCTGGCTCTGGGGTTGCTTTTATATCATTTTGGCTATTATCTCCATATATTACTGTTTCATATGGGTCTTCATCTTGTCCTAAAATTGTTCCTCCATCTACATTAATTCTTTCTCCTAATTCTGTTATTTCTTCATGTGGTTTTACTTTTGTTGTTACTTTTACTTCTTTGGCTTTATAGTAGTATGTTACTATTACTTCATTTCCTTCATATGTTCCATTTTTATTGTTTGGCTCTTCTACTAATTCATATTTTGGATCTATTGTTTTGGTTTCATCATCTTTAGCCCATTCTATTAATGACTTAGTCGTATATTCTTCATTTTCTTTTCCTGAATATTCCTCATCTTGTGCCTTTTCTCCATTTGCTAATGGTACTTGCTCTTCTGTTTCTACTATGTAGTGGTGTACTATTAATGGAATATCTCTTGTTTCATAATAGTATGTTACCTCAATTGTTTCATCTGCTGAGAATGTTCCTGTTGGGTCACCCAAAGTTTCAGGATTTCCTTCTGCATCTTTTACTAATTGATATTTTTCTATATCTAAATGTGGCTTAGCTGTATAGTTCTCATCTGGTTTTCCTTCTAATATTTGATCATCTGCTACTGGTACTGGATTTCCGTCTTCATCTAGTGCATCTTTTAAGTAATGATGAACTACTACTTTTGCTTTCTTTACATTCTCTATAACATACATTTGCTTGTCTTTATCATAACTTGCTATTGGTTCTTCTGAGGTTTCTTGTGAGTTGGTTTGTTCTTCTGAACCTACTGTCTCTCCTACTTCTGCTTGTTGTTTTATAACTGCTTTACTTTCTGCTTTAAAGTCTATTATTATTGGTTTTTCTAATGGTAAATATCCTTCTGGTGTATTTAACTCTGTTATTCTATATCTTCCATATGGTACTTGGGTTATAGCCTCTCCTTTACTATTGGTTTCTACTTGTCTATGACATATTTCTGAATCACTTAATGTTACATTTATATCTTTTACTATGAAGCAATCTTCTCCACTATCACCACTTGAATTTTTATAATATCCTAAATGTAAATAATACTTTGTTCCTCCTTGTAACTCTTTTGTGTATTCTTTGAAATCAGTTTGTGATGTTCCATATTCATATACTATTCTTCCATTTGTGTCACTATATGAAGGTGCTGGTGTTTCAGTATCATTTACTGTTACATAGCCATAATCTCCACTTTGACTTGATACTTTTGCTTTAAAGTTCAAATTGTATTTTCCTGAATAACCTGTTAAATTTATTGGTATATATGAGTTACTTGTTGTACTTGCTTTTCCTTTATTACTTGATTTGTATTCTCCTTTTTCTTCTTGAAAATTATATTGTAATTCTTTTGCTTTATATACTTTTATACTATTTATTACTACTTGGTCTTCGTCTGTATCTTTACTTGAATCTTTTCTATATCCTAAATGTAAATACTGTAATTTTCCTCCTTCTATGACATTTGAAATATATTCTGCACTTGTTTTTGTTCCTGATATATACATAAACCTTCCTGTAGAAGTACTATATGATGGTGATGTTGTACTACTATTTATTGTTGCATATCCATAATCTGAGCTTTGACTTGATACTCTTGCATTTACTACTACAAAATATTTTCCTTCCTTTTCATCTAATTTTAGTGGAAAATATGAATTAGCTGTTTTTCCATGTACTCCTGTTATACCTTCTTTATCTTCTCCATTTTCTTCAGCTTCTTTTTGAAGGTATGTTTTACTATTAGTTGGAACATAGTATTTTTCACCATTATCGCCACTTTGCTCTACAAAGTGGTATTCTGCTTCTTTATTCATCTCTCCTAATATTTCTTTGGTTACATCAGATTCACGGTCTGGTTCATAGAATGTATTACTATTATCTGTTAAACTTCCAATTATACTTTTATCTGGTTCGTTTCTTTCTTCTATTTGATCTAGTTTGAATTTTACTCCTTCTATTGGCTCTTGATTTTTGCTATCCACTTTTTGTATTACTATTTTATTTGATTTTTTACTATATGTTACTACTATGTGTTTGTCTTCTTTTACATCTGTAAACTTATCCATAGTATAACTTCCGTTTTCGTCGGTTACTTTAAATGGCCACTCTTTTCCATTTACTGTGACTGATATTATTTCATAATCTTCTTTTGGAGTCATTATAATATCTCTAGTACTTTTATCACCATATTTTACTTTTTCATATGGTTTTAAGTCTTCTCCAGAAATATCTCCTCCTTTTTCTCCATCTATTTCATGTACATCTGTTGTTATTTTAAATTGTTTCCTATAATTCTTTACTTCTAGTTTTTCTACTTCTGGAACTCCTACTTGATTTGCTATTCTTAATATCATACCATCTGACGATCCTTGTTTGGTTAATGTCTTTCCATCTACTTCTATATTTCCATTATAATAACTTCCTCCTGCTACTATTGTTCCATCTTTTAATTCTGCTACTGAATTTATATAATCGTGACCGTTTCCCCCTATTGATTTTGCCCACTGTGTTTTATATCCTAATTTTTCATCTGGCATATATTTTATTATCATTCCATCACGTTCACTTATATAATTTAATGTATAATCTCCTACTTTGATACTGTAATAGAAAATTCCTCCTACTATAAAACCTCCATCTGATGTTTCGGCTACTGATCTTATGTCATCCATACCTCTTTCTCCTATTGACGTTGCCCATGAGACTTTATATTCTCCTTCATTCTCTTCATCTGGTTCATATTTGATTATTATTCCATCATAATTACCTTTATCTTCTAACGTATAATCTCCTACTTGAATTTCATTTCTAAAATCTCCTACTACTACAAATCCTCCATCTGATGTTTCGGCTACTGAGTATATATGATCATCACTACCTCCTATTGACGTTGCCCATGATACTTTATATTCTCCTTCTTTTGTTTCATCTGGTTCGTATTTGATTATCATTCCATCATCATAACCTGAATTCTTATTTTCTAATTTATATTCTCCTACTTGGATATTACTACTATAAAAATCTCCTACTACTACAAATCCTCCATCTGACGTTTCGGCTACTGATGTTATTTTATCCTCATTACTTCCTCCTACTGACGTTGCCCATGAGACCTCATATTTTTCATCACTTTCTACTGTTTTGTATTTAATTATCATTCCGTCAGGAGAATTTGATGAAGTTCCTTCGCGTGTTAAGTTATAATCTCCTACTTGGATACTACTACTGTCAAAATATCCTCCTACTACAAATCCTCCATCTGATGTTTCAGCTACTGATGTTATTTCATCACTATAAACTCCTCCTACTGACGTTGCCCATTCTGCTTCATATTTTTCATCACTTTCTACTGGCTTGTATTTGACTATCATTCCATCATGAGAACCTTTAGAATTTAATGTATAATTTCCTACTTGGATACTTTTCCCTTCAAAATCTCCTACTACCACAAATCCTCCATCTGATGTTTCTGCTACTGAATTTATCTCTTCAACACTATCTCCTCCTACTGACGTTGCCCATTGTACTTGTCCATTTACATCATATTTGATTATCATTCCATCTTCAAAAGCTCTGGATTTTAATGTGTATTCTCCTACTTGGATTGTATTATTAAAGTATCCTACTGCTATATATCCTCCATCTCTTGTTGAAGCTACTGATGTTATTTGGTCTTTACTAGTACTTCCTATTGATGTTGCTGTAATAGTTTTTGGATTTGCTAATTCTTTTTTCTCATATTGGATTATCATTCCATCAGAATTACCTTTAGAATTTAATGTATATTCTCCTACTTGGATACTAATACTAAAATCTCCTACTACTACAAATCCTCCATCTGATGTTTCTGCTACTGAATTTATCTCTTCAACACTATCTCCTCCTACTGACGTTGCCCATTCTACTTCATATTTTTTATCATTTTCTACTGTTTTGTATTTGATTACCATTCCATCAGTTGAACCTTTATTTTCTAATTTATATTCTCCTACTTGGATACTACTACTATAAAAATATCCTCCTACTACAAATCCTCCATCTGATGTTTCGGCTACTGATTTTATATAATCTAAACTATTTTCTCCTACTGACGTTGCCCATTCTACTTCATATTTTTTATCATTTTCTACTGTTTTGTATTTGATTACCATTCCATCAGTTGAACCTTTAGAATTTAATGTATAATCTCCTACTTTGATACTACTACTATAAAAATGTCCTCCTACTATAAAGCCTCCATCTGATGTTTCTGCTATTAATTTTATAGAATCACTATTACTTCCTCCTACTGACGTTGCCCATTCAACCTTA
>CANQHC010000042.1 GCA_947623595.1 uncultured Clostridia bacterium | reverse complement strand
TGCGGGTATAATTTAGTGGTAGAATGTCATGCTTCCGACCTGATAGCGCGGGTTCGATTCCCGCTACCCGCTCCACTCTGGCTGGTTTTCAGTGGTTTTCAACAATTTTGAATGGTTTTGAAAATACTGAAAAATCAGCTTTTTTACTTTCAATAGTTTTGAATGTTTTTGAGTGATTTTGAGTAATTCTCAACAAATTACCCAACAAATAAAAATCTGTTGGGTAAAAAGGTGCCATTTTGTTGGGAAGTAACTTATGTAGTTCACTTGTATCAATAGTTATACAAGTTGGGAAAAATGGATAAAAAGTGATTTTTTTAGAGTAAAAGTTAAAAAGTGGAGTATAGGTGGGAAAAAAAATAGCAATGAATGGTTTTAAATGATATCAATTATGAATAAATAAAGAAAAACTGTACTACCACTATTTGATTGAATAAAAAACAAAAGGGCATTCATTTTTGAATACCCTTTTATAGTCAGTTTATTTTAAAAATTATCTTATGTATGTGGTGTCATCTTCTCGAGGAAGGTTATTACTTAATTGAAATTTAGAACTATTACTTAAAATGTTATTATTTATGAAGTAATCGTTTACTTTTTCCATTTCTTCCATTTTGTATTTATTGAAAATAGAAGTATAGGTGTTTAATGTAATGCTAATATCAGTATGTCCCATTAATCTTTGAAGTGCAACAGCTCTCATACCAGATTCAATACAACGAGTTCCATAAGTATGTCTTAAAATATGAGTAGAAAGATGAGATTCAATCCCAAGTTGTTTTGCTATATTTTTGAGTTGCCTATTAATTGTTGAGTGATTAACAAATCGACCTTCTGGAGTAGTAAATAATAAGTGATTTTTATGATTTTTTGCAATTTCAATTTGTTCAATTATATAATCTCTTAAAAAGTCTGGAATAGGTAATTCTCGTTGACCGGCATAAGTTTTTGTTGTTTTACCAATACATAATTGATTATCAATATCTGTTGTAAGAGTTTTATTAATAGAAATTATATTTCTTTGAAGATTTATATCACCAATTTGTAGTGCTAAAGCTTCTCCAACACGAAGTCCCATATATAATTCAAGTAATAAACAATTTTTATAAGGCATTTCAGTAACTGATTTAGAAACAATATAATCTGTTAATAATTTTTGTTCTTCAACTTCTAAAGCTTCATATATTTTATCTTCTTTTTTGCTTTTTGGTTTTATAACATCTATCATAGGATTTTCGTGTATATAACCTTTATTAAGTGAGTGTATAAAAGCATTTTTAATTTGAAAATAAATTTTTTCTAATGAAGAATTACTATAAGATTCTGTAAGAACATTTAAATAGTCTTGTATGTCTTCACTAGTAATTTCATCTATTTTCTTTTTCGATAGATAGCATTTATTTATAATTTTAATAGTATCTATTGTTCTTGCATATCCTCTATCAGTAATTAAATTTGAATCGTATTTCTTTTGTAATAAAAATTCTATTAAATTTCCTAGAGTAATACCCTTATTCTCGATATATGCTTTTGAATGTTTTTGTAACGAATATTCAGATACATATTTTTCAGCTTTTTCTTTTGTTTTAAAAGATTTTCGAAATCTTTTTTTCTCGCCAGTTATAGAATCTGTTTCGTAATATTCATAAATCCAATTATCTCTCTGTTTGTTATAATAAATTGATCCAAAAGTATTATTATTTCTTTTCATAAAATTCACCATTAAAACCTTTCTTAAACTCAATAATTTTCTCATCTTCTGTATCAATTAATAAAGAATCCTTATCTTGTAATAAATCGTCTTGTTTTTGATTCTCAGCAATTTCCTTTTGAGTTATATAATTATCAACAACAGATTTTAATTTTTGAAAAGACCAACCTATTAAGTGACTGATACATTCAAAAGAATTATGTATATATTTTTTTAAGTTTTTACAAGTTTTTTCTAATTTGTGATAATCTTTCTTTAATGTTGAATATTTGTGATTTAAATCATCAATAGTTTTCTGATTTGTTTCATTAATACTTTTTATCTTTGTGTATTGTTGTGTTAAAGTATTACATTTTGTTATAACTTTCTTATAGTGATTTTTGATTTCAACAACATTGTCAGTTTTAAGTTCTTGTTCAATGTGTGGTGTAGTTTTATTGAGATATTGCTGTTCTTCATAGTTAGTAATTATTTTTAAATCTTTTATATTTATATGAGTGTTTTCAATATTTTTACTGCGTTCTAAATCAAAACCACATTTAATCATATATTTGTAATAATTATCTTGTAGAGCTTTATAACTGTTTTTTCCATACCAAAATTCAGTACAAGATATTTTATCGATATTCTTTCCAGTTTTTTTATCAATTGTATGAACAACAGGTATATAAACTAGGTGCATATGTGGAGTGGATTCATCCATATGAACTCTTGCAGATAAAATATATTCACTACCTAAGTTTTTATAATTTGATATAAATTGATAAGCACACTGGAAATATCTTTTTGTTTCTTCTGTACCAATACTGATAAAAAATTCAGGACTAGCAGTTATAATATATTCACAAGCTATATTATTAGTTACTTTTAATTGACCTTTTAAGTTATATTTTTTTCTAATCTCATTAAAACTTGTAGTATATGGAGAATAGCATTTTTTAAGAGAATAATTAAGATAACTTTTATTTCTATCAATATTAGTATTAGAATAATTAGTATTTTTTCTCTCGTTATGTCGATATATAAGATTTAATTCTTTTCTTTTGTATTTGGAATTACGAATAATAGCAAAAGCCAAGTATAACACCTCATTTCAAATAATTTTTTCTTATTAAATTTTCAATGTGCTACTTGGGGTTCTTTATAGAGCAAGAAATTGTTGCTATAACATACTAAAGTACTTTCTTCGAAAGAACTTTGTATGATTAGGGGATTTCCCCTAATAACCCCTTGGACTTAATTAATTTAGTAATATTTAAACTTTTTCAAAGTTAAATATTAAAATTAATTAAGTATAAAATAATCTCCCAAATACATTTGAAAAGCATTCAAATATATTCGTTCGCTTATTTTATTTACTAAAGTTCAGTTTCAAACTGGAACTTTGGTAGGAGAATAATTATAAATAATTATTCTTTTTAGCCGTACTTTGTGAGCTTTATTAAGCGATGTTTAAGTAAGAGATAGAGCATAAAAAATCACCTTCCTTTTTATTAAAATTTTGAGGTTTATGCCAGAGAAAAAACTTTGCTTTTTATGAAAAAGTAGTAATGAATAATGTTGAAAGGTTTTGAAAAGTGTTGAAAAGTAGTAAAAAATATCCCCTAAAACGCACGAAATACACAAAACATAAAATGCTTTGTGTATTCGTAAATACAAAATTATTCAATTATTTTAAAATTTCCTGACACAGATGAAACAGCTTTTAAGCATAATTCATCAATATATAGTATATCACAAAATTATGTTAACTGCAAGTAATGATTTTAAATGTTTATGAATAAAATAATTGTAATAAAAAGAAGAATAATATAAATATGAAAATATGATTAGTAAAATAAGTAAAAATCTTTTAGAAGAAATGAAAGAAGAAAACACAATTTATGTATTAAAGGGAATGAATATAAAAAATTGATATTGCTCTTTCAATAAATTTAAAAGTATGATATAAATAATTTATTAAATAATAGGAGCAAACTTTATGGAATTGTTTAAGAAATTTGATAAAACAATTTTTTATAAAAAAGATAGTGAATTAGAATATCAAATTAAAGCTTTAAAGAAGATTAATGCTGAATTTCCAAGTAATGATAAAATTCGGACAAAAGTTAAAACTATGCGAATTAGGATTAAAAGGTGAAAAAGAAATTGAATTTGAATTAAAAAATTCAAATATTGGAATGTATGTATTACATGATATTAATATGAAATATGAAGATTTAACAGCACAAATAGACTACATAGTTATTACCCCAGCAAGTATGTATTTTATAGAATGCAAAAATCTGGTAGGGAATATAAGAGTTAATAGTAGAGGAGAATTTATTAGAGAATATATATATAATAAGAGAAAAATAAAAGAAGGAATTTATTCTCCTATAAGACAAGCAGAAAGACATATTGAAATATTTAAAAAAATATGGAATAGTAAAAATAACAAATTAATTAATAAGTTACAAATGAAAAATTTTGACAAATGGTGTAAATACATAGTTGTAATGACTAATCCGAAAAGTATATTGGATATAAAATCAGCACCTAAAGAAATTAAAAATAAAATAATTCGTTCAGATAATTTAGTAAAATATTTACAAAACGATGTAAATAATACAGATAAAGATATGAGATATACGGAAAAAGAAATGAAAGACAATGCTTTTGGAATTATGAACAATTACAATGTAATTATAGATAGAGATTATGAACAAGAGTTAAGAGATTGGCTAAAAAATAATATATCAATAGAAAATTCTTTAAACCAAATTGCTGATAGCTGTGAAGAAAATAAAGAGGAACTATTAAAAAAAGAGTTAAAAGATTTTAGGAGAATAATTTCAAAAGAAAAGAATATACCTGCATATTATATTTTTAATAATGAAGAATTAGAAAAATTAGTAAAATGTAAGCCTAAAAATATTATAGAACTTAAGAATTTAAAAATATTATCAGATATTAAAATAAAAGTTCATGGACAAAAAATTGTTGAGATTATAAATAATGTATAGAATCAATTTGTATAACTATTTGAATCTTAAAAAACGAGAATTAATTTGATAATTATAACTTTTTTAGGAGGTAGAAATATGCCTAATAAATTAAAAAATATTTTAGATGAATATGTTCAAGGATTATTTAAAATTATTGGAGATGATTTAGAACAAATAATTTTATATGGTTCTTATGCTCGTGGAGAACAAAGTAATAATGATGAGGTAAGCGATATAGATATAATGATTTTGGTAAAAACTGAAAACAATGAAATTAAAAATTTAGAAAGAAAAATTTTAGATTATAGTTATGATTTAGATTTACAGTATAATATAATATTATCACCTATTATTGAAAATGTAGATACTTTTAATAGTAAAGCAAAATATATTCCATTTTATAAAAATGTTTTAAAAGAAGGTGTTTTATTAAATGGATAGAAAAATACTGAAAAACTAAAATTCAAGGTAAATATTTTAGGATGACAATTAGTAAAATATTTGTCATCTTTTATTTTAAATTGTTAAAATATTTATATATAGTATTTAAATATAAAGAAAAATATGATATAAATGAATTATGCAATTAGTATTAATGGAGGAAGAAAGTGGAAAAAATAAGACCTTTTGTGAAATGGGCTGGGGGAAAATCTCAACTTATAGGACAAATAAATCAATATTTACCAACTGAACTAACAGACGGAAAAATAAAAACATATATAGAACCATTTGTCGGTGGTGGTGCAGTTTTAATCGAAGTACTTCAAAAATATGATGTTGAAAATGCTATTGCTTTTGATATTAATGCTGATTTGATTAATTGTTATTTAGTCGTTAAAAATAATGTTGAGGAATTGATTAGTGAATTAGATAAAAAAGAAAAGAAATATAAAAGTTTAGAAAATGATAAAAGAAAAAAATATTTTTATGAAATAAGAATGGAATATAATTCTTATGAGTTAGAAGATAAAATAATTAATGTTAAAAGAGCATCAGAATTTATATTTTTAAATAAAACTTGTTTTAATGGATTATATAGAGTGAATAGTAAAAATAAATTTAATGTTCCTTTTAATAATGCAAAAAATCCAACAATTTGCGATTCTACAAATTTAAGAAATTTATCAAAACTTTTTCAAAATGTTAATTTTTATTGTGGAGATTATAAAGAAGCAGAAGCATATACAAATAAAGATACATTTATTTATTTTGATCCACCATATAGACCTTTAAATATAACTTCTGGATTTACTTCATATACTAAAGAAGATTTTAATGATGATGACCAAAGAAATTTAGGAAAATTTTATAAAGAATTATCTTTAACAGGTGCAAAATTAATGTTAAGTAATTCTAATCCTAAAAATATAAATATAGAAGATAATTTCTTTGTTGATTTATATAAAGGATTTAATTTAAATGAAGTATTAGCTAATAGAAATATTAATTCAAAAGGAGATGGAAGAAAAGCTATTTCAGAGTTATTAATTACAAATTACTAATCGGAGAAATAAATGTATAAAGGAAAATTTTATTTTCAAGAAAATAATTTTAATTTAATAAATGGAGATTCTTTAAAAGTATTAAAAAAATTTGAAGATAAAAGTATAGATATGATTTTTGCAGATCCACCTTATTTTTTATCTAATAATGGAATTACTTGTAAAGGCGGAAAAATGGTTAGTGTTAATAAGGGAAAATGGGATAAATGTAATTCTTTAAAAGAAAAACACAATTTCAATAAAAAATGGATTAAAGAATGTTACAGAGTTTTAAAAGATAGAGGAACAATATGGATTAGTGGCACTTTGCACAATATTTACTCGATAGGTATGGCACTTGAAGAAAATGAATTTAAAATTATAAATAATATAACTTGGCAAAAAACTAATCCACCTCCAAATTTAGCTTGTAAAACTTTTACTCACTCAACAGAAACTATACTTTGGGCAAGAAAAGATTTACCAAAACTAAAATATATATTTAACTATGATTTAATGAAGAAATTAAATCATAATAAACAGATGAAAGATGTTTGGACAACTAGTCTTACAAAACCTACTGAAAAGAAACAAGGTAAACACCCAACGCAAAAACCTTTAGAAATACTTGAAAGGATTATTTTAGCTTCTACAAATGAAAATGATTTAATCTTAGATCCTTTTTGTGGCAGTAGTACAACTGGAATTGCAGCTACAAAATTGAATAGAAATTACATAGGAATAGATAATGAAAAAGAATATTTAGATTTATCAATAAGAAGATATAGAGAAGGGAGAAAATAATGGAGAATTATAAAAAAGAAGCAAAAGAAATTAAAGATATGATGGATTTGAGTAATGATATAGATAATGGTATTGAGTTAATTAATAAAAGAAGAACAATTTCAAAGTATATTCGTAATCAATTTGGATTTCTAGAGATAAATGCATATTTTATACAAAATGAAAATGATATTGTGCAGTATATAAATAATATCAATAAAAAATATAGTTATTATATAAATATGGTAAATTTTTTTCAATCAAATATACAATGGAATCTTCTAGAAAATTGTGTTGAATTATTACAAAAGATACTTAATGCCACAATTCTGGGAAAAGCAATAGAAGAAGTTTTAAAAGGAAAGGAAAATTAATTATGCAAAGAAATTTTACGGAGTGGCTATTAACATTTACAGATAGTATCGCAGATTATAAATATTATATAGATTTTGAAACAGTATATAAAAATGCTGAAAAATTAAAAGTAGAATTAAATATATTAAATTCTTTAATTGGAAGTAAAGATATTGAAAGTGATTTTGAAAATATAATTGCTAAATATCCAGAAGTTCTAAAATGTATTCCAATTCTTTTAGCAGTTAGACAAAGTGAAATACTTGTTCTTGATAAAGATGGAAATAAATTTATATATGATTTTAATGAAATGAATTATACATTAGAACAATATAAAACATTTATGAGAGAAACAGGGTTATTTGATTTAATTCAAAATCATTTAGTAAATAATTTGTATGATTATGTTTTAGGTGTTGAATCTGGTTTAAATTCAAATGCTAGAAAAAATCGTGGTGGGCATCTAATGGAAGATTTAGTAGAAAATTTTATTCAAAAAGCAGGATTTAAGAAAAACGAAACATATTTTAAAGAAATGTATTTAGAACAGATAGAAGAAAAATGGAAATTAGATATGTCTTTTATTAGTAATAAAAATCAAGCAACTAAAAGATTTGATTTTGTCATAAAAACAAATAATTGCATTTACGGAATTGAAACAAATTTTTATGCAGCAGCTGGTTCAAAATTAAATGAGACTGCTAGAAGTTATAAAATGATTGCAGAAGAAGCAAAACGAGTTGAAGGGTTTGAGTTTGTTTGGATTACAGATGGTATGGGATGGATTTCTGCTAAAAATAATTTAAAAGAAACTTTTGACATTATGAAGAATTTATATAATATTAATGATTTGAAAAATGGAAGTATAAAAGACATATTAAAATAAAAGGAGATAAATTTATATGGTAAAAGAAAAAACATTATATCATTATACATCTATTCCTGTTTTATATAGTATATTGAAAAATAAAGAACTATGGTTTGGTAATACTGCTAGAATGAATGATAAAAAGGAAATAACTTTTTTTATAGAAAATATGAAAACAGCATTACAACAAGATGTGCCACAAAAAACAGAAGAAATAGAAGAACTTTTTAATAAAATTAATGGTAGAGTGCAAAACGAGTATCCTTATGCTATGTGTTTATCTTTACTTAACGATGATGTTGCACAATGGGAAAGATACGCAGATAATGCAAAAGGAATAGAGATTGGATTTAATGTTGAAAAACTAAAAGATTTATTAAAAGATCAAAATGTTATTTTTAATGAAGTGTTTTATGAAAAAAGTGTAAAATCTCATGAACATTATAATTATTTAAAAGAATATATACTAGATGGTAATTTTTCTAATGGATTTTCTAATATAGATGAACTTATAGATAACTTTTTAGCATGTTCATATTTATTTAAACATCCAAGTTTTAAATCAGAAAAAGAAATTAGAATAGTTACATTATGGAAAAGAATACCCAAATTTAGCAAGATATCATGTGAATTGAATAATGGTCAAATAAAACAAGTTTTAAAAGTAAAGTTTGGAGATTTATGTAAGAATAGAAATATAGATTTTGAGGATTTGATAGATGAAATTGTGATAGGCCCAAGATCATTGCAAAGTGAAAAAGAACTAAAATTGTTTCTCAAAGAAATAAAATTAGAAAAATTAGTTAATAAAGTAAAGCTTTCAGAATGTACATTAAGATAATTTTGCCAACACTTTACTCAACAAAATTAAAAATAAAACCTTGAAACCCTTGCAAATAGCAAGGGTTAATTTTTTGACTTCTGGCTACCCGCTCCAATTTAAGACAACTTACGAACTGTAAAGGTTTCGTAAGTTTTTTCTTTTTAAGAAAAAAAATAAATCTTTATAAAAAATGTTCTCTTAAATCAAAGGAAAGGAGGACATTTTTTATGCTTGAATTTGAAGTAATACAAGAATTAAAGCCAAATAGTGAATTACTAGAACTTATTAAAAATTACACTTATACAACTAAAAATGGAAAAGTAAAGAATTTGTTACATACTAATCTACAATTTATTGAACCAACAGAATATATAATTACATATCCAGTAAAACTTTCAATTTTTGAATATAAAGTTAATGAGATAAGTAATAAACTTTTTTTTATTAAAGAGTACAATGAAAAATATAACTCAAAAGAAATTAAGCAAATTCTCATAAAATTAAAAAAGTATAAAAAATTTTAAAATTTTGTCATACAAAACCTAAAATTTTTCCTTTCAAAGAGTAGAGGGATAAATTTTACTTAATGAAATATATAGGAGACTAACTATATGAATGTCAATAGTTTTTCTTAAAAAATTTAAAAAAATTAGTACATTGAAAAGTGCATGACAA
>CANQHC010000041.1 GCA_947623595.1 uncultured Clostridia bacterium | reverse complement strand
TTTTCTATATTTATACACACAAAGGTGAAATTTTTGCTTACAAACTTTTAAGGTGATTTTATCATAAATTAAATACACAAGTAAAATTGTAATATTTACATATTAACAAAAATGTAGTACAATAAAAGAGCACACCCATTTTATTTCTAAGCTGGTATTCCAGCAAAAGAAAGGAGAAAAAAATGAAAGATCAAGAATGCGTGAAGGTGCTTTTTGCACAATTCCGGTATGAAGGTGCTTCACGGGCCTACTTCTTTGAAAGAAGAGTAGAAAGCATGGACATCGATGCCTTGGAAATTCCAAAAGGAAGTTCGGCTTTCCGCTTTTTTACAAGGTATGTATTCAACATTAACGACAAAGAAGTCAAGAGCAAGAAAATGAATGTAAGCTCCTGGTACTATATGGGCAAAGAGTACTCCCTGGAAGAAATCAAAGACAAAATCCCGCACGACCAGTATCAAAAGTTCTACAAGTATGGGTACCGCAGAGTTGTTGTTACTGATGTGGGAAAAATTATCCCTCTCAGGGCTATTGACAAGGTGATTACCAAAAAGTAACTATTTCAGAGATTTTTCATAGCAACTCCAAAAAATCCCGAGATACTGAATTGTATCTCGGGAATCTTTTAAAAAATT
Organism: uncultured Clostridia bacterium; assembly: GCA_947623595.1. Taxonomy (GTDB): domain Bacteria; phylum Bacillota; class Clostridia; order TANB77; family CAG-508; genus CAG-273. The sequence goes on along the minus strand of CANQHC010000041.1, from coordinate 10,012 downwards.
ATTTATTTTTATCTGGTAATTTTGATTGTTCTTCAATAAGTTTATCGGCCTGTTCTTGAGAAATATAACCATTTTCAACCATAGTGGAAATAACTTTTTTCTGCCTCATTAAGGTTAATTTCAAATTAGCTGTAGGAGCATATACACTTGGTGCATTTGGTATTCCTGCCATCATTGTAGATTCATATAATGTCATATCTTTAGCATCTTTTTCAAGATAACCGTTACAAGCTTCTTGAATTCCATAATATCCATCTCCAAAATAAATTGTATTAATATAAAATTCTAAAATTTTATCTTTTTCATACTTTTTTTCTAAATCATTAGCAACAAAAATTTCAGCAATCTTTCTATAAGCAGTATTATTTTTATTTGAAATAAAGTATAAATTTTTTGCAACTTGTTGTGAAATAGTACTACCACCTTCTAATAATTCCCCATAACGCATATTTGTAAATATAGCTCGTCCAATTCCAATTAAATCAATGGGACCATGATTATAAAATCTGTGATCTTCTACAGAAACAACTGCATTTTTATAATCAGATGGCAAAGTGTCTATTTTTACATAATTTTTATCTTGTTGAATTTTTGAAATTTTATCATCTAAACTAATTTCAGAAAGGGCTTGTTTATATAATTCATGTCCTTTATACAATAAAAATCCAGCAATTATAAAAAAAATGCATAAAATGATAATAATAAATCTTCTAATCCATTTCATAATTTTTCTCCAATAAAATTATATTTAAAAATATTATACATTTTTTTGAATAAAAAAGCTATTAAAATTTTATTAAAAATTAAATCTAATATAAAAATGAGTTTTTAGTAATTAAACTTGACATTTTTTAATAATTATAGGTATAATTCGTGAAGGTGATTAATTTGGAGATTACAAAAGAAGAAAAAGAAAATATATATCTATATCCAATTTATAAAATGCTATCATGGGATCTTTTATTTTATTATTCAATTTCATTCCTCTTTCTAACACAAATAAAGCATATAAGTGCGGCAGATGTATTGTTAGGAGAGGCTTTTTATCCTGCTTTTAGAGTTATTTTTTTATTACCTTTAACAACAATAATTGCAAAATTAGGAAAAAAGAAAAGTATAATCATTGCTAATCTCATTAATGCTTGTTCAGTTTTAAGTTATATCATGGCTAAAGATTTTTCATATGTTTTATTAGGGCAATTTTTTTCAGCGATTGCATTTAACATAAAAGGTGTAGTTGAAAGTAATTTATTGTATGATAATTTGCCAAGAGGTCCTAAGAGAGGATTAGTTTTTTCGAAAATTGATGGTAGTGCTACATCATGGTATTATTATATAGATGCTGTTACTTCTATAGCTTCAGGTTTTTTATATGTAATTAATGGATATATACCATTAATTTTATGTTTTATATGTTGTTTGATTTCAGCGATTATAGCTTTTAAATTTAAGGAAACAGAAAAAGATTTAGAAATGCAACAAATTAGTACAAAAAAATATGTAAAAGACTTAAAGAATTCTATAAAATACATGATACAATCTAACAGACTAAAATATTTGCTAATATTTGGAGGGATGTTTTCAGGAATATTAACTGTTTTAATAACTTTAAGAAGTGGAATATTAAAACAGATAGGGGTGCAAGAACAGTATTTTGGTGTTATATTTGCTGTTTTAGAAATCATAGCAGGAATTTCTGCAAGAAACCAAGAGCGTATACATGAAAAATATAGAAATAAAACATTGGGAGTATTAGCTATTCCAACTGTAATGTCATGTATTTTAATTGGCTTATTTGTAGAAGCAAAATTTGCTTTTGTAATAACTATAATTTTTATTTTAATTATGTATTTTATACAATATGTTGCTAGAGGGCCTTATTATACTTTAATAAAAAGATATTTGAATAATTTTACAGATTCGTCTTTGAGAAATAAAATCAGTTCTATTTTTAATTTGCTTGAAAATATAATGAAGACTTTAATTGCTTTGATAGCATCATTCTTATTAAGAATAACTACAGCATCTGGTACTATATTAGTAATAGGTTGCTTGACAACTATAGCGATAGTTTTATTATTAGATAAAATGAGAGGAAAAGTAGGATTAAAACCAGAAGAATACAAAAAAGAAGAAATCGAATTTTTACAAATACGATAATAAAAAATATTGATTTTATCATAGAAAATTAATTGACAAATTTAATAAGTTAATAGATAATAGAAAATGAAAAGAATAGACACAAAAGAATAAGGAGGAACAATATTTATGTATGTTTTTAATCGCATTACCGTAAATCCACAATTACCAAAAAGAATCGAGAAATTATCAGAAATTTGTTACAATCTTTGGTGGTCTTGGAATACAGAATTTTTAAGATTATTTAAACAATTAGATATTGATTTGTGGGAGAGAGTTGATAAAAATCCAGTTAAATTTTTGAAATTAGTTACACAAGAAAAATTAGAAAAGGCAACGCAAGATGCCGACTTTCTAAAAGCATATGACAAAGTTGTTGAAGATTTTGAAGATTATATGAAAAGCAAAAATACGTGGTTTTCAAAAAAATATCCTGATAATCGTAAGGACTTAATTGCATATTTTTCAGCAGAATATGGGTTAGACCAAATTCTATCAATTTATTCTGGTGGCCTTGGAATATTATCAGGTGACCATTTAAAATCTGCTAGTGATTTAGGAGTTCCATTAGTAGCAGTTGGTTTATTATATAAAAATGGTTATTTTCATCAAAAAATTAATGGAAATGGTATTCAAGAAACAGAATATCATGATATAGATATAGATAATTTGCCACTAAAAAGAGTAAAAGATGGCGAGGAAAATGATATTTTAGTTGTATTACAGCTTCCTAAAAGAAAGCTGTATTTGAGGGCTTGGAAAGTTGAAGTTGGAAGGGTGCAACTATATTTATTAGATTCTGATATAGAAGAAAATCCACAAGAATACAGGGAAATTACCAAAACACTTTATGGTGGAGATCAAGAAATGAGAATTAGGCAAGAAATTGTACTAGGACAAGGTGGAGTATCAATGATAAAAGCTCTTGGCTTAAATCCAACTGTTTATCATATGAATGAAGGTCATTCTTCTTTCTTGATTTTAGAATTGATTTATACTTTAATGAAGGAAAAGAAAATTTCTTATCAATTAGCACGTGATATTGTTTCTTCTAAAACAGTATTTACTACACATACTCCAGTGCCAGCTGGAAATGATATTTTTCCTCTTACTTTAGTAGAAAAGTATTTTAAAGGATTTTGGGAGAAATTAGGGATTACAAAGCAAGAATTTTTTGCAATGGGAATGAAACCTGAAGCACCTTTAGACAATGGATTTAATATGGGAATTTTAGCTTTAAAAGTAGCAGGCAAAAAGAATGGAGTAAGTCGTTTGCATGGAGCAGTTTCAAGAGAATTATTTGGAGAAGTTTGGCCAGAAATTGCTGCTAATGAATCTCCTATTACTTATGTTACAAATGGAATTCATACATGTTCATGGCTTGCACCTAGTTTGAAAAAATTGTACAATAAATATTTAATTCCATATTGGCAGGATAAAATTTATGATGATGAAGTATGGAAAAAAATTGTAGATATACCAAATAAAGAATTATGGGAAGCACATCAAGAAAGAAAAGAAAAAATGCTAACAGTTGTTAGAGAAAATACAATAGAGCGTTTGAGAAGAAGTGGATATCCATATCAAGAAATTATGAATATGGTGTCACAATTAGATCCTAATGCCTTAACGATAGGTTTTGCAAGAAGATTTGCTACATATAAAAGGGCTACTTTAATCTTTAAAGATTTAGAAAGAATTACTCAAATTTTGAGTAATCAAAATCGAAAAGTACAAATAATTTTTGCAGGTAAAGCTCATCCAGCAGATAAAGAAGGTCAAGACTTAATTAAATATATTCATGAAATCTCTATGAAACCACAGTTTAAAGGCAAAGTATTTGTTTTAGAAAATTATAACATTGCTATGTCAAGATATTTAATAAGTGGTGTTGATGTATGGCTTAATACTCCAAGAAGACCAATGGAAGCTTCAGGAACAAGTGGACAAAAAGCTTCTGTTAATGGAGTTATTAACTTTAGCGTATTAGATGGATGGTGGGCTGAAGGATATAATAGTAAAAATGGTTGGATAATAGGAACTAATAGCGAATATCAAGATTATGAAGCACAGGATAGAGCAGATAGCCAAAGTATTTATGATACTTTAGAAAATAAAATTATACCTATGTATTATGATAAAAATGAATATGGATATTCAGATAGATGGTTATCATATATGAAGGAATCAATACTTTCAACAGGTGGTAAATTTAGTACTTCTAGAATGCTAACCGATTATGTTGATAAATTGTATATTCCATTATGTAATTTATATGATAAATACTATGTAGATTTAGAAAAAGTTGGAGTATATAATAGCTGGAAAGAGAATCTGTATAATAATTGGGATAAAATAGAAATAAGTCAAGAAAATAACTTTGATGACATTACAATTGATGCAGGAAATAATATAGAAGTAAGGTGTGAAGTAAAGTTACCAAATATAGAAGAAAAAAATATTGAGGCACAAGTATATTATGGAAGAATTGACGAGAAGGGTGTTGTTGACGACATTAATATAATTCCGATGGAATTGGAAAGTTCAGATGAAGAGAGCAGAACATATACATATACAGCAAAAGTAAATCTTGTAAATGGTGGAAATTATGGATATACATTTAGAGTTATGCCAAAACATGAAATGTTATTAGATTCTGAGAACTTAAATTTAGTAAAATGGATTACAAAATAATCAAAGTTGTTAAAATATTAGATTTCTTATAAACTTTGCTTATTTAGCAATCAAATGGTAAAGGGCGGAAAATTTACCGCCCTTACTTTATATACAACACTGATGAACATAATTACAATAAATTTAATATAAATAAATTGAAAATATTAAATTTTAAATAGCAGAATAAGAAAGGAATGAATTAAAAATGAAAAAAACTAAAATTATTTGTACATTAGGACCGGCAGTAGATAATTTAGAAGTTTTAGAAAAGTTAATTTTAGCAGGAATGGATGTAGCAAGAATAAACTTTTCACATGGTAATTACCAAGATCAACAGGCAAGAATTGAAAATTTTAAGAAAGTAAGAGAAAAAACAGGAAAGTCAGTAGCCTTATTATTAGATACAAAGGGACCAGAAATAAGAATTGGAAAATTCGAAAATGATAGAATAGAACTAAAACCAGGTAATATATTCACTTTAACAAATGAAGAAATAATAGGAAATCAAGAAAGAGTATCAATTACTTATAAGAACCTATATAATGAGATAACAGTGGGTACGAATATTCTAATTAATGATGGACTTATAAAGATAGAGGTAATTGAAATAAAGGGTACAGATATTATTTGTAAAGTAATAGATGGAGGACCTTTAACCAATACAAAAAGTATTAATATACCAGGAAAAATAATTAATTTACCAAGTCCAACAGAAAAAGATATAGAAGACATAAAATTTGGTATTAATGCAGGTTTTGACTATATTGCAGCATCATTTGTTAGATCTGAGCAAGATGTTTTAAACATTAGGAAAGTACTAGAAGAGAATGGCGGAGGTCATATAAAAATTATTTCAAAAATTGAAAACAGACAGGGAATAGATAATTTTGATAGTATTTTAGCTGTATCAGATGGTATTATGGTTGCAAGAGGCGATTTAGGAGTAGAAATCCCTATGGAAGAAGTTCCAATTCGCCAAAAAGAGTTTATTAATAAATGTAACAAAGCAGGTAAATCGGTTGTTATTGCAACGCAAATGTTAGAATCCATGGTTCATAGTCCAAGGCCAACTAGGGCAGAGGTAAGTGATGTTGCAAATGCCGTATATGATATGGCAAGTTGTATTATGCTTTCAGGAGAAACTGCTATGGGAGATTATCCGGTAGAATGTGTACAAACAATGGTAAGAATATGTGAATGTATTGAGAATTCTATTAAATATTGGAAAAGATTTAGGAGAAAAGAGCGTGATTGTGCTTCAGAAGATTATGAATATAATTTGAATTATTCAACATGTTCGACTGCAATGGATTTATGCGCTAAAGCAATTTTTGCTTATACTGATACGGGTAGAACTGCAAAAATGATAGCTGGTTTTATGCCAGAATGTCCAATTTATGTAATTACATCAAATAAAGAAATAGAAAAGCAACTATCTTTAGTATGGAATACTTATACTATTTTAGTAGATCAAAAAGAAAGCATAGATGATATGATTGATGACGGTATAAATAAAGCTAAACAAGCTGAATATATAGTCGAAGGTGATATTGTTGTTATAGCTGGAGGTGCTTCTATTTTGGCAGGTCATAAACATGCAAAATTAAACAAGACAATCGGTGGAGTTTTAAAGGTATAATGAGATGTGCATAAAAAATGTTTTATCAGGCTTTAGTCAGAGATGAATAAGTAAAAATAGATAAAAAATAAGATTGTTGCTTGCACAGCAATCTTATTTTTTATTTTATAATTAGTAAGAACGAAATTCCTTATTTTGTCATATTATGTAGTATAAAATAAAATAAGGAGGAAAAAAACATGTTTAATCGTTATAGAAGATGTTGCTGTCAAAACAACTATAACCCGGAAGTAATAGAAAATTTATGCAATAATGTTGGAACTACAGCAGAATATGCTCCAGTAAATAATTCTGGATGTGGTTGTATGCAAACAAACTGTGGTTGTGGATTCGACGAAGAAGATAGTGTATTCCCATCAAATCCAATGTTGGCTCAAAGTTATGTACCAATCCAAAAGATGGATAAAACCTTTACACCAAAATGTGGCTTAAAAATGGGAACTATATTTCCAGAATTAGTAAGCCCTTATATGCCAGGTCAAAGTATGGCAGAAATTGAGTATTTAAAAAATTCAAATGAGATTGGAGAGGGGTGTAACGGATAATGGAATATGAAGATAGAAATGGGGGATGTAGCAATTCTATTACAAACTGTAATTGTAATTATACTCCTCAAGGAATTAATGCTGCATTTGGATATAATACAGCATCAGAAATGGCACAGGATATGAATAATATGAATGGTGGCTTTCAAAATAATAATGGTTGCAATAATAATGATGAAACAAGAGAAGAAATGTTAAATCAAATAAAGGCTTTAAATTTTGCTATAATTGAACTTGGTGAATATCTAGATACACATCCAGATGACAGAAAAGCACTTTGCTTACACAAAGAATATTGTAATCAATATAAGGAATTAACAGACAAATATCAAAAAGTTTATGGTCCACTTACTATTTATTTCCCTTGCAATAAGTGGAGATGGCTAGAAGAACCATGGCCATGGGAAGGAGGAATGTGTTAATATGTGGACATATAATAAAGTATTAGAATATCCAATTAATATAAAATGCCCAAATGCTAAATTGGCTAAATTTATCATTTCACAATACGGCGGTCCAGACGGTGAACTTGCTGCATCACTTAGATATTTAAGTCAAAAGTTTGCAATGCCTGATCAAACTTCAAAAGCTATTTTAAATGATATAGGAACAGAAGAATTAGCTCATTTAGAAATGGTAGGAACAATAGTACACCAATTGACAGAAGGTTTATCAATTGAAGAAATTAAAGAAGCAGGTCTTGGTGAATATTATACAGATCGTGGTGTAGATGTATATCCACAATCTGCAGCAGGAGTGCCATTTACAGCAGCATAAGATGCAGTATTGCTAAGGAGAACAATGAACACTTAGAGTAGACAACCATTAATCTAAATATATTATTTTTATTCAAACTCGTGCATTTTTACACAAGTTGTTTTATTTCTATTTAAAATGTGTTATACTAGTTACAATAAAGGAGGAGTCGAAATGGAAGAAAAATTAAATAATTTGCCAAACTCTTACAAAGAAGATATAAAAAAAGCAACTAAAATATTAAAAGAAAATGGAGCTAATGAAGTATTTATATTTGGTTCTATAGCTAATGGGAAATTTAATGAAAATTCAGATATAGATATTGCAGTTAGAGGAATAAATGAGAAAGATTTTTATAGAGTGGCAGGTATCTTAATGTTTGAACTTGAAAATGAATTTGATTTAATAGATTTAGATGATAAAGAAAATCGTTTCTCTCAAATGTTATTAAAAGTTGGAGGTTTACTAAAAGTTGGATAAAATAATAAAAGAACAAATAGAATTTAAAATAGATGAAATAGATAAATTATTTTTTGAGTATGATTTAATTTTTAAAAAGTTAGAATCCGAAACACCAGATTTATTTGATATGACTATTTTAGGAAGTGTTTTACATTCATTTTATAATGGACTAGAAAATATATTTGATATTATTGCTAAGAACATAGACGGTAGTGTTCCAACTGGGAATAAATCTCATCAAGAATTACTACATCAAATGGCAAGTGAAAATAGTATGAGAGATGAAATTATTGATGAACAGCTGTATCTGAAATTAAGAGAATATGCAACTTTTAGACATTTTTATAGACATGCATATTCATTTCAATTAAATTGGGAGAAAATGAAACCATTAGTAGAGAATATACATGCTGTTTGGGAAGAAACTAAGAAAAGTTTAGGGAAATTTATTTATATATAGTTTAATATTATATGTGTAAGAATTGCTTTAATGTGCATAAAAATAGCATTTTTGTAAAATAAATACACCGAGGTGTATGCAATCTGCAAAATATCTGCGTAATGAATAATTAAAAAGAGGATTAGAAAGCTTGACTTTCTAAATGTTTATAGGAACGCCTCTGATTTCCTTATCCTGCCCACTTAAATTATGCTTATATGTAAAATTAATATAAAACAGTTTTTGATTTTGTAAGGTGTGTTCGTTAGTGGTTTGTATATTCTTAATTTATTATACAATAGTCTAAATTTAAAGGAGCTAAATATATGAGTTTAATAATAGAGGTACCATATGCTGAAAAAGATGAAGCAAAGTCATTAGGAGCAAAATGGAATCCAAATCTAAAAAAATGGTATGTGGAAGAAAGAAAAATATAATTATTATGAAAGTTATTCAAAGACTGTAAATGCATCATATTTAGCAAATCATTGTTCAAACTGTAAAGTAATACAAGGAGATTTTTTCTTATTTGAAGAAGTTGATACACCTTTTTTTGTAGATAGTATAGAAAAAGCTAAAAAGTTAAAATTATATAAAATACCATTAGAAAACGATTTGATTGTAGATTTGGACATCGGTTTTGGTTCAGAAGATTATTTGATTGAAAAATATGCACAAAAATTTGATTTTTAGTATAAGGGAAAAATAGAAAAATTTGAATTGTTGAATATATTATAAAAAATTAAGATAATATAAAAAGTAAAAAATGTATAATGGACTACATGTTCATTATACGAGTAATTTGTTACTTGGATTAAAAGTGAAAATATGGAGGAAAAATAATATGAACAATGAAATTGTTTTTGTAACTCATAATACTGGTAAAATAAAATCAGCAGAAAAATATCTTAAGAATTTGAAATTTACAACATATAATTATGAATTGGATGAACCAAGAAGTGATGATATACAAGAAATTGCTAAATCAAAAGTTATGCAAGCATATAAAATTGTAAATAGACCTTGTATTGCATTAGATACAGATTTTAGAATAGAAGAATTAAATGGATTTCCAAGAGCATTCGTAAATTTTTCACTTGATACAATTGGAATAAATGGAATTTTAAAATTGATGGAAAATAAGGATAATAGAAAATGTTCATTTAATGAGTGCCTAGCCTATCATGATGGAAATGAAATACATTATTTTTATGGAAAGCATCCTGGAAATTTATCATATAAAATTCAGGGATTAGATAGGAAGGAAAAATGGTCTGATTTATGGTATATTTTTATGCCAAAAGGATTTGAAAAAACTTTAGCAGAAATGAATGAAGAAGAACGAGAAAGTAGAAG
>CANQHC010000040.1 GCA_947623595.1 uncultured Clostridia bacterium | reverse complement strand
TAATACGTCAGGTTCTTCCTGTGCTGGATGGTAATTGATGTGGCGATTTTGCTTAGAGTAGAGCAGGATACATAAAATTAATATATTAATATTATTTTTTAAATTCTTGACAAACGATAACCAAAATGTTATCATATATTATATAATATATAGGGAGCTAAATTATGTATCAAATTATCTTTTATACAGATAAAAATGGAAAAAGTGAAATTTATGAATATCTAAAAAATTTAAGGAAACAAAAAAATAGTAAAGATGCAAAGATAAAATTAAATAAAATAACAGCATATATTAATCAATTATCAACACAAGGATTATCCTTAGGTGAACCATATATAAAGCATATAAGTGATAATATATGGGAATTAAGACCTTTGAGAGATAGAATACTTTTTGCATATTGGGACAATAATAGGTTTATACTTTTAAATATATTTATGAAACAAACTCAAAAAACACCTCAAAAAGAAATTGAAAAGGCAAAGAGGTTATTAGAAGATTATCAAAAAAGAGATAGGAGTGATAAATAATGGATAAAAAAGAATTAACTTGGGAAGATGTAAAAATTAACTTACATTTTACTCCAGAAGAAGAAGCAGAAATAAGATTAGAAGAAGATTTAATAGAGGCAACTATCGAAGCAAGAAAAAGTAGTAATCTTTCACAAAGAGAATTAAGTAAAAAAACTGGAATTAAACAACCCGCAATTGCCAGAATAGAAAGTCGTTCACGTTCTCCTCAAACATCAACTCTAATTAAGTTATTATATCCAATGGGATATACTATACGCGTTGTTCCTTTAAAAGATCAGAAAAAAACGACAAAATAAAAATATCCTTATATATAATTATTAAATGATTTATATTGACTTTGTCAAGTAAAGTGTAGTGCGACTGTGTAGGTTGTATTTGTTGTGTACATCACCATTAGTACTGCACTTCCATAATTAAATAATTGCTCTACATGTTTCCAATTTCTTGTTCATAATTCTACTGCTCCTAGATATTCACCCCATGCTTGCTTAATTTTCTCAAATTCTGCTTCTGCTGCCTTTAAACTTGGTGCTCCATATATTTTCTTTAATTGTGCTGTAAATGCCTTGTAATTTTTAGTTGGTACATATTTTATTGAGTTTCTTATTAAATGTACTATACATCTTTGTACTACTACATTTTTAAATATTGCTTTTGCACCTTCTTCTTGTGCTGAATGGCAATTGCTGTGGCGATTTTGCTTAGAGTAGAGCTAAAGAAGGAATTTAATTTATTTTATAAATAATAATATTGAAATACAATATTAAATACAGTTTTTTATATTGAATTATGAAGAAGTTATTATTTCTCCTATAATAAAAAATATGAATAAATATAATACTAGAAATAAATAGTGTTATATTTTAGAAGAATACATAAAAGGAAATATAGTAAATAATAATTAAATAACTAAAAATTTGAAATATAAAATGAATCCAACTCGTTAAATTTTGTATAACAATTTAACAAGTTGGATTCATTTTATACTTTTATAGATATGTTTTTTAGGATTTACGCTACTCGTATACCAGTATTAATAACTTCTTGTATAAATGGAGTTACTGCATTTTTATAATCATCTATGGAAATTAAATGTGGCTCTATTCTTGTATCAATCTTTCTTCTTAATTTCATTAATTTTAATTCTTCATCAATTACATCATTATCAAAATCATCTGTAATTATTGCAATATCAATATCACTATTTTCATTATTGGTTCCTTTAGCATATGAACCAAATAATATAACAGCTTCTATTTTATAATTTTCGCATATCTTTTTTATATATTTTTGAATAATTTCCATTATTAATTTATCATCAATTGATCCTTTAACCATTTTCTAACCTCCTCTATATTTTTTAGTTGCTTTGAAGTATATTCATCTGTACATTTAAAATAAAACTCCTTCTTATAGTCATCATATCTAGCACTCATATTAAATTTTGTTATTAAATCAAATATATCTTCTTGTTCTTCTGTTAATTTTAAATTTATTTTTTCAGCTAAATAAAGTAGATCATGACTTTTAGGTGCATAAGGTGCATTTTTATTTTCTTTTGCATAAAGAGCTTTTAAGAGTTTTTCTATTACTAAATGTCCAAAAAATAAACAATAATTATTTTTTTTATTAGCATATAAAACTTTCATTACATTATAATCCTCTTCAGAGCTTTCTATCCAAAAATTCATTAAATCTATATTATCCATATTTCATCCTTTCAAAATTATTATACTATTATTATAACATTATAATTAAAATTTTACTATATTTATTTTAGTATACAAAATAAATTAATTTTAAAGTTCTAATAATAGCCATTTTTTAAGCAAATTTGCCAATCAATTCTTACTCAACACAGGAAGAACCTGACGTATTAGATACAGCAAAAGAAACTGCAGTTGCACAATTAGAAAAATACAAAAACTTTATGGCAGATGAAAATAATGCAACATATAAAGATGGATTACCAGCAATAGAAAAAGCTATTACTGATATAGGTAAAGCATCCTCAGAAGAAGAAGTTCAAACAATACTTGACAATGCAATAAAAGGTGTTACTGAAGACACTAAAAAAGCTATGGAAGATTTAGAAAAAGAAAGAACAGATGCATTAGCAAGTTTGCAAAAATACGTAGATACCCTATCAGAAGTCGAAGGATTAACCGAAGCTGATAAAGCAAGAGTTCAAAGCTTAGTTAATGAAGCTACTGGCAAAGTTAATGCAGCAAATTCAGAAAAAGTTGTAGAAGATGCTATGACAGCCTGCGATAACGTATTGGAAGCAGGATTCAGAGATGTAGCTTTAACAAAAGCTGTTAATGAAGCAGTAAGTGCTTTAGAAGCATATAAAGATTCTTCTAAACCAGGAATGAATACATATATTGACGAACAAATTAAAAACATTAAAGATATGCTTAAGGATTCAACAAAAAAGATGAGTGACGTTAAAAATGCATTAAGTACAGCAAAGAAAACAGCAGATCCATTGAAAAAAGCTCAAGAAGATGCATATGCTAAAATACAAGAATATAGAGATTATGTAGCAAAAGATACTTCATTAGATGCTACAAAGAAAGGTTTAATAAATGGTGGATTAGACACAATATTGAAATCAGTAAATGATGCTGATTTAGCTGATGAAGTAACTACCGCACTTCAAGGATTAGATAAATTTATGGCAACATATCCTGATGTTAAAGCAGGAGTCGAACTAGAAAGTGCTAAAAAAGAATTAGCAACTAAATATCAAGAATATCTAGTTGAATTAGCACCATATTTAGCAAGTTCAAGTGAAAATGTAAAGCCAATAGCAGAAAATGCACAAGCATCTATGAAAAAAATTGCTGAACCTGAAAAAGACTTTACAACTGCAGAAGAAGTAAATGCAGCTTTAGATAAACTAAAAGAATTATATGAAGAAGGTAAAGCTTCAAAAAATGCTCCTACAGTTGGAGATGATAAATACTACAAATTATCAGACCTTAAGGATAACGATATAAAAGAAGATGGAAGCATTATGGATAACTTTGTAGGATATAAGACAATATTAGAAGAAAATGACAAAATTGCTAAACAAAACGATAAAGAAGATAAGGAAAAATTAGCAGCAACTTTGAAAAATGCTGAAGAAACATTAGTATTATATGAAAAAGTTTTAAAAGATGAGGCTGCAATAGCAGAATTAAAATTATCATCAGAAGATATTTCAAATATTCAAAAATGGATAGATTCAACAAGAACAGCTATAAATGATGCTACTGGTGCGTCTGGAGTAAATAGTGCTATGAATTTATTGAATGGTGATGCTAATAGTTTCTTAGCAACATACTATCCTACATATAAGAAATATACAGATAGTTATGACCTTAGTCATGCAAAAACAGAAGTATTAGCAAAGTTAAAAGAACTTAAAGAGCAATATAAAGATGCAAATAAATATTATACTGATGTAAAGAGTACAATTAATACAAACATCTCTTCATTGGAAGAATGTACTACTGCTACTGAAGTAAGAGCTAAATTACAAGAAGTAGAAAAGAAAATTGAAACTGCAGAAAAGAAAGAAGAATTGGAAATAGCAAAACAAGAAGCAATTGACAAACTAAATGAAGCATTATTAAAAGTTAAAGATGTTCCTGAATCAGAAGAAGTAAAATCAGCAATTGAAGCATTACAAAATAAAATTACTGGTTTAGACTATGATGGTGATAAAAAATTAAATACACCAGCAGACGTTGAAAAAGAAGTAAATGTAGCAGGTGAAAAAATTCAAGAACTTCTTCAAGAAGTTGAAGATAATAGAATACAAGAATTAAATAAAGTCAAAACTCCTATATTAGCAGTTATTGACAATTACATTGAAATTGCAGAGGCAATTGAAGGTAATCCAGTTACATCACAATTAAATAGATATAGAAGTGCAGTTAGTTCAGCAGCTACACAAGCAGATTTAGATAAAATTTTTAAACCTAGTGATGCAGCATTAGAAGCAAGTTGGACATCAGAATTCTATATTTATATTAAAAATCAATGTGAAGTATTAGATGCACAGTATGATGCGTTATTCAAAGCAAGTACTGGATTGAAAGTAAAAGAAGACTATGTTAATGAAAAAGATCAAGAAAAATTATCCTTAATAAATAAAGCAATAGAAGATATTAAAGTAATAAAAGCTAATACTAAAGCTGAAGCAACAACAGAAATTGGAAAAATAACTTCTAAATTAGAAGAAGATTTAGGTAAGGTTGATAATGCTAATGAAACTGTAGCAGAAGCTAAGAATACAGCAACAACAGCAATAACAGAAAAAATTGCTAAATATAGAAATGCTGAATTTAAAACTCAATTAAATAGATCTGTAGAAGGATATATTAATGCTATAGATGCAGTAACAAGAGCTGATGTAAATTATCAAAATACTATTGATACTAATAAACAAAAAGCATTAGATATAATTGATATTAAGGTTGCAGAATTTAATAAAAAAGTTGCTGAAGAAGCAAAGAAATTAGAGAATTCTCAAGTAATTAATGAAGGTCAAATAGCAGGAAAAGATATTGGTGATGTTCAAAATGGAGAAATATCTATTAGTGGAAGTGAAGGTAAATTTACTGTAACTGGTCAATTAAAAGCTATATTAGCTGATTGGGAAGGATTACCAGAAGGAATTACAACAAAACAAGGTTTCTTTGTATGCTTAAAAATTAAAAACGAACTTGCTGGAAAAATTGACTTAAGCTTAGAAGGAGGAGATACCTCTGATGTTGGAATAGTAAATGAATCTACTTGGACAACAGATAACTACATTACAGTAATTGTTAGAGTTAGTGAAACTGGAAGTTTTAATGCTAGCAGTAAAAAATTAAAAGTAACATATTACAGTGACACAGCTGGAGAACAAGGAGAAGTTATTGCAACATATGACTTATCTGGATTAACTCAAAGTGAATAGTATTATATTATAATAAGATAATGTCCTGAATTAAACTGGTATTAAAAAATAGGCAGTGAAAATAAAGGAATTATGAGAAAGAATTGTAATGATATAAATTTTACTTTTAACAAAATTTACATCTAACCAATATCTAACCGAAGTATAATATATATAAAAAGGGAGCCGTATGACTCCCTTTTTTAGAACTATTATTCTCCGACAGATTTTAATCCACTTAATAAATATACTTCATCAATTGTTGTTTCGTCTTCTGCTGTTGCTTTATATGAAATAGTTAATTTCTTGCCATCTGCTAATTTCCCAGAAGCAGATGTATCAGCAACTCTTACTATAACTATAACTGAACCATCATTATCTAGATCAGTACTTATTACTTCTACATCAGTATCAGCACCATTTAATTTAGCTGTGACTTCTTTTGCATATTTGTTTGTAATTTTTAAGGCTACAAAATATCCCGTTTTATTAGATATACTTAAATCATTCCAGTCTGTATCAATTTTAGTTAAAGTACCTTCAACATCAAAATTTACGCCTTGCACACTGCTTGCTGTAACATTAACAGAAGCTTGAATACTAGTATCGCTCTTATCACCTTTTATTGTACCAGTTGCTGCTACTGAATTATCTTCATTTCTAGCTTGGCTTACAAGTCCACCTTTAACATATTCAGCAATATTTTTCTTAGCTAAATCTCTTAATCTCTTAATTTCAGTAAATTCTTCATCATCTGAAGTTACTGCATTGATTTGAGCTAATATATCTGCTACATATGTATTTAATTCATCTGTTAGTTTTGTACTGTATTTTTCTATTGCCTTCTTTATAGAATTTTCATCATCAGTAGTACCAATAGCTTTCTTCTTTTCATTCTCAAGATTTGTTCTGTTAGTTTCTATTTCACCAATTTTTGTTTTAACGGTACATGTATTTTCTAATTCATAATATTTCTTACCTTCAATACCTGATTCAGCTGAAGCAAACTTTGCTATTTTTTCAATTTCTGTTTTCATTGTTGCTTCATCGTTCCAATTATCTACTTTGATAGCTTTTATTGCTGTTATTCCTTCATCTATTACTGCTTTAATTTGTACATCATTTCCGTTATATTTATTGTTATAAAGATTATTTAAGTTTGTAACAGCTGTATACTGCAATTTTAGTACTCTGCATGAATTATCAATATATGCATTCATTAAAGTTTCTACTTCTTTTACAGCATCAGCATCTTCTGCTGTATTTACTGAATTTTTGTAGTTATTTAATGCTGTTACTACTGAGTTTCTACCACTAGCTGTTGCTATACTAATATATTCATCAATTATAGTATTAACTCTTGTAGCTTCAGTACGTTTTTCTGTTTCTTTTTGGTCTGCTATATCATCTAAGGCATCTTTTACTTTATCATCATATTCTTTTTCTATCTCACTTAATTTTTTCATTTTTGCTTCAAATTCATTTGCTTTTGAAAGTGTAACTTGTTGTACTTTTGCTATTGCTTCTTGAGCATCTGCTTTTACTCCATTATCTTTAGTATTTGTTAATACTTCATTATATTTGTTAACTAATCTTGTTTTTTCTGCTTCTAATAATTTGGTTTTATTAGATAAGTCAATATCATTTTCAATACTTGTTAGTTTATCATTTATTTCTTTTACTGTATGCCTTGTAACAGTATATCCTTCAATTTCTGTATATGCAGAGTTTATTTCTGCTAATAAATCTGAATCATTAGCATATGTTGTCTTGTATTCTTCTAATTTTGTTAATGCTGTTGTTTTTGCATGATTAAATTCATAATTATTTGCATATTCAGCATATTCTGGATAATATTTATCTAAGAAACCTGTTCTATCTTCAGCATTTACGGTTGTTGAATCTTTTAATAATTGCATTGCATCATTTATTGCTATTGCTCCTGTAGCTTTAGCAACTGTGCTTCTTGTTGCATTTATCATTGATTGAATGCTTGTAATATCATCTTCACTTAATTTCAAAGCTGCTATTGCTTCTGAATCTTTTAATACTGTTTCATATAAGTCTAATACTTCAATAGCATTTTCATATGCTGCTTCACGAGCTTCTTTATCTACTTTGTCTGCTTCTTTTACAAGATCATCATTATGTTTTAATATTTGTTCATATCCTACAAAGTTTGTATCTTTGTCATCTGTAATACTATCTAAAGAATAGGCTTTGCCTTGAGGATCTTCTGGAGTGTTTTTTGTACCCTTACCTTTATATAATTCTTCTAATTTCTTTAATGCACCTGTAGTATTATTAGTAATTTCGTCAGCTGTTTTAAATGCTACTTCAGGTTCGGCAATTTCTTTCATAGAAGTTTTTGCTTTTTGAGCAATTGCTTTTATGTTTGCATCTGAACTTGTTAAGTATGGTGCTAATTTAGTTAAATAATCTTGATATGTAGCCTCTAATTCATCTTTAGCTATTTCTAATTTTACTGCATCATCTGTTGTTTTGTATTTGCTTGACATAAATGTTCTAAAGTCATACATTGCACCTGATTGTAATGTATCGCCTGAATATTTATAAATATTATCAGCCTCTCCGGCATTATCAATTAGCTCTTTTACTGTATTAATTTCATCAGTTATACTTTGTTTTTCAGCTACTGAAAGTGTAGTATTTGTTGTTAGATAATCCTCATATGCTTTTAATTCTTCGTATGCTATCTTTTGAGCATTTTTTAATTTTATAATTGATCCAAGTTCTCCTTCTTCTCCTTCACCAGGATTATTTAATAAGCTTTCCATTTTTTGAGTTATAGCATCAACTGTGTCCATTTCTTCAATTTCTTCAATAGCTTCATCAATTAATTTATTTAATGCTGGCTTTGATTCATCTCTGCATTCTTCTAATGCTGCTTTTGCATCATTTTTTGCTTTTTGTACAGCAACTGTTTCTAATGTTTTTGAAGCACCCATTAATTCATTGAAAGTAGCAACAGCATCAGATACTACTCTTTCTGAGTTTGCAGTTTTGATTTTCTTTGATGCTTCAGTTACAAAGCTTTGTAGTCTTGCTTTATCTTCATCATTTAAGTTATCTGATGCCTCTAAATATTTTTGTAAATCAGCTAATGCATCTGTTTTTTCTTTTTCTAAATCTTCCATAGCCTTTTTAGTTTCTTCACTAACGCCTTTTATTGCTTTGTCAAGTAACTCTTGCACTTCTTCTTCTGAGGATGCTTTACCTATATCAGTAATAGCTTTTTCTATTGCTGGTAATCCATCTTTATATGTTGCATTATTTTCATCTGCCATAAAGTTTTTGTATTTTTCTAATTGTGCAATTGCAGCTTCTTTTGCTGTATCTAATACGTCAGGTTCTTCCTGTGCTGGATGGTAACTGATGCGACGATTTCGCTTAGAGTAGAGCTGAAAGCATAAAATTTTTTTATATACATTTGATGGGAATAATAAATAATGTAAAATAATAAGATAATGGGATTTGCAAATTTTTTAAATACAGCAAAGGTATTAATTAAATATTGCAGTATCATTAAAATTAAATAAAAAGAGATGAAATACTAATAAAAAATATGAATATAAATGAAGATTATTTATATAATATTATAAACGCACAAAATAACATTTTGCAAAGTTTTGCACTTATAACCGCAAAACTTGACAATAGTGCTTTTATATAGTAAAATATATATGAGGTGAGCTGTAATGCTAAAAAGAGAACAATATTTAAATCAGTTAATAAATAGTAAAGACTTAAATTTAATAAAAGTGATAACTGGTGTTAGAAGAAGTGGCAAAAGTACCCTTATGCTCCAGTATAAAGATTATTTGTTATCGCAAAAAGTATCTGAAAAAAATATTATATATATGAATTTTGAGAGTGCTGATTGGTATGATATAAAAAATTACAAAGATTTATATAACTATATAATTTCAAATATAGGTAAAGGTAAAAACTATATTTTGCTAGATGAAGTTCAAAATGTAGAAAAATGGGAAAAAGCCGTAAACTCACTTATTGTTGATATTGATTGTGATATTTATATAACTGGCTCAAATGCTTACCTATTATCTAGTGAATTAACTACACTTCTTGCAGGACGAGTATTAACTATAAAAATATATCCGTTTTCATTTAAAGAATTTTTGCAAGAATATCCATTTAAAAATGAAGAAGACAAATATGAGAAGTTTGATAAATATTTAAAATTTGGTGGAATGCCAATGCTTGTTAATATGAATGATAATGAAAATTTAATGGTAAATTATTTAAACGATATTAAAGAAGTGGTTTTAAAAAAAGATGTTATTAACAGAAATAATATAAAAGATCCAGTATTTTTAGATAATTTAATAAAATATATAGCATCGTGCATAGGAAATTTAACTAGTCCAACAGCAATAGCTGATTTTATGAGAAAAAATGGTAGTACAGTGTCGCACGAAACAATAGATTTATATTTAAAAATGATAGAAAATGCTTATTTTATATATAGAGTTCCAAGATATGAATTAAAAGGAAAACAATTATTAAAAACTCAAGGTAAATATTATTTTGTTGATAATGGCTTAAAAAATGTTATAGATGGTCTTTCTTCTTATGATACAGGAAGTAGTTACGAAAATTTAGTATATATAGAATTATTAAGACGAGGTTATGAAGTATATATTGGAAAATATAATGATATAGAAATAGATTTCATTGCAATTAAACCAAATGAAAAAATTTATTATCAAGTTTCAAGAAGTATATTAGATGAAAAAGTTGAAGAAAGAGAAAAGAATTCACTTTTAGCTGTTAAAGATAATTATAAAAAAGTAATTTTAACAATGGACAAAGTTAAAAATAAACAAATTGAAGGTATAGAAGTAATAAATATAGTAGATTTCTTATTACCTTAAAAATTTAAATAGTGTGCTAGTTATTTAATTAGGCACTATTTTTATGCCTTTTTTCCCTTTTTATATTATTAAATGCTTTGGTTAGATACAAAATTTTTAGAATTAGATTTTCTTAATATCATTTACAGTATTTCTAATTAAATTGGATAATGAAATATTATTTAGTTCTGCATATTTTTTATTAGTATTTCATCTCTTTCATTCAAATTTATTGATATCGTCATATTTCATCACTTCTTTCTTACAATACGTTGTGCTACATTAAAATAAATTTGTCAATTCTATTATTTTACTATTTTACATTATTTATTATTTCCATCAAATGTACATAAAAAAATTTAATGTTTTCAGCTCTACTCTAAGCAAAATCGTCACAGCAATTACCATCCAGCACAGGAAGAACCTGACGAAGAATTAACTAA
>CANQHC010000039.1 GCA_947623595.1 uncultured Clostridia bacterium | reverse complement strand
TCCAGCACAGGAAGAACCTGACGAAGAATTAACTAAATTTGTTAAAGATTCTGAAGCTACTTTAAATGATTATGATGCAGCATTAAAATCATTACAAGAAAAAGGTCTTATAACAGAGAAAAAATATGAAGAAATGTTAGGAAAAATTCAAAAAGCAGTTTCTGACATGAAAGCAGCTACAACATTAGAAGCAGCACAAACTACTTTTAATGCAATAGAAGATGAAGTTGTTGCAACTTCAAATAGAAATGATGAAAAATTTGCTGAATTAGTTAATGAAGTAAAAACAGCTAGAGAAGAACAAAAACAATTGTTAGAAGAACTTTTTGCAAAATATAAAGAAATACTTCAAACAATCGAAGGAACAGATGCAAATGATATGGAAATATTAGATACTTTAATTGCACAAGCAAGAAAAGAATCTAATAATGCAAAAACAGCAAATGATGTAAAGAATGCTCAAGCTAAATTTGAAAAATTAATGGATTCAGAATTAAAGCAAAAAGTAGATAATCAAACTAAATTATTAAAAGCACAAATGGATGCAAACGATGAAATGGATACTTATAAAGATGTTCTAGATGCAATGACAGATCTTACTGAATCTGAAAGAAGTGTTATAGAAGATCAAATAGCAACAGTTAAAGAGCAAATAAAAAATGCAAAAAATATAGAAAATATTGATGAGGCATTAGAATCTATAGAGCAAGCTTTAGTTAATTTTGGTACATTTATGGAAGGTCATGCAGAAGTAAATGCAAAAGCTGAAAAAGCATTATTAGATAGAGCAGTTGAAAAAGCTATTGAAAAATTAGAAACATACAAAACAGGTGCATATGCTAATGAAATGGATCCTGTAGATGAAGAAAAAACAATTAAAGAATTAGTAGATGAATATATTGAACAGATAAATAATGCAGCTGAAGAAAAAAATGCAAAAGCTTCAAATATTGAAGAAAAATTAAACGAAATCTTAAATGGTAACGATCCAGTAACTGCAGACGGATTAGATGAAAAAATAGAAACAATAAAGCAAAACATAGAAGATAATTATGAAAATTATATAAACGCATATAATGTAGCTTTAGAAGAATTAAACTTATATGCAAAGAATGCAAAAGTAAAATTAACAGGAGATGAATTAGCATATGTAAATAGTTTAATCGAAAGCACTAAAGGAAAATTATCAAATGTTCAAACAGAAGCTGCTGTTGAAAAAGCAATGACAGTATTTAGAAATGCAGTAACACAATACTCTTCAGAATTTGATGAATATCAAATAGAAGAAATAAGAAAAGTAGCAATTTCAGAACTAGAAAGTTATAAAGAATTAAATGATGATGAAATAAATACAGCAGTTGATGAAGGTTTAAGTAATGTAAAGACAGGAAAAACAGTTGGTGATATACAAACTGCATTGAAAAATGCTGAAGATGCAATTAATAAAATAATTTCAAAAAATGAAGTATTACAAGCAATAGCTAATGTAAGAACAGAATTTACAAAATATTTAGAAGATGATGAAAAATATACAACTGAATTAAAGGCAATTGCATCACAAGCATTAAAAGAACTTCAAACTATTGATAAAGAAGAAGGAAAAGTTGAAGAGGTTGACTTTATAGCTGAAAAATATAGAAAAGAAATTAAAGCACAACTTGAAAAAGATGGACAACTAAAACAAGAAGAAATTAAAGAAGCTCGTGAAACAGCGAAAGAAACATTAGCATTATATAAAGAATTAGCAACACTTTCAGAAGATACTTCATTATTAACAACTATTGGAATTTATGAAAAAAATATAGACAGTGAAAATGCTACAGCAGAGTCAATTGAAAAAGATTTAAATGAATTATTAAAGAGTAATATTGAAATATATCACCCATTAGTAAATGCAAAACTTGTTGCAATTACTACAATAAACACAATTGGAGGAGAAGATAGTTTCTGCAATAAAACAGAATATGCACATTTGACAAAAACAAAATTAACAGATTATACAGAAATTAAGGATGCTGTTAATGATGTAATAAGCAAAATTAAAAATGTAAAGAAATCTGATGATGCAGTTACAAAAGTTAATGCATTATTAGATAAAGCAACAAAAAAATCAGATGGTGAATTAATTGTATTAGTAACTGAAATGAATGAACTTGAAGAAAAAAGAGCAAATGCAATAAGTGAATTAAAGGGTAAAGATACTAAAAATATTGCTACAAGTATAATTGAAGAGTATACTGACAAAATTAATGCTATAACATTAAAGGAGTATAAAGAAAAGAAAACATTAGATGTTCCTGATAAAGTTTTCAAGGATATTCTTACAGCAGCTGATTCAGCA
This sequence comes from uncultured Clostridia bacterium, assembly GCA_947623595.1. Taxonomy (GTDB): domain Bacteria; phylum Bacillota; class Clostridia; order TANB77; family CAG-508; genus CAG-273. The sequence continues at coordinate 8,620 of CANQHC010000039.1, read as the reverse complement.
CTTAAATCATATAAATCTGGACTAGATGCAAAAGTCAAAGAAGCAAAAAATAGCACAGAAAATGTTGAGAATGTAAATAACAAAATTGGAAGTCAAGCAGTAAAATTTGGTACTGAATTAAGTAAATTGCAAAGTGAACTTTCAGTTACAAATGGAAAAGTTAGTGGAACATTATTAAAACAAGAAAAATATGAAGAAGCATATGGAAAAAATAGTGAAGGTTGGTATATGTGCTTAAGATTTGAATGCCCAGAAGCATCAAAAATAGAAGTAACTAGATCAGGTGCTGGAGCTACTGAATCAATAACAAGAACTATTGAGTATGGAACTGATGAATGGGATAATGGTGTTCTTGATGTAATTGTTCAAATAAAAGATAAAAATCAAATAGATAATTTCAAAATTGAATATAAATATTATGGATGGGATGATGATGGAAAGCAACCTATAATAACTGGCAATATAACTCTCGATAAAGATAATTTAGAATTTCGAGAATAAATCAACTTAAAAATACTAAAAAATTGTTAGAGATGTAATCTCTAACAATTTTTTACTATATAATTATTCTTACCAAGTTAATTCCGTAAAGTCATCAATAGTAATAGTGTTAACTGGTTCTTCTTCAGTTTCATTGTAGAATTTTACTTCAAGTTTAGTTTGATTTTTTTGTTCTTCATTCTCAAATCTAATAATAACTATCTCGTTATTATCTATTGTAACTGTTTTCGTTTCAATATTATTTACATATCTTGTAACTTCAATTTTTTTAGCAGTCTCACTAGTAAATGTTAAGCATAAGAAATAACCTGCTTTTTCACTTTCACTAAATTGTGAAAAGTCATCTTGTTTAGTTAATTTTCCATAAACTTTTCCGTCTTCAATTTTTACATTTGATTGTAATTCATCAACAGTCTTTTCGCTTCCTAGAAGATTGGTATCATTACCACTAAATTTATCTTTTAAATCTTTTTCAGATACGGTTAAATTAGCTTCAGCTTCATTTACTATTTGACCATCTAGGTAATTCTTAACAGCTTCTCCTGCTTCTTTTATTAAAGCATCAAAAATTGTAGCTTCAGTTTTAGTTGGTTTATAATTTTTATAATCATCGTAAGTTACAGCATTTATTTTTTCAGTATATGTTTCTTTTACAGATAATGCTTTATCTATATCTTTAACAGTATTTAAAGTAGTATTTACAGCTGCATTTCTCTTTTCTTCCATTGTATTTAATGCTTCTATTATATCATTTATTGCTTTTTCTCCGTCAGTTAGAGCTTTTGTTAAATTTTCGTCATTTTCTGCATTTTTAATGTTTGCGATTACTTTATCCATTTCAGCTTTTACATACTTGTTTTCAGCTAATTTTCCTGTTAAACTACTATGTCCTGCAGTAACCCAATCACTATTTTCCTCATTATCAATACTTTCTATAGTTTCAATATCTTTTAGTTTAGTAGATACTAATTTATGACTTGCATTTGAATCTATATATGCTTTTAATTCTACTGTTGCATTTTCAATTGCACTTAAATCTGAAGATTCACTATCTACAATATTTTCATATGGTGTTATTGCTTCTAATAATGCACTATCATTTGATTTTTGTGCTAATTCTTTATATAAAGCTATAGCTTCTTTTGCTTCTTCGCGTGCTTCAGCTTTTAATTCTTCTAATGTCGTTCCTTCTTTCTTTAATTGTTCATCTATTTTGTTCATATATTCTTTTTGAATTTTTTCTACATTTTCTTTAGTAAGATTATCACTTACTAAGGCTTTTAATTCATCCATAGCTTTTCCGGCTATTCCATGAATTGCTGTACTATATTTTCCTTCATCTTGTAAGAATTGATTAAATAATTTTAATGCATCAGCCTTTGCTTTTGCTCCTTCATTTTCTGCGATGGCTTTTTCAATTTCATCAATAGCTGCCTGTAAATTTTCCATTACTTTATTTACACTTGTTCCACTCTTTACACTTGATATACCAGTATCAACTAAATCATCAATTTCTTCTGTAATACCTTTATATGTTTTTAATTCTTCTTGAGCTGATTTTTTAGTTTCTTCTAATTGATATTTATCAAATTCTGATGAGAATGTTGATACTGCATCTCTGAATAATTCCATAGAAGATTCAACATCTTTATCTGTGTTTACACTTCCAATTTTTGATTTTGTACTATCTATTAAAGAATTAATATTATTCAATTCTTCTGTAGATAATCCAAATTTTTTTGCATTTTCGGCATATACGTTTAGTTCTTCCATAGCTTTGTTATATGCTTCTACATAATTTGCTTTTTGCACTTTATCTGCTTTCTTTAAGTTTTTAATCTTCTCATCTAAATCTTTGCATTTTGAATTAGCAGTTTCATCAATTGTTTCATAACTTTCTGTTGTTAAAGTAGCTTTTAAACTTTCTGCTTGTGTTTTTAATTCTTCAATATAGTCATCTACTTTTTGTTTAATTGTCTTACTGCTTTCATATTCTGCATCTGCGTATGCACCTGTTTTATATGCTTCTAATTTTTCAATAGCTTTATTAAGTGCATCTGTTAATAGCTTTTCTGCTGTTTCATCTATTATATCTTTGTGATAGTCTTTCATTTGATCTTCAAAAGCTTTTACTGCTGCATCAACTCCATCAGAATCTTTTGCATTCATTGTGTCTGTCCTTGCTGTTTTTAAAGCATTTTCAATAATCTGTTTTTGGTTTGAATCAAGATCAGTCATTGAGTCTAGAGTTGCTTTATATGCATCAAATTTCTTTAATGCTTCATTTTGAGCTGTAACTAATTCATTTTTAGTATTTACTTCAGTTTTTAATTCTGAATTCATTGAATCCATTAAAGCTTCAAAATCACTCTGTACTTTTCCCAATTCACCTTTTGTCTTAGCATTATTTGTTGCTCTTTGAGCTCCATCAATTATTGAATTTAACATTTCTAAGTCTTCTGGAGTAATATCTTCTATTTCTTTTGCTACATCTTTGTAAGTATTTAGAAGATCTGCTAATACCTTCTTTTTATCTGCTATTTCTTGTTTAACTTCTTCTACAGCTTCAGCTAAATCTTCAGCGTCTGTATTGCTTTTTGAACCTTTTATTACTTCATCTTGAATTTCGTCAAAAACAGCCTTAGCAGCTTCTAAATTATCTGCATTTTTCATATCAATAATAGCTTTTGCTATTTTACTTGCTAAATCTTTGTACTCGCCTGCATTAATAGTTTTGGCTTCTTCTAAAGATTTTAAGTATATATCATAATCATTTAAAGTAGCTTCAGAATCTTTAACAAATTTAGTTAATTCTTCGTCAGGTTCTTCCTGTGCTGGATGGTAATTGATGTGGCGATTTTGCTTAGAGTAGAGCTGAAAACATGAAATTTCAAATTTCTTTATGTACATTTGTTAAAAAGAATAAATAATGTAAAATAGTAGGACAATAGAACTGAAAAATCTATCTTAATGTAGTACACGTAATTGTAAAAAAGCGGCGATAAAATGTGACAACATCAGTAAAATTGAATGAAAGAGATGAAATGCTAATAAAAAATATGCAGAAAAAAATAATATTTTATTATCCGATTTAATTAGAAATGCTGTAATAGAAAAAATAGAAGATGAATTTGATTTAGATACAAATAAAAACGATTGTTGGAAATAAATCTAATCAATTGGGCTATTGTATTGGAAATCACAGAGTAAAATTATATTAAGAAAAGCTAATTCTAAAAATTTTGCATCTAACAAAAGTATTTAATAATATAAAAATGGAAAAAGGCCTAATTAAATAACTATAATATAGAGAAAAAACAAACTCAAAAATTTTATATCTAACTAAAATCTAACCAAAGTTAATTTTAAATATATCTATAAAAATATAAAAAGTGTAAGAATAATAAAATTTGCTGTTAAAAATGTGTAATCTTCATTAAAAAATGTGCGAAAAACGTGTAATTTTTTTAGGAAAATGATATAATATATAGAGGAGATGATTTACATGGAAAGAAAAATAATGAAGGAATTATTAAAATGGAAAAATGATAAAAACAGAAAGCCTTTGATATTACGTGGTGCAAGGCAAGTAGGAAAAACTTATATAATAAAACAATTTGGAAATGAAAACTATGAGGGAGTAGCATATTTTAACTTTGATCATGATACTGAATTATATAGTTTATTTAAAAATACCAAAGATCCAAAAAGAATACTAGAGCAGTTAGCTTTTATTTATGGAAAATCAATTATCCCACAAAAAACACTAATTGTATTTGATGAAATACAAGAGTGTCCAGATGCATTAAATTCGCTAAAATATTTTGAAGAAGAAGCAAATGAGTATCATATTATTAGTGCTGGTTCTTTACTTGGAATACGTTTATCACATACTTCATTTCCAGTTGGAAAAGTTGATTTTATGGATATGTATCCAATGACATTTACAGAGTTTTTACAAGCTGATAATTGCAAGAACTTAGTCGATTACATGGAATCAATTGTTAATATTGAAAATATTCCTGATATATTTTTTGAAAGACTAAAAGAAAAATTAAAAGCATATTTTATTATTGGAGGAATGCCAGAAGTGGTAAATTCTTGGATAAATGATAAAGATATGCAAAAAGTTAACAAACTACAAGAAAATATTTTGCGAGCTTATGAAAGCGATTTTTCAAAACATACCAGCAATACAGAAGCTAATAGAATTTCTATAGTATGGAATAGCATACCATCACAAATATCTAAAGAAAATAAAAAGTTTTTATATCAAGTTGCTAAAGAGGGTGCAAGGGCAAGGGAGTATGAGAGTGCTTTAAATTGGCTCAGAGATGCAAATGTAATATACAAAGTGTATGATGTTACCAAACCAAGCATGCCTCTTGTTAGCTACAATGATTTATCTGCTTTTAAAATATATGTATGTGATGTTGGTTTATTAAGGAGAATGACCAGTTTAGATAGTAAAATTATTGTAGAAGATAACAAATTATTTGAAGAGTTTAAAGGAGCCTTAACTGAAAATTATATTATACAATCTTTAACTTCAAAGGGATTAAATCCATATTATTATACATTTGATAACAGATATGAAATAGATTTTTTATTACAATATGAAAATGAAATTATTCCTATTGAAGTAAAATCTAGTGAAAACGTAAATAATACAAGTTTAAAAGTATATAATGAAAGATATAATCCAAAAACAAGAATTAGATTTTCAATGAGGAATTTAACCAAAGATGATAACTTGATAAATATTCCATTATTTATGGTAGAATATTTAGAAAAAATAATAAACATATAACAATTATATAATTGAAAGAGGGTATCCTAATATGAAAACCCTCTTTATATGCTACTAGCAATTTATATAATTGTTATTCAGTGGCAATAGTTAGTCCTTTTAATGTATATTCTTGCGTATATACTGCTTTTCCATCTGATGTGTCGTCACCATCAAAGAATTTAATTGTTAGTGTTTTAGCTTTCATACCATCAGCAACAGCACTATCATCACCAACTCTAGCAATTATAGTAACTTTACCATTAGAATCTAGGCTAGTCTCATCTATGACTACTTTTCCATTATCACTTAATGTAGCTGTTAGTTTTTTTGCATATTTATTGTCTACAACTAAGCATACAAAATATCCTGTATTATCGCTGTCAGCATTAAAATCTGTCCAAGCTCCTTCTACTTTCTTTACTTCGACTGTTATATCAAAATCTTTGCTGATTGAAACATTACTTTGAACATTTGTTAAGTCTTTGTTCTTTACTGTACCTGATGCAGCTGTAGTCTTTTCTGAATTTCTAGCATCACTTGCAATTGATCCAATAACATGGCTTTTGATGTTGTCTAGTGCTAATTTTTCTAATTTCTTAATTTCAGTATAATTTTCATCATCTGAAGTTATAGAATTAATTTGATCTACAATATCTTTAACATAGGCTTTTAATTCTTCTTGTACACCCGTATTATATTTTGCAATTTCTACATAAATTGTACCTGAGCTATCCTTAGCAACTCTATCTTTTTCTGTTTGTAGAGCTGTTATTTTTATTTCAATAGCATCGATTTTATCTTTAACCGTTCCACTGTCTACAGTACTTGTTGTAATTTTTGCTATTTTTTCAATTTCAGCTTTCATAGTAGTTTCATCATTCCAGTCTTCTACTTTTATAGCTTTTATAGCTTCAACACCTTCATCAATTACTGCTTTAATTTCTGTTAAATATGGTTTATATTTAGCAACATTTGCATAAGTAGTTGGATAAACTTTTGTTAGTAAATCATTAATTGCTGTATATTGTAGTTTTAACACTTTACATGATTCATCAATGTATGCATTCATTAATTCTATTTCTGCTGATACAGCTTCAGCATCTTCAGCAGTAGTTATTGAATCTTTGTAACCAGTTAATGCTGTAACAACGGCATTTCTTCCACTAGTTTTTGCTATATCAATATATGTGTCAATTACAGGAGTTATATCTGCAACGGCCTCACGTCTAGCTTCTTCTTTATCTGCTGCTATTTTATCTAAAGCTTCTTTTAAATTTTTGTCAGTAGCTTTTTCAAGATTTTTAAGTTCTTCCATTTTTTCTTCATAAGTACTTGCATCTCCGCTAAGTGTAACTCCCTTTATTTGTTCAATTACTTCTTTAGTATCTGCTTTTACAGCAGCATCATTAGTACTGTTTTGTACTTCTTGATATTTATTAATTAATCTTGTTTTTTCTGCTTCTAATAATTTTGTTTTATTATATAATTCAATTGCATCTTCAACTGCTTTTAATTCATTATTTACTTGTTCAGCTGTGTTTTTATTAGCTTTATATGTTTCAATATCTTTAATTGCTTGTGTAATTGTTCCTGATTCTCCTGCTAATTCATCAACATTAGCATATGTTTCCTTGTATTCTTTTAATTTATTAAGTGCAGCTGTTTGGGCATGACTAAATTCATAGTTACTTGCATATTCAGCATATTCTGGATAATATTTATCTAAGAATCCTGTTTTTTCTTCTGGAGCAACGGTTGTTGAATCTCTTAGCAATGCTAATGCATCTTTTATTTCTTTTGCTCCTGTAGCTTTAGAAACTGTACTTCTAGTTGCATCTAGCATTGATTGAATACTATTAATATCATCAGCTGATAATTTTAAAGCTTCTACAGCTTCAGTATCTTTTAATACTGTTTCATATAAATCTAATATTTCTATAGCTTTTTCATATTCTGCTTCACGAGCTTCTTTATCTTCTTTGTCTAGTTTTTTAGCAAGTGTGTCATTATATTCTAATATTGTTTTATATCCTGCAAAATTTGCTACGACATTTCCACTTGACACATCTTTATCTTTAACATCACTTAATTTATAGAATTCATTTGAATCAGGCTGGGAAGGTGAGTTTTTACTATCTTTACCTAAATATAATTCTTCTAATTTCTTCAATGCACCTGTTGTCTCATTAGTAATTTGATCAATAGTTGTATATGCTACTTCAGGCTCAGCAATTTTTTTCATAGTTTCTTTTGCATTTTGTGCGATTGCTTTTATATTTTCATCTGAACTTGCTAAATATGGTGCTAATTTAGTTAAATAGTCTTGATATTTATCTGCTAATTCTTTTTTAGCCACTTCAAATTTTACTGCGTCATCTGTTGATTTATATTTTTCCGTCATGAATTTTCTGAAGTCAAACATTGCACCTGATTCTAAAGTTTGAGCAGGATCATTAGCTGTGTATTTATATATGCTATCAGCATCTTCTGCATTATCAATTAATTCTTTTACCGTATTAATTTCATTTTGAATGTTGCGTTTTTCAGCTTCTGAAAGCTCGTTAGCTGTTAAATAATCTTCATATGCTTTTAATTCTTCATATGCTAGTTTTTGAGCATTTTTTAATTTTATGATTTTGCCTAACTCACTATATGCTCCGTCTTCGGGATTTTTTAATAAAGAATCCATTTTTGCAGTTATATCATCAACATTGTTCATAGCTTCAATATCTTCAATAGCTTTATCAATTAATCTGTCTAATGCTGGTTTTGATGTATCTCTGCATTCTTCTAATGCTGCTTTTGCATCATTCTTTGCCTTTTGTACTGCAACTGCTTCTAATGTTTTTGAAGCACTCATTAATTCATTGAAAGTACCAACAGCATCCTCTACTCCTTTTTCTGAATTGGCTGATTTAATTTTCTTTGTTGCTTCAGTTACAAAGCTTTGTAGTCTTGCTTTATCTTCATCATTTAAGCTATCTGATGCAGCTAAATATTTTTGTAAATCTGCTAATGCATCTGTTTTTTCTTTTTCTAAATCTTCAATAGCCTTTTTAGTTTCTTCGCTAACACCTTTTATTGCCTTGTCAAGTAACTCTTGAACTTCTTCTGCTGAGGATGCTTTGCCTATATCAGTAATAGCTTTTTCTATTGTTGGTAATCCATCTTTATATGTTGCATTATTTTCATCTGCCATAAAGTTTTTGTATTTTTCTAATTGTGCAATTGCAGCTTCTTTTGCTGTATTTAATACGTCAGGTTCTTCCTGTGCTGGATGGTAATTGATGTGGCGATTTTGCTTAGAGTAGAGCAGGATACATAAAA
>CANQHC010000038.1 GCA_947623595.1 uncultured Clostridia bacterium | reverse complement strand
AGGAAGAACCTGACGTATTAGATACGGCAAAAGAAACTGCAGTTGCACAATTAAAACCTTATAAAGATTATGAAAAAGCAAATAGTGATGCTATGAAAGAGCAAATATTAGGTATAATAACAAAGGCAGAAGAAGATATTAATGCTGCTGAAACAAAAGAAGATGTTGAAAATCTTTTAAATAAGGCTTTAGAAGATATTAAATCTGCTGATTCTGAAATAGATGATAAAATGGAATTACTAAATGATAAAAAACAAGATGCATTTGATAATTTACAAGCATATGAAGATGTTTTATCAGAAGTAGAAGGTTTAACACCTGAAGACAAAACAAGAGTTGAAAATATTATTAAACAAGCTAAAAAAGACATAGAAGCTGCAAATTCAGAAGAAGAACTTACAGCAGCTGAAACTAAATTTAGTACATTAATAGGACAATATAATAATGTTGATCTTGAAAAAACTAGAAAAGAAGCAATTGCAGCATTAGAAGAACATAGAGATTCATCAAAACCAGCATTAGAGAAAAAAATAAATGAAGCAATTGAAAGCATAAAGAAAGAAACTAATAAAGAAACAATTAAAAGCACAAAAAATACAACTTTAAAAGAAATTGCTCCAGTAGAAACAGCTCAAGAAAAAGCTTATGCTTATCTAAAAGAGTATGAAGATTATTTAACTGCTAATTCTTCACTTTCACCAGAAGAAAAAAATATTATTCGTGGAGAAATTGAAACAGTTAAAGGATTAATTGCTAATTCAGATAGCGTAGAAGAAATTTTTGATAACGAGCTTACTGATCTTAAAGAAGCTTCAAAAGGTGCTATTAAACAATTTAATGATTTCATGAAAGGATCATATAGTGAAGTTGTAAGTGGTACTGAATTGCAAGCTGCAAATAATGAATTACAAGCAACATATCAAAATGCTTTAACAGAATTAAGTCAATATTTATCAAGTTCAGATGAAAATGTTAAAAAAGTAGCTGAAAAAGCTCGTAAAGCTATAGAAGATGCTATGGAAACAGTAGAAGAAGATTCTAGTGCTGAAGAAGTAGTAGCAGTAACCAGTAAAATAAAAGAACTTTTATATGGAAAAGGTGGTAAAAATAAACCAGATTTTACTGATTTAGAAGCTGATCCATTTGATATTAGTAAAGTAAATGATACTGATGCTGCTTTCAGAGGTTATATAGGTGAAAAAGGTACTGAAGCTGATCCAGCTAAAAAAGGTGCTTTAGTTTATATGTCAGAAAAAGCTGCAGAAAAAGAAGCAGAAGACAAACAAAAATGTGCAGCTGCTAAAGAAAATGCTATAGAAGTATTAGATTTATATCAAACTGTTCTAAATGATACAGAAGCTATAGAAGCTTTAGAATTATCACAAGATGATATTGCTAGTATTCAAGAAATGATTGATGTAACAAGAAAATCAGTTTCTAGTGCTACAAAAGAATCAGAAGTTAATAAGGCTATGGAACTACTAAGAAAAAGTAAAGGATCAGTTGATGGATATTTAGATACTTATTATAAACCATATGCAGATTATGCAAATAATTATGAATTTGAACATGCAAAAACTTCAGCATTAGCAAAATTAGCTGAATATAAAGAAACTTATAAAGAAGATAGAACATTATTATCAAAAATCGAAGCAGCTATTACAGATATAAATGGTTATACTGCACCAACAAAAACTGCTGCAGATGTAAATTTAAAACTTACTTCTATTGAAGATGCAATAGATATAAAGGTTAAATCAGATGAATTAGAAGCTGAAAAAGCAAGAGCTATTAAAAAATATACTGAGATTCTAGAAAAATCTGACAAACCTGTTGTTCAAGGAAAAGTATCAAAAGCCATTGAAGAAATTAGTGCTCTTAAATATGATGGAGGAACTAATAAAAAGACACCTAAAGATGTTCAAGATATAGAAAAACGTTATGATGAAGATTTACAAGATGAACTTGCTATAATAGAAAAAGAAAAGCAAGATGCATATCAAGAAGCTCTAAAAACAGCACAAGAATTGGTAAATAATTATCTTGACATTGCAACAGTAACTGGAAATCAAACAGTTATTAATCAATTAAATAATTACAAAAACTTAATTGCATCAAAGAAAGATGCTGAAAGTGTAAATGCAGCAAAAGCCGAATTAGAATCATATATTGAAAAATCATGTCAAGTATTAAAAGCTCAAAAAGAAGCTATAGATCTTTTACTAAGTGATGATGAAACAAATGGTTATGAAAAATACTTTGATGGTGAAAATGCCGATGCAGATGTTGTAGCTAAAGTAAATGAAGCAATTGACAAAATAAAAGCAATCACAGAAACAGATAAATCAAAAGGTGATGAAGCAATAACTAAAATTAAAGATGATTTAAAAACAGCTGTTACTGAAATAACTACAGCTAAAAGCAATTACAAAACAAAACAAAAAGCAGCTTTAGATGCTATTTCAGAAGAAATAAGCAAATACGAAGATGGTACTGTACAAGCAGCTTTAAAAGATTTAGTAAAAGATTATGAAGCTAGAATTAAAGCAGTTCCTTTAGATGACAAAAATGCTTATGAAACAACATTTACAACTATTAAAAATGAAGCATTAGCAACTATTGAAAAATATGTAAAAGCACAATTAGTAAGTGAAATAAAAGCAGCAGATGTAAGTAAAACAGCATTAAATGGAACATACAAAAATAAGACAATAGATGAATTAGTTAAGGAAGAACTTGTAGTTTCTGGAGATAAATCTTCATTTAATTTTTCTGCTGGAACATTACTACCAGTTGAAAAAGATTGGACAGAATTTGATACTACTAATAAAACAGGATACTTTTTAGTATTAAAAATTGCAAATAAATATGCAAAAGCAATTGATGTTAAAGTAGAAGGCGGATCTGATGCTAATAAAGTAGTTAGCGATGAAAATGGTATATATATAGTAAGAGTTGCAGATTTAACAGAATCAGATAACCAAACTGTTACTGGAGGATTAAAATTAAAGGTTGAATACTATATAAAAGAGAAAGCTGCTCAACCAGCAGATGCAACAGTTGAATATGACTTAAGTGGTATAAAATTACAAAAAAATATAACAAAAGCAGCAGTACAAGGTGTTGTAAGTAGTGTGACAACTAAGTTTAATGAAAGTACATCAGGATATTTAACATATTCTACAGAAGGTGATGACAAAACAGTCTGCACTATAGCTACAGGTCAAGACTCTAAGACTATGGGAGAAATTCTTTCGGCTGTTGGTCAAAATTTTGTAGATGAATTGAAGAAAGCAGCTGATAAAATTACTAAAATTAAAGCTGAAGATAGTGAAGTTACTGTAAGTGCTACTGAAGTTTCACTTGATAACTTAAAAGCAGTAGTTAAAGCAGCAATGAAAAAAGCTGGTGTAGAAGCACCTTCTAAAGAATCTAAACTAAGTGATTTACAAGGTAAAACTTTAACATTTAAAATAGTTGGCACAGATGGAGAAGAATTCACATATAATGTAGAATTTAAAGCCCAAGAATAGTAAAGAAAATAAAAAAGAAGAGATCCCTCATAGGGTATTCTCTTCTTTTTTCGTTATATATTTTTGTTACTATTTTGTTAAGGTCAAACCATCCAATTCATATGTTATTGTTTTTGCTGGAGTTGCATCCTTAGCATTTGAATAGTATTTAACTATAATTTTTTGCTCTTTCTCATTGTTAATTTGTGCAATAAATACATTATCACCATCTTTTAACTCTATTGCACCTGGATGTTTAGTACCAGTTCCTGTTAATTCACATGTAATTTTTTGTGCAAAATCATTTTTTATTACTAATGGTAAATAATTACCTTCAGCATCATTACCACTACCGAATTGTGTAAAATTTGATATTTTCTTTAATGTACCACTTACTTTATAAGTATCTGCTTTTCCTGAAACTGCTTCACATGATAAATCATCAGAAAAGTTACTTACATCTTGACCTAAAAGTTGACTCTGAACCTTTTCTAATTCTTCTTCTTTTACAACATCTGTTGTTACTACTGTCTCAATAATTTTTTGTGAAATCTTTGTATTAATTATAGCAAGAGCATTTGTTTGGTTAGTATTGATAGTCGCTTGATAATTTGCATCAGCCCTTGTTACTGCATCAATATTATCAATATATTCTTGTACAGCACTAGTTAATTGATTTTTAAATTCTACATCTTCTTTATATTTTTCAATCTCATCAGTTATAGCTTTTTTTGCTTTCTTTTTAGCTTCATTTACTGCATTATTATCAGTATCAACTTTTGATAAATCTGTAGTTAGTTTTTCAGTAATTTTACTAATTTCTGCTGTTGCTTCTGCTTTAGTATTAGCTTTTATTGCTTTAATATCTTCTATTGCTTTACTTATTAAGGCTAATTTTTCTTGATCTTTTTCATTAACATACTCTTCTTTTACTTTCAATCCAGTACTTGCATTGAATAACGCATCATATTGTGCATCTAATACTGGACATTGATTTTTAATATAAATATAGAATTCTGATGTCCAAGCACTTGGTTTTGGTGCATCATCAAGGTCACAAATTTTATCTAAATCTGCTTGTGTAGCTGCTGAACTAACGGCACTTCTATATCTATTTAATTGTGCTGCAACTGGATTATCTGCAATTGCGTTTGCAATTTCAATGTAATTGTCAATAACTGCTAATATAGGAGTTTTTGCTTTATTTAGGTCTTGTATTCTCTTGTCTTCAACTTCTTGAAGAAGATCTTGAATTTCCTCATCTGCATCACTTACTGCTTTTTGTACGTCAGCTGGTGTATTTAATTTTTGGTCTCCATCATAGTCTAAAGCTGTAATTTTATTTTGTAATGCTACAATTGCAGCTTTTACTGCATCTGCATCAGAGGCATCGTTAACTTTTAATAATGCTTCATTTAATTTGCTGATTGCTTCTTGTTTTGCTATTTCCAATTCTTCTTTCTTTTCTGCAATTTCAATTTTCTTTTCTACCTCTTGTAATTTAGCTCTTACAGCAGTAGCATTAGTGCATTCTTCTAATGTTGTGATGTTTGTATCAATTGTATTTTTTACGTCTGTATAGTATTTATTTGCATTTTTATATTGCTCTTTAAGTTCTTTTAATTTTGCTAATACTTCTGTTTTTGCATGACTAAGGTCATAGCTATCTGCATATTTCTTATATGTAGGATAATATGTTGCTAAGAAACTATTAGAATCTCCATTCAATAAATTCATAGCACTATTTACTCCAGAAGCACCAGTAGCAGCATTTATAGCTGTTCTTGTTGAATCTATCCATTTTTGAATGTTTGAAATATCTTCTGACGATAATTTTAATTCTGCTATTGCAGCATCATCTTTTAAAACTTTTTCATATAATGCTAATGTTTCTTCAGCATTTTTCAAAGTTTCTGCTAATTTTTCTTTATCTTCTTTATCATTCTTTTTAGCAAGTGTATCATTATGTTCTAATATTGCTTTATATCCTACAAAGTTAGCCATTACTTCTCCTTCTACAATATCTTTATCTTTAAGATCTGATAATTTATAGAATCCACTAACTCCAGGATCTGTTGGAGCATTCTTGTCATCTTTACCTTCTTCATATAATTCTTTTAGTTTATCTAAAGCTGCATTTACTTCTGCTGCAGTTGTAAAGTCTTTTTCAGGTTCAGCAATTTTTTTCATAGATGCTTGTGCATTTTCTGCTATTGGTTTTACGTTTTCACTTGAACTTGCTAAATATGGTGCTAACTCAACTAGATAATCTTGATATTTAGCTGCTAACTCCTTTTTAGCATTTTCTAATGCTACTCCTGCTTTAACGTCAGCATATGTATCCATAAATGTATCTAGTCCTTCAAGAGCAGCGGCTACTTCAGTATCAGCATCAGCATCATTTACAGCTTTTAGTACAGTATCTAATTCTCCATTTATTAGACCTTTTTTTGTATCATCTAAAGAAGTATCTTTTGCTACATAATCTCTATATTCTTGTATTTCAGCATATGCATCTTCTTGAGCTTTTTTCAATGGATCTGCTGTTTCCTTTGCTGTACTTAATGCATTTTTAACGTCACTCATCTTTTTTGTTGAATCCTTAAGCATCTCTTTAATGATTTTAATTTGTTCGTCAATATATGTATTCATTCCCGGTTTAGAAGGATCTTTATATGCTTCCAAAGCACTTACTGCTTCATTAACAGCTTTTGTTAGAGCTACATCTCTGAATCCTGCTTCCAATACGTTCTCGCAGGCTGTCATAGCAACTTTTACAGCGTTTTCTGAATTTGCTGCATTAACTTTGCCTTTAGCTTCATTAACTAAGCTTTGAACTCTTGCTTTATCAGCTTCTGTTAATCCTTCTACTTCTGATAGGGTATCTACATATTTTTGTAAACTTGCTAATGCATCTGTTCTTTCTTTTTCTAAATCAGCCATTGCCTTTTTAGTGTCTTCGTCAACACTATTTATCGCATTGTTAAGAATTTCTTGTACTTCTTCTTCTGTTGTTGCATTGCCAACATTAGTAATAGCTTTTTCTATTGCTGATAGTCCACCTTTATATGCTTCATTATCTGCATCTGCCATAAAGTTTTTGTATTTTTCTAATTGTGCAACTGCAGTTTCTTTTGCTGTATCTAATACGTCAGGTTCTTCCTGTGCTGGATGGTAACTGATGCGACGATTTTGCTTAGAGTAGAGCCGAGAAGAAGTTTTTTAGGATAAAGACAAAATAAAAGACTTAAGAAGAAAATTTCTTAAATCTTTCATTTATCTATTTTACTAATTTTTTTAAATTCCATAATAAATATAGTGGTATATTTATTATATTTTCTTGAATATTTAATCCTTTCATCGATACCTTTAATGATATTTTGGGTTGATATTTTTGTCGATATAAAGTTAAACTTCTTGATCCTAAGTTTTCTCCTGATTTCACTTCAATTGGGATTATTTTATCTTTTAATTGCCATATAAAATCAACTTCTGCAGTATTTCCAGATGTCCAATAAAATGGTGTATCATTATTCAAAGAGATTAGCTCTAATAGTACAAAGTTTTCCGCCATTGCTCCTTTAAATTCTGTATAAATTTGTGTATCATTTGATAGAATAATACTAGCATCTACTTTAGCTTTTCTTCTAAGTAATCCAACATCACACATATATATTTTGAAATTTTGTGCATTTATATAGCTTGATATAGGGATATTAGGCTTTTCTATTTTATTTACTTTATAGCATAAACCTGCAGATATTAACCATTGCAGTGCATCTTCTAAATCTTTTGCTCTAGCACCTTGTTTTACATGTCCATACACAAATTTTGAATTTTCCCTTGAAAGCTCTCTTGGAATATAATCCCATATTAGACTTAATTTTGGAGTATCAGATAAAGGAGCATGTTTAGCAAAGTCTAATTCATAGGAATTTAATATTGTATCTTGAATTTTTTCTACTTGTTCTATATCTTTACTTTCAATCCATTTATCAACTACTTCAGGCATTCCACCAACTATATAATAATATTTTAAATAATTCACTAACTTATTTTCAAAAGTTATCTGCATATTATTCATATTTTTTTCTAAATAATCTACCAACATTTGCTCATCATTTGCTAGTAAAAACTCATAAAAATTCATAGGCCTTAAATCCAAAAAATCCACTTTACCAACAGGAAAAGATAATGGTTTTGAAAGAGTAATTCCTAATAATGATCCTGCACAAACTATATGATATTCTGGTGCATTTTCATAAAAATATTTTAAAGATGTTAAAGCCTTATTACAAAATTGAATTTCATCAAAAATTATTAAAGTGCTGCCAGGTTTTATGATTTTATTATTTAGTATGCTTAATTCCTCTATTATTCTTAAAACGTCTAAATCCTGTTCGAATCTTTCTTGCAAGATATCATTACCTTCAAAATTAAAATAAGCAACATCTTCATAATTATTTTTTCCAAATTCTTTTAACAGCCATGTTTTGCCACATTGTCTTACACCTTTAACTATTAATGGTTTTCTATCTTTAGAATTTTTCCATTCTATTAAATTCTTATATAATAATCTTTTCAAAATTAACACCTTCCTTAAATAAATATGATTTTTGCGATTTCATTTGCATTTATTATACTTAAATTGTATCACTTTTTCGCATTTTTAACAATACTTAACAAAAATAAATGATAAAATATGAAATTTAGAATTTGCTTTACACATATTTGATAACAAGAATAAATAATATAAAACGTAAAATTATAATATTGACAAAGCTAATTAGCTTGACTATAATTATATTTAATATTAATATAGTCGGAGAGAGGAACAATATGAAATATATAAAAAGAGATGCTGAAGAAGTTATAAAAAAGCAGGAAAAAATTTTTAGAACTATTTTAGTAACTGGTGCTAGACAAGTAGGTAAAACAACTATGCTTAAGAATTTAAAATCGAATATAAACTATATTACTTTAGATGATATGCTATTAAATCAAGCTGCCAATGAAGATCCTAATTTATTTATAAAATCACACACTACACCTATTATTATTGATGAAATACAATATGCACCTGATTTACTTAGGTATATTAAAATAGAAATAGATAATAGTGAACAAAAAGCAATGTTTTATTTAGCAGGTTCTCAACAATTTCATTTAATGAAAAATGTGAGCGAAAGTTTAGCCGGAAGAATTGGCATATTAAATCTTTTAGGATTAAGTTTAAGAGAAATAAAAGAAATAGATTTTCACAAAGAATTTATTCCAACTCAAACATATCTTAAAGAAAGAGAAAAATATAATACTAAAATTTCATATAATGAAATTTGGGATATTATTCATAAAGGAACAATGCCTGCTTTATACCAAGAAGAAAGTGATTTTGAAATGCATTATACAACATATGTAAATACTTATATAGAAAGAGATGTTAGAAATTTAACTCAAGTTGGACATACTTTAACTTTTCTAAAATTTATGACTGCATTAGCAAGTAGGATTGGCCAACTTTTAAATTTAAATAGTGTAGCAAGTGAAGTAGGAATAACTGTTCCTACTGCTCAAAGATGGCTATCTATTTTAATATCATCTAACATTGTATATTTATTAGAGCCATATTATAATAATATAGTAAAAAGGGCTGTAAAGACACCTAAAATATATTTTTTAGATACAGGTTTAGTTTCTTATTTGACAAGATGGAAAAATAAAGATGTACTAGAATCTGGAAATATGGCTGGAAATTTTTTTGAAAACTTTGTGATAGTTGAAATTATAAAAAGCTACTATAATAATGGAGAGTTACGACCTCCTCTTTACTTTTACAGAGATAAAGAAAAAAAGGAAATTGATTTAATAATAGAACAAAATGGAAAATTATATCCAATAGAAATTAAAAAATCAGCCAACCCTAGTAAAGAGATATTATCAAATTTCAAAGTATTAGAAAAAGTAGGAACGGTTGGAGAAGGCGGAATTATATGTATGTACGATAAAATAATTGATTTGGATGAAAAAAACAAAGTAATACCATATCAATATTTATAAAATTTGTCTTAAATAACTTTTATGCTATTTTTTACTATAAATGAGTTCTGTATCGAACAGGACTCATTTTTTTTTACTTTAGAGAAGACTTAACCAAAAAGTAAGACACTTTTTGGGTTAAGTTCACAAAGTTATACTTTTTTATTATAATTATATAATTTTTAATATTAACTTAATAACCAATCAATTACATTAATTCTTTTAATTCCATTATATGAAGCTGTTGGTAAGTTATCTAATGTAAGAATATATTTAGGACAATGGTCTGTAATCTTATCTAATGGTCTAAGTTCTCTTTGCAAAGTTTCTTCATCTAATACTGAAGCACATACTTGATAATATATTACATCATCCATATTGGTTGCTACAAAATCAATTTCCTCATTTCCAATTTTTCCTATACTTACACGGTAACCTCTACGTAATAATTCAATATATACAATGTTTTCTAATAAATGCCCTATATTAGTTTCTTTACTGGTTAATAACATATTTCTTAGACCAACATCAACAACATAATATTTTTCAAGACTTTTTAAATATTCTTTTCCTTTTATATCATATCTATTGGCTTCATATATAAAAAAGCTGTCTTTTAAAGCAGATATATATTCTTCAACTGTATGGATTGATATGCTTTTTCCATTTGAATTTAATGTGTTACATATTTTATTTGTTGAAGTAATATTTCCTATATTGTCCATAATAAACCTAACTATATTTTGTAATGTAGTTATATTTTGTATATTTTTTCTTGATGCAATATCTTTCAACAAAACTGTAGAATATATTCCTTCTAAATAGTTCATTATTGCTACATTATTCTTATTTAATTCATTTACAAATGGAAATGAACCAAACTCTAGATATTCCCTAAAAGCATTAGATTTATCATTAGAAGAAGAAATTTGCATATATTCTTTAAATGACAATGGTAGCATTTCTATTTTAACATATCTTCCTGAAAGTAATGTTGCAAGTTCACCTGATAAAAGATAAGCATTAGAGCCAGTTATATATATATCAACATTTTTTTTGATAAATAAACTATCTACTGCTTTTTCAAAGCTTTCAACATTTTGTATTTCATCTAAGAATATATAATTCATTTTAGAATTGCATATTTTTTCCTCAATGTATTTATATAATTTTTTATAATCTTTTAATTCTTCATTTTTTAATTCTTCAAAATTTATTGATATAATTTGACTATCTTCAATTCCTTCGGTCTTTAAATACTGCTTAAACAATTCTAATAATGTGGATTTCCCACATCTTCTTATCCCTGTTATAACTTTTATTATTTGTTTATCTTTAAAATCTTTAAGTTTGTCAATATATTCTTTTCTTTGAATCATATTAAAATTCATTCCCTTCTTACATTGTTTAGAAGACAACTTACAGTTGCGATTTTTTAGTAAATACCTTCTATATATATTTTACAATTTTTTATTATAAAAATCAATATTATTTGCAATTCAATGCAAAAACTATATATTTTTATTACTTTTTTGCAATAAATAAAAAATACTGCTAAAAAAATAATTGCATATAAAATAAATTTAAATGTGACGTTTTCAGCTCTACTCTAAGCAAAATCGCCACATCAATTACCATCCAGCACAGGAAGAACCTGACGAAGAATTAACTAAATTTGTTAAAGATTCTGAAGCTACTTTAAATG
>CANQHC010000037.1 GCA_947623595.1 uncultured Clostridia bacterium | reverse complement strand
AAAATAAAAATGAAATTAAAAGTAAAAAAATAAAATGAAAAAATATATAATCAAGAAAAATAAAAAAAATAAAAAATTGTATAAATTATAAAAAATAAAAATTAAATAAAATAAATTTAGTTAATAAAATATTTAATAATTATAAATAGCAAAATAAAAAAAGATGAAATAAAAAATAGAAGAAAAAAAATAATAGGAAAATAAAAAATATAAAAAGTAAAAACTAAAAAGAATTATATAAATTATAAAAAATAAAAATTAAATAAAATAAATTTAGTTAATAAAATATTTAATAATTATAAATAACAAAATAAAAAAGATGAAATAAAAAATAGAAGAAGAAAAAAATAATAGAAAATAAAAAGATATTAAAAACAAAATTAATTAGATAAAAAATGTTTTTATTTATAAAAATAATAAAAACATTTCTACATAAATAGAAAAAAGTATTCAGTAAAAAAGTGAATTATTGCATGAAAATTATTGATAAAAAAAGTAATAATTTTTGACTTAAAGAATGAAAAAAATTGAAAAAATGTAATATAACAAAAAGACAAACAAAAAATAAAAGGCGGTTGCACTTAAAAATATAGTAAAAGCAAGTTTGTAATGAGAAAAATTGCAAAGATCTAAAATTAGAGTATGAAATTTAATAAAAAATCTTCGAAGAATAGGATAAAAAGTTTCGGAATACTAGAAAACGGAAAAATGAATTTGAAAAGGTAAAAACAAAATCGAAATTTACATAAAATTCAAATAAGGATAATGAAATAAGATTCTTTGTTATAAAAAATTGTGATAGTTAAAATAAAGCATAAAAAATTTACAATAAGACAAAAAAATATTTATTTTTTTGTTTGTAATAATTTATAATAATAACAGATATTATGTTTACGATAAAAAATCTAATTTATCAAATCTATTTAGTTAATTTCATAAATATCAAAAATATTTATTTCATCAATTTTATTAAAATTATTTTCAACAAAATGAATAACCTCCATTGGTGTTTGCCAATTTTTTGAATATTTATTATTTTTTA
Organism: uncultured Clostridia bacterium; assembly: GCA_947623595.1. Taxonomy (GTDB): domain Bacteria; phylum Bacillota; class Clostridia; order TANB77; family CAG-508; genus CAG-273. The sequence goes on along the minus strand of CANQHC010000037.1, from coordinate 10,254 downwards.
TAAGTAATTTTGTTCCAGATGGAAGTTGTTTTAATTCTTCTATAATTCCAACTTCATTTTTACTACCTAGATTTCCTTTATTAAACATATCAAAATCTTTATTATATCTATCAAGTGAGATCATATAAATTGCAGCTTCAGCATCTAAAATATAAACTATGTTTTCTTGTGAAATAATATATTCTTGAATAGATTTCATCTTATTTTGCAATTGTTCTGATATAGGGATTTGCTTATAATGTTTAAAGTTATGATTTATTTGTGTAGCGTTAAGATAAGTGCTTATAAGTAAAACATTGGAATATATTAAATAAAAAATCAAATATATACAAATAAATGATTTTAGAAAAATTTTAAAAAATGAAATTGTTACATTAAAATATTTTTTATCAGTTATTTTTGATTCGATTTTATTTTTTATATTTTTTGATATAATAGATAATAAATAATAAATTAATATAATTAGAGGAGTAATACCTATTAAAAAATGAATATCATCTGATATAGGAAAAACAATGATTAATAATGATATTCCATAAAAGAAAAAGCATAATAAATTTTTATCTTTTTTTATAAATAAATATATTCCAGATAATAATATAGAAAAAGGCATAATAAAGCTTAAAAATTTAACAATTATGTTATCAGAATTAAATAGATTATAGTATGGAATAGAATTTGAAAAAGTTTTAATTCCAAGAATTGCATAATCAACAAAATCTAAAAAAGCTTCATTAAATAACAAATATAATATACATAAAATAACAGGAATACAAATTCCTAAAATTTTTATTAAAGTTATTTTTATATATTTTTTTAAATCATTTTTATTTTTTATTAATAAAATAGGATAAGCGATACTAATAAACGCAATTATTATACCAGTAGATTGTTTTAATAAAATACAAAGACTACATAATACTCCGTATAATAAAATAAAGAGTAAATGAATAATTGAAATAACAATTATTATTTGATATCTTTGTAAATTCAAGATAAATAAGTAATAAAACAATTGCTAATGTTGCAAAATTATAATCTATACAAATATGATCTTTAAATGCAAGCAATAAAAATAATAAAAATATAAAAATATAAAAAGAATTAATTTTTAATTTTTTTAATATTAAATAAATTAAAAAGAAAATACAACTAATTAATAATATTGCTAAAAATCTCATGATAATTAATTCATTGCCAAATAAAGCTAAAAAAAGTGCACAAATGAATGGAAGTAAAGGTGTAGTTACCATATTAAAATCTTTGTATGGAGTTAATCCATCAGCTATATTTCTAGCAAAATTGTAATTCCAAATTTCATCTAAATTATTTAATGGTCTAGATAAAATAATAGGAGAAATTACAAGTAAAATAATGATAAAGATAAAAATATTAGAATTTATTATTTTTTTTATTTTATCCATCATTTCCTTGATTTCTCCTTTTAAAATTATGTATACAATTATACCTTCACTTTTACTTTTTTTAATGTTGGTTTTTTAACATTTTCCGATTGTGTAATTTTTATTTCTTTTTGTTGCTTTTTTAAGTTATCCTTAGCGACTGTCATTAATAATTTAATTCTATTGGTTTGATTTGCTTCACTTGCTCCAGGATCATAATCGATAGGTGAAATATTAGCTTCAGGAAACATAGAGCGTATTGTTTTTATAACACCTTTTCCGACAACATGATTTGGAAGACATGCAAAAGGTTGTACACAAATTATATTTGGAATTCCATGTTCAATGTATTCAACCATTTCTGCTGTTAAAAACCAACCTTCACCTGTTTGGTTTCCAATAGACAAAATGTCTTTTACTTTTGTTTCTAATTCAAAAATATTGCAAGGTAATAAATATCCTTTTTTAGATTGTGACAAAGCAATTCTAGCATCTTTTTCTAATAAGTCAATTAATTTTATAGCAGTTTTAAATAGCTTTGCCTTTACTTTGTCTGTTTTTATCAATTGATTAAATGTAATTTTATGTGTAGCTATAAATTTTATAAATCCCATAAAATCTGGTAAAATTACTTCTGCACCTTCTTCTTCTAATTTATCTGCTACGAAATTATTTCCAAAAGGATGGTATTTTATTAATACTTCACCAACAATTCCTACCTTAGGCTTTACAATTGAGGTATCTAATTCAATTTTTTCAAAGTCATTTACTATATCGTAAATACTCTGCTTAAATTGTTTTAAAGAGGACTTTTCTAATAATTTTTTACATTTTTCCATCCATTCGTCAAATAGTTTTTGAGTTTCACCTTTATGTACTTCATATGCTCGATTTTTTGTTAACATTTTTTGCAAAAGATCAGCGTATACTACCATTTTTAATAATCTTTCTATTAAAGGCATAGTAATTTTGAAACCTGGCATTTTTTCCATTCCTACTATATTAAATGATATTACAGGAATATTTTCAAATCCAGCATCTTTTAGAGCTTTACGAATAAATCCAATATAATTTGTTGCTCTACATCCACCACCCGTTTGAGACATAATCAATGCAGTTTTATTTAGATCATATTCTCCTGATTCTAAGGCTTCAATCATTTGACCGGTTGTTAAAATAGAAGGATAACAAGCATCATTGTTAACATATTTTAATCCTGTTTCAACAGTATGGGCAGTACACTGGCTTAATAATTTTACTTTATATCCACAAGAGCGTACAGCAGATTCTAGTAATTCAAAGTGAATTGGAGCCATTTGTGGTATTAAAATGGTATAATCTTTTTTCATTTCTTTAGTAAATATTTTTTTATTTACTTCGTAGTTACCGTTTCCTTTTTGGACATCATTATTTTGTTCTCTTTTTTTCATGCTAGCAAGAAGTGAGCGAATACGAATTCGAACAGCTCCTAAATTATTAATTTCATCTATTTTTATTAAGGTATACATTTTATCATAGCTATGTAAAATTTCTTCCACTTGATCAGTTGTTACAGCATCAACTCCACAACCAAATGAATTTAATTGGACAAGTTCTAAATTATTATGTTTTCCAACGAAATCAGCAGCAGCATAAAGACGTGCATGAAAAACCCATTGATCAACTACACGAATAGGTCGTTTTACTTCAGTTTGATTACTAATGCTATCTTCAGTAAGAACACAAAGACCAAGACTAGTAATTAATGTGTCAATGCCGTGATTTACCTCTGGGTCTACATGATAAGGTCGACCTGCTAAAACAATACCTTTCAAGTTATTTTTTTCCATGTAATCTAAAGTTTCTTGACCTTTATCTCTGATATCTTTTTTACATTTTTGATATTCAGCTTCCGCTTTTTTGGCAGCTAATAATAATTCTTTTTTAGTAAAATTATATTCCTCGAATTCTGGTAAATTTAAAATTGTTTCTGCAAGCGTTTTTGGATCAAATGGTAAGAATGGATTTAAAAATTTAATATCTTTTAATTCCTCAACATTATTTTTTAACACTTCAGAATATGAAATAACAATAGGGCAGTTATAGTGATTGTCTGCTTTTGAATATTCTTTTCGAGAATATGGCATACAAGGATAGAATATAGTTTTTATACCTTGCTTTATAAGACCAACTATATGACCATGGGAAAGTTTTGCTGGGAAACAAACTGATTCAGATGGCATACTTTCCATTCCTTTTTCATAAGTTTTTCTATTACTTTTTTCTGATAAAATAACCCTAAAACCTAAATTAGTTAAAAATGTAAACCAAAATGGATAATCCTCATACATATTTAAAACTCTAGGAATACCAATAACTCCACGAGGTGCATCCTTTTCCTCTAAAGGAACATAATTAAAAATTCTTTCATATTTATATTTCATTAAATTAGGTAAATCTTTTTTGTCCTGAGATACATTTCCAGCACCTTTTTCACAACGATTTCCAGAAATGTATTTTGAGCCATTATTAAATTTATTTATAGTTAATAAACAATGATTTTCACAACCATTACAACGTACATGACTGATATCAATTTGTAATTTATCTAAATCTTCTAATTTGGCCAAAGTAGACGTATAATTCATATCTAAATTTGCTTCATATTGTTCTTTACTAAGTAATGCAACACCATAAGCACCCATTAAACCTGCAATATCAGGTCTTACAACATTTTTACCAACAATTAATTCAAAAGCTCTCAAAACAGCATCATTATAAAAAGTACCACCTTGAACAACTATGTGTGACCCTAAAGTCTTTACATCCCTAACTTTCATAACTTTTTGAATGGCATTTTTTATAACAGAGTAAGAAAGTCCTGCTGATATATCTCCAACAGAATATCCCTCTTTTTGAGCTTGTTTTATTTTTGAATTCATAAAAACTGTACAACGAGAACCTAAGTCAACAGGCCTTCTAGCTTCTAGAGCAGAGTTTACGAATTCTTCTATAGATAAATTTAAACTTTTTGCAAATGTTTCAATAAAAGAACCACAGCCAGAAGAACAAGCTTCATTTAACATAATATTGTCAATAGCACCATTTTTCATGCGAATATATTTCATATCTTGACCACCGATGTCTACAATACTTGTTACTTTAGGCATAAATTCTTTTGCAGCAGTATAATGAGCAATTGTTTCAATTTCATTCAAATCCACATTTAAAGCAGTTTGTACAAGTTTTTCACCATATCCAGTTACTCCACTAAAGCGAATTACTGCTTTTTCTGGTAACTGCTTATATAATTCTTTTAACATCTTTATAACACTTTGGAGAGGATTACCTTCATTGCTATTATATAAAGAATATAGCAAAGTACCCTCACGGTCAATTACTACAAGTTTTGTGGTAGTTGATCCGGCATCAATACCAACAAAGCAGTCACCTTCATAGGTTCTTAAATCACCTTTTTTTACTTTTTCTTTATTATGTCTTTCCTTGAATTCAGTATATTCAGCATCAATAGAAAATAGAGGGGAAAGAGGATATGAGGTGTCATCGTGCGAAACTCGTAACATTTCAATTTTGCTTTTTAATTTTGAAGCTGTAATTGGATGAGAAGAGTTAACAGAGTCAATAGCAGCTCCTTTGGCTACTAAAAGATGTGCCTCTTCTGGAATAATTATAGAGTCACCTTCTAAATGTAGAGTTTCTATAAAACGTGAGCGAAGTTCTGATAAATAATTTAATGGACCACCTAAAAATGCTACTTTTCCACGGATAGGTCTGCCACAAGCTAAACCACTAATTGTTTGATTAACAACAGCTTGAAATATAGAAGCAGCGATATCTTCTTTTGCAGCACCTTCATTTAAAAGTGGTTGTATATCTGTTTTTGCAAAAACACCGCAACGAGAAGCAATTGGATAAATCATTTTATGATTTTTGGCAAGTTCATTTAGACCAATAGGATCCGTATGTAAAAGAGAAGCCATTTGATCAATAAATGCACCTGTACCGCCAGCACAAGTTCCATTCATACGTTGTTCAATTGATTTATCAAAATAGATAATTTTAGCATCTTCACCGCCAAGTTCAATAACTACATCAGTTTGTGGAATGTATTTTTCAACAGCTCGTTTACAAGAAACTACTTCTTGAATAAATGGTAGATCTAAAAATTTTGCTGCACTCATAGCACCAGAACCCGTTAAAGCAATGCTAAATTCAGAATCTTTATATTCTTTTGCTAGATTTTCTAATACTTGACAAACTGTATTTTTAGTGTCAGAAAAATGCCTTTGATAATCAGTATATAAAGTATTGAAATCTTCGTCCATAATAACGATTTTTACAGTAGTAGAACCTACGTCTAAACCAACATGTAATAGTTGTTTCATGAATATTATATCTCCTTTTTATAAGCAAATTCATAATCTTAAATTTATGCTAATTATTTCTACATAATCACCCTAATTTTATACAAAAAAGGCTATTTTGTCAATGTAAAATCATGGGAATAGAAACTAATGTAAGTAAAAAATCCCTATGAGGAAAATTATTTTTCATAGGAGAGATATTTAAGAAGGAAAAAAGGATTACATAATTTAATTATGTAATCTAAAAAAGAAACTTATGTCAAAGTACATGGCAATAACATATAATATATAAAATATAAAAAATGGAGGGTATAATGAGGTTACTTAAAGAGCTTTATGAAGATGCTAAAAATATAAAAATGAAAGACCCTGCTTGTAAAACAATATTAGAAGCGATAATTCTATATCCGGGTTTTCATATTTTAATATTTTATAGAATCTCACATTTCTTATATAGATATAGATTATATTTTTTGGCGAGGCTAATATCACAAATAGGAAGATTCTTTACGGGGATAGAAATACACCCAGGAGCAAAAATTGGAAGAAGACTTTTTATAGATCATGGAATGGGAATAATAATAGGGGAAACAGCAACTATAGGAAATGATTGTACTATATATCATGATGTAACATTGGGTGGAACAGGTAAGGATAAAAATAAAAGGCATCCAGATATTGGAGATAATGTTATGATTGGTGCGGGAACAAAAGTGTTAGGACCAATAAAAATAGGAAACAATGTAAAAATAGGAGCAAATAGTACTATATTAAAAGAAGTTCCAAAAAATGTAACAGTTGTTGGATATAATAGAGTAATTCAACACTAAATAATTAGGTATAAAAAATGGAACGAAATATTTAATTTGTTCCATTTTTTAATTTTACATATTACTATATAAATATTCTAATAATTAAATATAAAGTAAGTAACCAAAAATAAAAATAAAGTGACATAAACTACCGAAGTAAAATAAAAATATGAAAAAGTTCATGAAATCCGAAATATTTATTTTTTAATTTTGGCCATTTTAAACCATATAGAATTCCGCCAATTGTATATAAAATTCCACCAGCAAGTAGCCATAAAAGTGATCCTAAAGCATTTAAGCGATAGAAAGTCGTAATTAAAGGATAAGTTGCAATAATAACAGTCCAGCCCATTGCCAAATAAATTCCTGTTGTAAGCCATCTAGGAGCATTAATCCAAATGGCAGTTAAAAGTACACCTAATATAGCAACTCCCCATATAACTCCAAATATGCTCCAACCCCATCCACCTCTTAAAGGGCCTAAACAAATTGGAGTGTAAGAAGAAGCTATAAAAATATAAATCATAATATGATCAAATTTACGAAAAACTCTAGTGCCTGTTTCTTTTAAATTTAATAAATGATACAAACTACTAAAAGTATACAATAAAATTAAGCTAACTCCAAAAATAGTAAATGTAACTATGTCCCATGCTCCTTCACCAAACAAAGCTGAATAAATAATTAAAAAAACCAATCCAGCCACTGAAAGGATGGCACCAATTAAATGAGAAAATCCACTTACGGGATCTTTTATTTTTGCCATAAAATCCTCCATAATATTCAAAATAAAATTATTTATCATAAAGTTTATTATAAATGTGCCAGAAAGTCAAATTAAATATATAAAAATTTTACCATAAAAAATAGAAAATAATCCAAAAGTAATAAATAAATTAATTAGTGAAACAATATAATGATTTTCAAACAAACTAATAATTGTAAATTTATCTTATTTTATATAAAAAGTTCTAAATTTTTTAGAATAAGCATAACAATAGAGCAGTAGTACAAGTTAGAAAAGGAGAGGATAAATATGAATAAAAAAAGGATGATTATAATTGTAGCTATATTAATTATAGGAATAATAGCAATAGGGAGCTATTTACTATCAAGAAAATCAAAACCAATAGAAGAAGCAGAAATTGAACCACAAGAAGAAATAAGTGATGAACAAATGAGGCAAACTATAGTTACTCTTTATTATGAAAACAAAGAAACGAAAGAGTTAATGCCAGAAGGAAGGTTAGTTGATGTTAAAGACTTGTTAACAGATCCATATACTACGCTATTTAAACTACTATTAGAAACACCTAAAAGTGAAAATTTAAAATCAACAATACCAGAAGGAACAAGAATATTAAAAACAGAACTAAAAGGAGATACAATATATGTAGATCTGTCAAAGGAATTTATTGATAATCATATTGGAGGATTAGAAGAAGAAAGTAATACAATTTATTCAATTGTAAACACATTAACAGAATTAAATGAGGTAAATAGTATGAAAATCCTTATTAATGGAAAAGAAAATCAATCTTTTAAAGATAAAGAAATTTCTTTTAATAATCCATTTGTTAGAATAGAAAAAGCAGAAAATAAAGATATATAAAAACTATTTTTTTAAAATTTCATATAATTTAATACCATTAAAAATATTTTTTAAATTTCCTAAAAAATATTCTACTTCGAAAAGAGAATTAACAGTATTCTCTTTTCTTTTTTTAAAATCAAATTTATTATTATTTTTTTTTGAAGAATTACTCATATATAAATATCCTCCTATTTTAAATTAATTATTATTATTTTATGAAAAGACAGAAAAAATGTGAAAAAGATAAACATAAAATAAATATGTAAACCACAATGATAGCCATAAATTGGCAAATAATGCACATAAGCATTTTCAAAAAGCTTTTTTTATGATATATTTAATATATGCTTATTATAAAATAAAGAAAGGATAACGAACTTAATAATATAGATATGGAAATTAAATTAGAAGAAAATGAAAGAATAGATGATTTACAAATTAAAAATTTGAAAATTATTCAAAATAAAAAAGGTTTTTGTTTTGGGATAGATAGTGTATTATTATCAGATTTTGCAAAAGAAATTAAACAAGGAAGTAAAATAATAGATTTAGGAACTGGAACGGGAATATTACCAATTTTATTATCTGCTAAAACAGAAAATACAAAAATAACGGGAATCGAAATTCAAAAAGATGTAGCAGAAATGGCTAAAAAAAGTGTTTACTTAAATAAACTTGAAAAAAGAATTGAAATTATAAATGAAAATATTAAAAATTTAAAGAATATTTATGAAAAAAATATATTTGATGCAGTTATAACAAATCCACCATATAAAAAAATAGGAACAGGAAGAATAAACGAATCAGAAACAAAGTTAATTTCAAAACATGAAATAACAGCTGATTTAGAAGATTTTATTCAAATGAGTCAATATTTATTAAAAGATAAAGGAAATCTTTATTTAGTACATAGACCAGAAAGATTAGTAGATATTATAAGTCTTTTACGTAAATATAAAATTGAACCTAAAACTTTTAGAACTGTACAATCAAATATAAAAAATGCACCAAATTTAGTACTAATAAAAGCTGTAAAAAATGCAAAAGCATTTTTAAAAATAGAAAAACCATTATATATATATGAAGAAGATGGAAATTATACAAACGAAATATTAAAAATATATAATAAATAAAATTTTTTATGGAAAGGAACTTATAAAACTAACATGGAGGAAAGAAAAATGTCAGGAATAATTTATTTAGTAGCTACTCCAATTGGAAATTTAGAAGATATTACATTTAGAGCACTTCAAGTATTAAAACAAGTTGACATTATTGCTGCTGAAGATACAAGACATACTTTAAAATTATTGAATCATTTTGAAATTACTAAAACATTAATTAGTTATCATAGACATAATGAAGAAATAAAAACCCAAGAACTTATCTCAATGGCAAGAGATGGCAAAAATATAGCAATAGTAACTGATGCTGGAACACCAGGAATTTCAGATCCAGGTGAAGAAATAGTAAAAGAAGCAATTATAAATAAAATACAAGTAATTCCCATTCCTGGAGCCTGTGCCTTAATAAACGCATTAATTATTTCAGGGATTTCAACTAAACAATTTTCTTTTTATGGATTTTTACCATTAAATAAAAAGAATAGAAAAGAAATTTTAGATAATATAAAAAAAGAACAAAAAACAGTTATTCTATATGAAGCTCCACATAAATTACAAAAAACTTTGAATGATATTTTAGAAACAGTAGGTAACATAAATGCTTGTTTAGTAAAAGAAATAACAAAAATTCATGAAGAAAGAATATATGGAAGCATTACAGAACTTATTTCAGCAACTGAAAATCCAAAAGGTGAATTTGTTATTATTTTAGATTTGAATGATAACAAGCAAGAAGAAGAAAAAAGAGAAATGACTTTAGAAGAGCAATATAAATATTACGAAAATTTAGGATTAGAAAAAAAAGAAATTATTAAACAAATAGCAAAAGATAGAAAAGTTAACAAAAATGAAATTTATCAAATCTTTATGAAAAAGTAATAAAGAGGGTGTCCTAGAATAGGAACCCGAAAGCAAAAATTCCAGTGAGAAATCGCTGGAATTTTTGTATGTAAAAAT
>CANQHC010000036.1 GCA_947623595.1 uncultured Clostridia bacterium | reverse complement strand
AAAATTTTAAATACAAAAATTCCAGCGATTTCTCACTGGAATTTTTGCTTTCGGGTTCCTATTCTAGGACACCCTCTAGTTTTTACTCAACATCAATAACAGATAACTTTTCTAAACATTTATCGCAAATTAGTTTTTCTTTGTACTCTACTAATTTCTTTGAATTACCGCAAAAGATACAATTTTGTTCATATTTTCTTAAGATAATAGAAGAACCATCTACATATATTTCAATTGGATCTTTTTCAGAAATTCCGAATTTATTCCTTAGTTCAATTGGGATAACTACTCTCCCTAATTCATCCACACGTCTAACAATTCCGGTAGATTTCATATAGTACCTCCTTAAAACAAAAATTTCGACAAAATTCATCATGATATTATAATACCATAAAATGAGTTAAAAAGCAATAAAAATTGAAATATTCAGACACTTTTTGCAGATTAATAAAAAGATTAATATTTATTTAAAAGGTAATAAAAGTTAAAGATTAGAATAAGATGAAAAAGAAATAATAATGGAGGTGAAAAAAATGTTAAATATTATATGGCCAATATTCATTATTAGTTCAATTGTATATGCATTTTTTAGTGGAAACATAGAAAAGATAAGTAACGGAATTTTTGAATCAGCAGAATCAGCAGTACAATTGAGTATTACTTTTTTCGGAACCATTTGCTTATGGAATGGAATAATTGAAATTGCAAAAGAAACATCATTAATGTCAAAATTAACAAAAGCATTTCAACCATTCATAAAATTTTTATTTCCAGAATTAAAACAAAATAAGCAAGCTAAAGAAGAAATTTCTATGAACATAGTAGCTAATTTCTTAGGACTAGGAAATGCGGCTACTCCATTAGGACTAAAAGCAATGAAAACAATGCAAAAAGAAAACAACCAAAAAGATACATTAACAAATTCAATGGTAATGTTTATTTTATTAAATACCGCTTCTATACAACTAATACCAACAAATGTTATTGCAATTAGAAACTCGTTGGGTTCAATTCAACCAAATGCAATGATTTTGCAAGTGTGGATATCAACAATTGTTGCTGCAACAGTAGGAATAACAGCAACGAAAATTTTAATGAAAAGGTTTTAAAAAATGAATATTGTTAATTTTATATCAGTTTCAGCAATTCCAATTATTATTATAATTATTATTTTATATGGAATTAAAGAAAAAAAGAAAGTTTTTGAAATATTTTTAAAAGGAGCAAAAGATGGAATACAAATAGTAGTAGAATTATTTCCAACATTACTTGGTATTTTTTTAGCAATTGGATTACTAAGAAATTCAGGAATACTGGATTTTATAATAGAATTAATAAAGCCAATTACAGAATATTTTAAAATTCCAAGTGCAATATTGCCTTTAGCAATTTTAAGACCAATTTCCGGAAGTGCCTCAATGGGAATTGCAATAGATATTATGAAGCAATATGGTGTAGATAGTATGATTGGGAAAATAGCATCTACAATTATGGGATCCACAGAAACAACTTTTTACACAATAGCAATATATACCGCTTCTGTAAAAATAAAAAAAATACGTTTTGTTCTTCTGGCAGCTTTACTTGCCGACTTAGCTGGAATTATAACATCAGTCGTAATTTGTCAAGTTTTGTCGTAAAGTTTTTGTTGACAAATAGAAAAAATGGTAGTAAGATAAAAGCACAATTTGAATAAAGCGAAAGGAAATTCAATGTTATTTCAAATTTTTAGTTTTATTATTTTATATTATATTCTTAGGCGTATTATTTCTAAAATTTTAGCCAAACAAATTTTAAAAAAAATTTATATGTAACAAAATATTTATGATTTTATTTTTGTAGAAGAGATTTTAACGATTCTCGTATATTCCCCTAAGTATATAAAGAATTTTGTTTAATTTTAAATTTTAAAAAAGATGCCCCCAATTTTGTCTTTTTAGATTTTTCTTTTTAATCTCTTCTACAATTCAAATATTAATGATGATAAGTTTCATTATTTTGAATTTTAAAACTACGGAATAGTTGTTCCAATAAAAAAACACGAATCAATTGATGGGGAAACGTCATTTTAGAAAATGAAATAAGTTCATTTGCTTTATCAAGTAAAGTTTGAGACATACCAAGAGTTCCACCAATCAAAAATGTTATATGAGAATGTGAAAATGTATAGGATTCCATCTTTTTAGAAAATTCTTCAGAAGAATATTGTTTTCCATTCAAGTCTAAAGCAATAACATAACTATTCTCTTTAATATGAGAAAGAATACAATTACTTTCTTTTTCTATGATTTGATTTTTTTCAGAATCATTTAAAATAGCTGGAACTTTTTCATCAGGCAATTCAATAATATTTAAAACACAATATTTAGAAAGTCTTTTAGAGTATTCTAATATTGCATTTTTCAAATAAGACTCTTTTAATTTACCTATACAAATTAAATCAATATGTAGCATAAAAAACCTCTTGTAAATAAATTTTAAGCTTCCAAATTTAATATTTCACTTGGAACTAAACGGCTTGCAACACCAATTTTTATTTTATTTTCATCGAAATTATTATTACATAATTCATCAATTACAGTCTTATAAGCAAGTTCTGGAAAATTATTCTCCTTACTTAAATGACCAAGCATTACATTTTTAAGTCCGCTATTTAATAAATATGAAATAGTTTTTCCGGCAGCCTCATTAGATAAATGTCCATTAGGTCCAGCAATTCTTTGCTTTAAAGAATAAGGATAGCGAGAACATTTTAAAATATTAGGATCATAATTAGATTCTAACAAAATAAAAGAGCTACCTTCCAAGTTTTTTATTATAGAATAATCCATATGACCTAAATCAGTAGCAATACTAATTTTTTGATCATTATAGTAAATATTAAAACCACAAGGATTAGCTGCATCATGTGGAATTGAAAAAGGAGTAATTTTTAATTCTCCAATATCAAAGTTTTCATTTATGTTAAATAAATTTTGATTTACTTCAGAAATTTTTGAACTTATTTCAGGCATAGCATCCCAAGTTTCTTGATTAGCATAAACAGGAAGTTGGAATTTCTTTGATAATGTGCCAAGTCCTTTTACATGATCTGAATGTTCATGAGTTACTAAAATAGCATCAATATCTTCCACTGAAATATTCATATTATTTAAAGCAGTTTCAATTTTTTTTGCACTTTCACCAGCATCAATCAAGATTTTTGTATTTGGTGTTTCAACAAATAAACTATTGCCACTACTACCACTATATAAACTACGAAACTTAAACATGTATATACATCCTTTGCTTTTGTTTATTAATTTTCATCAGGTTCAGTTACTCTTTGAATATTAGCCCCAAGGTTTCTAAATTTTTCTTCAATATTTTCATATCCTCTGTCAATATGCTCAATATTATATAATTGTGTTTCACCATTTGCAATAATACCGGCAATCAAAAGTGCAGCACCAGCTCTTAAATCTGTTGCATAAACTGGAGCACCAGTTAAAAGCTTCACACCTTCTAAAACGGCCGATTTACCTTGAGCTGTAATTTTTGCTCCCATTTTATTTAATTCAAAAGTATATTGAAATCTAGATTCCCAAATACTTTCGTGTATTGTACTAGTTCCTTCTGCAATGGCAAGAACTGAACCTATTTGAGGTTGTAAATCTGTAGGAAAACCAGGGTAAGGTAATGTTTTAACAATAGCTTTAGAAGGTCTTTTATTCATGCTAACACGGATAGAATCATCATAATTTTCAACATTTCCACCAATTTCCAAGATCTTAGCTGTAATACAATCTAAATGTTCAGGAATACAATTTTTAATTAAAATATTTCCTTTAGAAGCAACCGCAGCAAGCATAAAAGTGCCAGCTTCTATTTGATCTGGAACAACAGAATAAGAAGTACCTCCACGCAACTCCTTTACACCATTTATTTTTATAACGTCAGTACCTGCTCCACGAATATCTGCACCCATTGTATTTAAAAAGTTTGCTACATCAACGATATGAGGCTCTTTAGCAGCATTATCAATAGTAGTAGTACCATCTGCTAACACTGCAGCAAGAATAGCATTAATTGTAGCACCAACAGAAACAATGTCCATATAAATTGAGGTTCCAACTAATTTTTTGGCCTTTGCTGTAATTTTACCTTGAGCAACATCAACTTTTGCTCCTAAAGCTTCCAATGCTTTTATATGCTGATCAATAGGCCTAGCACCTAGATTACATCCACCAGGAAGGCCAACTTCAGCAATTCCACATCTACCAATAAGAGATCCAAGCAAATAGTAAGATGCTCTAAATTTACTAGTCATTTCCAAAGGAGCTTGTGTGCAACATATATCTCTAGTATCAATTTCAATTTCATTTTCTGTAATCCATGTGATTTTTGCACCCAATGCTTCTAAAATTTTGCAAGACATCTTTACATCACTGATATTTGGTAAATTTTCAATTCTACAAATTCCATTAATTAATAAAGTAGCAGGTAAAATTGCAACAGCAGCATTTTTTGCGCCACTAATAGTTACTTCACCCTTTAATTTTGTAGGACCATGAATGACTAACTTATCCAAAATAATTACCCCCAATTTTTTCTCATAGCATTTTCAAACATTTTATACCATAATTTGTTCTTTTTGGCAAGTAATTCATATGTAAAAACAAGGCTTAAAATGAGAAAAATAAATTTTGATATATGTACAAACCATTTCATGCTTATATAAATCAAAGAAATTAGCAATAATATTGACATTTTCTTAAAAAATGTCAATATTGAATATTCTAAAAAGTTATTTATATAATAAAAAATACCATATGATATAAAACAAGTAATAAATATAACAAATTTTATATCAATTATGGTAATTTATAAAAAATAAATATTAAGTTTAATTTAAACCAAGTTTCCAATTTTGGAAAAATTCAACTAACTTAAATTTAAAATTTATATCATTATTATCAGTATTACTAATTAAATCAAATTCTTCATCATTTAGATTTTCTTTCATTTTCTCCTTTGAGCTATCAGGAACAATGCCGGAGCTTACATCAACAAAACATAAAGGAGGAAACATTACACACCACCAATTTTGGCCACTAGCATTCCCTATTTTTACTTTTAAAGCATCATAAGTACCACAAGGAAGTGAAATATCGCCATATTGTTTGGTTGGAAAATCAGATAATCCAATTTCAATATTTACATTATAGTCAAAACCATTTTCTTTAATAATATTTTCAGCTATTTGTTTTAAATCATCTTTATGAAAAGAAGCCATTTCAATTACTTCATTTTTAGAATTACAATTTTTTGAAAGGTCATTCATAAAAGAAAGTAGACCATCACGAACTTTCAATTTTAAATTTTGATCTTCTAAAGTATTGCTATTTGCAATAACATGCAAACGAAACACACTATCAGCAATATCATTAGAAACAGCACTAACGTAAGAAATTGCACTAACAAGTATAAAAAGTAGCAATAAGAAAGTAATTACCAAAAAAGGTTTTAATTTAGATAAAATCATTAAATTTTTGTAAGATTTCATTTTTTTCCTCCGTATCTCAAATATTTTTATTTAATACAATTATTGACAAGTTTTTAATAAAATATACATTGTGGAAAAAAATTTTTAATTAAGAAAACAATAAAAACAAAAAGTTACTAAAACAAAGGTCAAATGTCGAATAAAGACATACGATTTTCTTGAAAATATCTTGACTTACACGATATGAAAATGGTAAAATTTACCATGAAAAACAAAGCAGTTTTGTATCCATAAATTATACTAAAAAGAGTTATGGAAACAAAGAACAGGGGGTTATTGAATGAAAAAAGAAAATCAAAAAATAGAAAAATTATGCAGTTTCTATGTAAGTGATTGGCATTTTGCAACAATGATACTTCCTTATGTAAACTGTAAAATTGACGAAAATATTAAAATAATAACAATCCTGGAAAACAATATAGAAGAAAATATAAAAGTACTTGTAAATAAATTAAATTTAAAAAATAAAAAAGAAATATTGTCTATTAATTGGAAAAGTATAAAAAGTTCCAAATATCAAGAAATAGAAAATAAGTTAAATAGTGAAAGCAACGAAAAAACAGAAAATATTATTATAATAAATGGTTCAAAAAGCTATATGGAACAAAATAATTATAATATAGAAAAATGGATTCAAAAATCAAATATTTCAAATATAAAAATTATTAATTTTTTTGAATTAACAGAGTTCAATAGTAGTATTAAAGAAATTTTAGATGTACATGATAAAGTTTTTAATACTTCAGGAGAAAAAGAAATTCCAGAAGTATTTGAAGGCTATAAAAAATCAGTTTGACTAAAGGCGAGATATCATATAATATATAGGTAAAATAAAAAAGAAAGGAAAAAATTTATGGAAGAAAAATTAGCAATAGCAAAAGGAATCGCCGAAAAATATGGACAAGAACATATTTTAAACTTTTATGAAGAACTATCAGCAGAAAAAAAAGAAGAATTGTTAGATGAAATTTTAACAATGGACTTTAAAGAATTAGAATCTTTATATGAAAGTACAAAAGTAAAACCAAATTTTGAAAACGCTAAGATAGAAGCGCTTCCACATATTACAAAAGCAGAATTAACAGAAGAACAAAAACAAAAGTATACAAAAATAGGAGAAGAAATTATAAAACAAGGAAAATTAGCAGTAGTAACAATGGCAGGAGGGCAAGGAACTAGGCTAGGACATTCTGGGCCAAAAGGAACTTATGACTTAGGGCTAGAATCACATAAGTCAATTTTTGAAATTCTATGTGATAATGTAAAAAATGCTAGAGAAGCTTATGGAGTAGCAATTCCTTGGTATATAATGACAAGTGAAGAAAATAACGAAGAAACAATACAATTTTTTGAAAAAAATAATTATTTTAATTATCCAAAAGAAAAGATTCAATTCTTCAAACAGGGTACATTACCAATGTTAGATACAAATGGTAAAATTTTATTAAATGAAGAAGGAATGATAAAACAAGCCCCAGATGGTCATGGTGGAGTTTTTGAAGCAATGAGAAAAAATGGCATAATTTATAAAATGAAAGAGCAAGGAATAGAATGGATTTTCATTAGTGGAGTTGACAATATATTAGCAAAATTTGTAGACCCTATTTTTATAGGAGTACAAGCTGAAGAAAAAAGAATGACAGCTAGTAAAAGTGTAATAAAAGCATATGCAGATGAAAAAGTGGGGGTATTTTGCAAAAGAGATGGAAAACCAGGAGTTATAGAATATACTGAAATTTCTGATGACCTAGCAAAAGCTTTAGATGAAAAAGGAGAATTTCTTTTAGGAGATGCCAACATTGTAAATCACCAATTTCATATTAGTGTGTTAGAAAAAATAAGTACAGAAAAATTACCATACCATATAGCATTTAAGAAAGCAAATTACAAAGATAAAAATGGGAAAATCATAGAGGCAACTGAACCAAATGCTTATAAATTTGAAGCATTTTTATTTGACATTTTTTCAGCTGTTCCAGATATGTTAGTATTCAGAGTAAAACGTGAAGAAGAATTTGCACCAGTAAAAAATAAAGAAGGAAAAGATTCACCAGAAACAGCAAGACAATTGTATAAAAAATTTTATAATCTATAGAACAATAAATAATAAAATATAAGAAAGGATAAAAGATATTAACAATAAAAAAGTTAATATCTATTAAGAAAAAATGGAAGAATATGAAATAAGATATCAAAAATGGCTTGAGGATCCAGCAATTTCCGAAGAAGATAAACAAGAACTAAGAGCAATTAGTGGAAACAAAAAAGAAATAGAAGATAGATTTTACAAAGATTTAGAATTTGGAACAGCTGGACTAAGAGGAGTTATTGGGATTGGAACCAATAGAATGAATAAATATACTGTAACTAAAGCAACACAAGGATTAGCAAATTACATTGTAGAAAAAAAAGGACAAGAAAGAGGAGTAGTTATAGCATATGATTCAAGAAGAATGTCAACAGAATTTAGTGATCAAGCTGCATTATGCTTAAATGCAAATGGAATAAAAACATATAGATTTGAAACTTTAAGACCTACACCAGAGCTATCATTTGCAGTAAGAGAATTAGGATGCATTGCTGGAATTGTTGTAACAGCAAGTCACAATCCACCAGAATATAATGGTTATAAAGTATATTGGGAGGATGGAGCTCAAATTGTAGAGCCAACTGATAAAGAAATTATACAAAAAGTAAATGAAGTAACAAGTTTAAGTACAATTAAAAATATGGACAAAAAAGAAGCAATTGAAAAAGGTTTATACAATACAATTGGAGAAGAGATAGACAAAAGATATATAGAAGAATTAAAAAAGCTAGTAGTTAATCAAAAAGCAATTGATGAAACACAAAAAGATATAAAAATCGTATATACACCACTTCATGGAACTGGCTGTATTCCAGTAAAAAATATCTTAAATGAGTTAGGATTTGAAAACGTATATATTGTACCAGAACAAGAAAAGCCAGATGGTAATTTCCCAACAGTTGATTATCCAAATCCAGAAGATCCAAAAGCATTTAAACTTGCTCTTGAATTAGCTAAGGAAAAAGATGCAGATATTGTATTAGCAAATGATCCTGATGCAGATAGATTAGGAGTCTATGCAAAAGATAGCAAAACAGGAGAATATGTTCAATTTAATGGTAATATGACTGGAAATTTAATTGCAGAATACATATTATCCCAAAAACAAGCAAATGGAACATTACCAAAAAATGGAGCAGTTATAAAAACAATTGTATCTTCAAATTTAACAGATTCAATTGCAAAGGAATATAATGTAAAATTATTTTCTACATTAACTGGATTTAAAAATATTGCTAAAATTATTCGAGAATTTGAGAAAAATAACAATGAATATGTTTGTTTATATTCATATGAAGAAAGTTATGGTTGCATTATAGGAACTCACGCAAGAGATAAAGATGGAATAGTAGCAGTTATGACATTATGTGAAGCGGCATGCTATTATAAACAAAATGGAAAAACATTATGTGATGCTATGATGGATATGTACAAAAAATATGGATATTATAAAGAAAAACAATTTTCTATCACATTAAAAGGAGCAGAAGGAGCAAAACAAATAAAAGAAATGATGGAAAAAATGAGAAAAAATACGCCAAACAAAATAGGAGAAGAAAAGGTTTTAGCAGTAGGAGATTATGAAACTCAAATTATACATAACATAGCTACAAATGAAAACACAAATACTAATTTACCAAAATCAAATGTACTATATTACGAATTAGAAAATGATAGTTGGTGTTGTGTACGCCCATCAGGAACAGAACCTAAAATCAAGTTCTACATGGGAGTAAAGGGAAATAGTATGGATGATGCAAACAAAAAACTAGAAGAATTAGAAAGTGCAATGAAGGAATATGTAAAGTAAAATAATTTACATAAAACAAAAATAAAAGTAAGAATTATTCTTTCCAACCATTGATATGAGCTCTTTTTATGGCACCCGCCATATTAGCTCTAATGGTTGGAATTTTCTTTTCAAAATCAAAAATCATATTTTTCATATCTTCACGTTTAGAATATCCATCCATAGGGCAAACTTTAGGCATTACTTCTACAGAATTTCTTTTTATAAATTTTTTAATTTCTTTTTCAGGAGTATCTATAAGAGGTCTAATTAAAGTTATTTTAGAACGATCCATATAACTTATAGGTGCAAAAGTAGATAGATTTCCTGCATATAAAAAATTAAGGAGAAATGTTTCTAAAGCATCGTCTTGATTATGACCAAGAGCAATTTTGCTACAGCCTTCACGAATTGCAATTGAATTAATAATTCCTCTACGAAGGTTTGCACATAAAGAACATGGATTTTGTTCCTTTCTAATGTCAAAAACAATTTCTTTAATATGAGATTTTTCAACGACTAGGGAAACACCAATTTCATTACATTTTTTATTTAGAAAGTCAGTATTAAAAAATTCAAAACCTGGGTCAACAGCAATAGCAATCAATTCAAAATGCTTTGGGTAAAATCTTTGTAAAGCTTTTAACCCCATAAGTAAAGTAAAAGAATCTTTACCACCAGAAAGACCAACTGCTATTTTATCATTTTCCTCAATTAATTCATAGTTTTCAATAGTTTTTCTTAAATAACTTAAAATACGTTGCATAAAAATCCCTTCTAAAATTAATAAAAATAATACTTATTAAATTATAACATGGTAAGTCAATAGTAGAAAAAGTTAAAAATATTATATAAAAGAAAACTATTATCAACTACTTGATAAAATGAAAAAAATATTGTAATATATAAAGATAGAGAGTAAATGTGTGTGTAGCTCAGTAGGATAGAGCACTCGCCTCCTAAGCGAGGGGTCGCTGGTTCGATTCCGGTCACGCACACCAATGGCAAAAACAATCTATCTGTTCAAATTAATGGAATAAATAGATAAAAAAATCAATCATTTTGAGACTGTTGACAAAGTATTTTTGTTAACAGTCTTTCTTTTAACTTTAGAGAAAAGAGGGGTTCTATTTTTGAACACCCTCTAATTATCAAGTTATATTTAATTATTACACATAAGTTTTTATAAATTTTAAAATAAAAAATATATTAAACTTATATTTTCATGCCCAAAAGTAATATTCCAATATTATCTTTATAGATTTCATTAAATTGCGAAATAGGTAAAGGATTTTCACCTATTCCAGCTTCTATAGTATAACTAGGTTTACCATAATGCTGAAGAAACCAATCTTTATATCCAGCAAAACTTGAATTATATGCAACTTGAGTTAAATTATATCCAGAAATTTTTTCAAATTCTTTTCCAATTATTTTTGCTTCAGTAGGAGCATAATTAAAAAATTCCCAATAAATTTCTTTCCCTTGAGTATGATATGAAATTGTTAAATCAAAATCGTGACTTAATGTAAAATTATGTAAAGCAATTGACTCTGGTTGAGTTAATGGATTGTAACCAACAAAATCCCTAGGGCCAGGTTTTGTATAACCTTGAGAAAATTTTATATTTTTTGCATTTTGCCATCTTGCAGGAAATTGTAAGTTTAAATCCACACCTGTCGATTTTATTAACTTCCATGTAGAGAAAATTTATATATTAAAATAAAAATATTTACAGGGGCAAGGTGTTTAACAACATCTTGTCTTTTGATTTACCAAAAAATTACATTTTTTAACGAATAGTAATTGAAATTCTAATAAAAATGTGATATAAAATTTATAATCTATATAATTCAAAATTTTATATTTTAATTCCAGCAAATTTCTTATAATT
>CANQHC010000035.1 GCA_947623595.1 uncultured Clostridia bacterium | reverse complement strand
GGTATCTTCAGTAATATGAAAAATAGTGTCTTTAGGAAGATTTTTTAATCGTAAAATATTGCTTTCTCTATAAAAGAGATCATTCAATTCATGTAAAAAATTATCCACAAAACTATTTTTGAGTTCAGGTTTATTTTTATGAAGAGACTTATCAAGATTATTAGTTATGTGATTTATAACATGACAAGTATTAAATAAAATATCATCTAAATCCATGAATAACATCACCTCCTTAATTTGTAAATTGGAAAATGTGTACAGAAATGTACAATGAAAATAATTGATATTATAATACAATGGATTACCAAAAAAACAAGAAGTTTTATATAATATTTAATGTTAAAAATTAAACGTAGATAAAATAATAATTAGTAAATTGTCTACTCTTAAAAATTAACTTTGAAAATTTTGGGAAAATTAGAATTTTTAAAAAGTTAAAAATTTGTGAATATATAAGCAAATATACAAGGGACAAATTTGGGACAATTATTGCAAAAAAAGATAACCCCTCTTTTTATGAAAACAAAAAAATAATAACTATAGTAAAATCTAAAATATAAAGTATTATATTGAGCAAAATGGGAAAATGTGGTATATTTGTCTAAAATAAAATTATGAAAAATTCAGGTAAAAACTTAGAAAATATGAATCATGTAAAAGGAACTAAGCTACAGGAGGAATTTAATGAAAACTTATAATAAACTTGTTAGAGATAAAATAGTAGATATTATTGAAGCTGATGGAAGAATTGCCAAGTATAGAATATTAGACAATGATGAATATAGGCAAGAGTTAAACAAAAAACTTCAAGAAGAAGTAAAAGAATATTTAGAAGATAACAATATTGAAGAATTAGCTGATATAGTTGAAGTTATTTATGGAATATTAAATTCTATGAATGTTACAATAGAAGAGTTTGAAAAAGTCAGAATAAAGAAACAAGAAGAAAGAGGAGCATTTAAGAAAAAAGTTTATTTAGAAGAGGCAGAATAATGAACAAATCTAGAAAAGAGATTTAATAAAATGACATATACTAGAACGCAAAAAAACAATAATAAGCAAAGGTACATGCTGAAGTTGTTGAAACTATAAAAAAATATACATTAAGGAGAAGAAATGGAATCAATATTAAACTATATAGAAAAAAATATTGAAAGAAATGGAAAATTAAGTAAAGATTTTACTTTGGCCCCATATAAAAATATGAATCCAAATGCAGTAAATTTTGCAGATGGAGCAGAAGATGGAATAAGGCTATATCACATGAAAACCGAGCCAGACCAAGAAATAATTGACGAAATAATAGACCTAATAAAACAAGTAAACGAGGACAATATAGAACAAACTTGTGTAGCTATAGATAAGCTTTACGAAGAAAAGTCGATAAAAACATTTCACAATATAAATTCAATAATACATGGAATAAAAGAAAATGCAGATGAAATTAACTTAGACGCAATGTTAAAATTTTCAATTTGTGTTGTAGTAAATACCCGAAATGTTGAAATGATGAAATTAGGAATAGTTGTACTTGGAATGATAAATATTTCGGAAAACAAGCTAATAGTAGAACTTATACAAAAAATTGCATTAAGTGATGAATTAACATTATATGCAAATTATGCGATTGAAGCATGGGATAATGCAAATGATGTTAGGTTTATGTTAGCTAAAAAAGTTGAAGGATGGGGAAAGATACACCTAGTATCTACTTTGGAAGTCACAAGTGAAAACATAAGAGAATGGCTTATAACAGAAGGTTGCAAAAATGATGTGGATTTAGGTTATTTAGCAAATGTAGTGGCACATAAAATCAATTTAACAAACGTTCTTCGTAGAAATAATCTTAATAAAAGAGAATTAAATGGAATAAGTGAAATAATGGAGGGACTTCTAGAAGAAGGACCATGTGAAGGAATTGAAGAATTTGAGAACTATATAGAAATACTTGAATTATATATAGATAAGTTCAAATCCGTAATTGATGATATTAACTTTTATCATATTCCTGTAGTAATTCTTGAATTCCTATCACAAAAGAATTTAACTCCAGAAGAACAAGAAATAGTAACAACAATACAAAATTTAATAGAAAGCAGTAACGCAGTTCAAACCTTAAAACAAGCTATCAAAAGTGGGGATATGCAACAGTTTGGGCAAGCACTAAAAGTTATATCATTTGATAAAAATATAGAATTATCTGACGATATATTTGAAGCATTTTCTCAATCTCCATTTGAAAGATTCTATGCATTCGAACACCTTCTAAAAACTCAAATTTACAAAGAAAAAGCTATAGAATTAATGGAAAAATCTCAAAATTTTGAACAGCATTATGAAAATCCAAAGCCTATATTATGGAATAATAACGAATATAGCACAAATTTGATATTTATAATTCAAATGTTAAGTGGCTATCCATTTGTTTGTAGCAATATTGTAGCAGCAGGGCTAATGAGCAAAACTATGCAACCAAGAAATGCAGCCTTAAATACAATAAAAAATTGGGTAAACATTTCCAAGAAGAATATTGAAGAATTTCCGCCAATTATTTATAGTGCTCTTCAAAAACTTCAAAAAACGGAAATTATAAAATCATACAAGGAAAGAATTAATAATTTACTAGGAATACAAGAAGACTTAAGTAACTATAAAGAACCTGAAATAGTTATGAATGAAAGTGAAGAAAATGAAATAAACATAGACTTATTTAGTGATGATCTAGAAAATATATTTGAACCACAAATTAGATTTAGAGGAAAAGACTACTTTGAAAACAATATGATATATTCTTGTATTCAAAAAGAAAATAAATATACAGCATATGTTCAAGGAACAGAATTTGGAAAAGAATATCAAGTTGAAATAAAGTTAGATGGCACAATGGTAAAAAATATTAATTGCAATTGTCCATATCAAAATAATTGCAAACATGAATATGCAACGATTTTGTGGTTAAGAAGAGAAATAAAAAAATAATAGGAGGAAAAAATGAAAAATATTTTTATTCAATATCCCAAATGTTCTACTTGTCAAAAGGCAAAAAAATGGTTAGAGGAAAATCATATTGATTTTATAGAACAAAATATAGTAAATCAAACTCCATCAATAGATGAACTTACTAAATTGATAGAAAAAAGTGGACAAGAACTAAAAAAATGGTTTAATACAAGTGGACTAAAATATAAAGAACTAAACCTAAAAGATAAATTAAAAGATATGAGTGAAAAAGAAAAGGTAGAATTATTAGCTAGTGATGGAATGCTTATAAAAAGGCCAATATTAGTAGCAAATGAAAATGTTTTAATAGGTTTTAAGGAAGAAGAATGGAAAAAAGTTTTTAATAAATAACTTTGAAGTGGGTGAAAACATGGAAAAAAATGTTGATCTTGGAATAGTCAATCAAGTAGAAAAAGAAAAACATATTGCCTCAACAATACAAGCAGACACTCTATTTTATTTTTGTGAAAAGCTAGATTATCTAGAAATTCCAATAAAAAATAGGTTAATATCAGCTAGGTATTGTGAAGAAAATATAGAATATCTAAAAATACCAAACATAAAAAGAATTGCTTATCCAATGAAATGTTTTTGTGATATAAACATGCACAGGTTAGCTAAGCATTTAGCAGGTTATGGAAGCTATGGTATTGCTTTAAAAAAAGAATGGGGAATGAAAAATAAAATTCAGCCAGTGCAATATATAAATCCGGCAAGTACACTTATTGAAGACTTTTCTAAAGCATTTTCAAATGCATTAAAAATAGATAAAAAATCACAAACTGATAATGAAAAGATGATGAAAAGTTATTTATTACATCAAATGATGTACTTTAAACCATATTCAGGAATGGCAAAGAATAAAAAAACTGGCGAAGAAGAAGAAAAATGTTTTACTGATGAATGTGAGTGGAGATTTGTACCAAATGTTTCATGTTTAGGATATTCTCAAGTATATTATGACGAAACTATTTTAAAAGATGGAGATTTAAGAGAGATTAGTAACTCATTACAAGGAAAACCTGAAGCATCATTAAAATTTGATTATGAAGATTTAAAATATATAATAATAAAATCAGAAGATGATTTAAAAAAAATAATGAAAATTATTAATGAAATAAAAATCACACAAGAAGAAAAAAATTTATTAATATCAAAAATAATAATTTGGGAGTTATCAGGAGGTGATTTTTAATGTTTGTTGATTTCGATAGTATTTTTAATGATGACCCGAAATCTCAATTTATAATTCCAGAACAATATATAGATTTTCTTAATAAAGAATTGCCTAATGGTCTAAAATATGTAGTCAACGAGGACGGAACAAGTATTAGAATTACTACTGATGAAAAAGAGCTAAAAATAGGAGGCATTGAATTTAATCTTACAAAAAAGCAAAAAGAAATATTAGGAGATAAATATACAGAGAAAGACGTTTTTGATTATGCTTATAATTCCCAACAAAAAATATTAATAAAAAAAGGATTCATTATTATAAATGGAGAGAAAATATCTACGGACAAATTAAATTATAGTCCATTTAAAAAAGTAAAAGAAAAAGTTTACTTAATTCCACAAAAACTTGATACAAAAATGCCTATAACACTAAAAAGTGAAAAATATGAAAGAACAATTTGGGTATCAAGAGTTCCAAATAATAGTATTAATATATTACAATTTAAGTCAGAAAAGAATGAGCCACTACAAATAAATTATACAATAAATAATGAAGAAATACAGATGAATATTTCATACCATTTAAAAATGGCTAAAAGCATAACTGATATCGTAGAAAGTGTAAACATTTATAATGCTTTTATAGATGGAAAAGGATATATATTCAATAGTTTGATAAATATTAAAATGGATGCAAAGAAATATGATGAAAAGAGTATTTTATTTTGGGAAAAAGTTTTAAAACTTGAAAAAGAACTTGATGTAAAATTCAATGTTCCTAAAAGAAGCTTAGAAGACGAAGAAGTTTTTGAAATAGAGGAATTATATCAATCCTTAATAAATAAAATACCATTTAAAGATGAAAACGTAATTAATAGTATAAATGCTGAAATCAATTTCGAAAATGAAAGGAATATAAATGAACTTGTAGGTAATCCATTCCATTTACAATTTGCTCAAAATTTTCAAACCAATATTTTAGGGAAAAAAATTAAATTGATAGCATTTATAATGGTATTCAATTCTAAAATAGCAAAAGTTGAAAAAAACACTAAAAATACCACAATTATATTGGAAGATGAAAGCGAAACTAAGAAAAGATTTGCTTCTATAATGTGTTTTAAAAGTCAAAACGAATTGGAAGAATATAAAAAACAGTTAAATGGTGAAAAAATGAATAAATTTAAGCAAGCTAAAAGTGCCTATGAATATATAAATGAAGCTTAAAATTTTTTATGCTCAAGAAAGGAATATGGCAAATATGAAAGCAATAGAAGAAATAATAGCAGACAGAATACTTGAGTTAGTACACTATATATTATCAAAATTTATCAAGCCAGATGTAACAATAGATACAGTAGCTCAATTAGATGAAAAAGCAATTGAAAAAATGAAACAAGAATATGGAATAGAAGGAATAATATTAGATGTTGATGATACTCTAAGAAAAGAAATGAGAAAAATTCCAAGATGTAATCAAGAATGGATTGAAAAATTAAAAGGTAGAATCAAAATTATAATATTAAGTAATGGAATAGATAAAGAAATAGAAAAATATTTTCAAGAAAAAGGAATAGATTACATAGGATTTGCACACAAGCCTTTAAAGAAAAACTTTCTAAAAGCATGTAAAGAAATGAATCTAAATCCAGATAAAGTATTAGTAGTAGGAAATAGCTTATTTGATGACATATATGGAGGAAAGAAAAATAAGATGAAAACTGTGTTAGTAAAAAAAGTAGAAGATAATGAAAGATGATATATTAGAAAGGAGAATAAAATGGATATTTGTATAGATGTAGATGGACACAAATTAAATGTTAGATCTGCAATAGTAATTATTCATAACAATAAAATACTGTTACATAAAAATATTAACTCAGATCATTATGCACTATTAGGTGGAAGAGTTAAAATTGGTGAATCTTCAGAAAATACAATAAAAAGAGAAACTATAGAAGAAATTGGAAAAGAAATAAAAGTCACAGGCTATGTTGCTACTATTGAAAATTTTTTTGAAATGCAGGGTATTAAGTATCATGAAATATTATTTATTTACAAAGGAGAATTTGCAAAAGAAGAAGACAAACAAATAGAATATACTTTAAAAAATATGGAGGGAAAAGAAAACTTGAAATATGAATGGATTTCATTAAATGAGTTAGAAAAGTACCCATTAAAACCAAATATATTAAAAGAAATTTTGAAAGAACAAAATTGGCCTATACATAAAATAAATAATGAAAATAAATGACCAAAATTAGGTCATTTATTCTTTTAATATAAAATCATTCCGGGACCTAAATCTTCATTTGGTCTGCAAATAAATCCAAATTTTTCATAAAAATGTTCTTTATTCTTAGATGCTCCTAAATAAGTTCTGATATTAGGATTTATATTTTTATAAACATTAATTTGAGATAACAATTTGTTCATTATTTCAGTTCCAATTTTTTGATTTTGGTATTTTGGGATTACCATTAAATCTTGTATATATAAAAATATTGTTTTATCACCAATAATTCTCCCAAATCCAACTATATTATCGTCATCATATGCACAAATGCAATATAAAGTATTACTTAAAGCTTCTTTAACTATATCAATTTTTCTAACACCCCATCCAACTGAATTCGTCAAGTAATTGAATTCCTCAGCAGAAGGAGTTTTTTCTATATATTTTATCATAAACTCATCTCCAATTATAATTATAAGAACATGATTAATTTATTGATAGAGTATTAACAGAATTTTCCAAAGAAATTATTAATCCAATATGTTGCAATAATTTGCATAAACTACATACAATTTTTTTATTTTTCTAAACATTGTTCAAGATATTTTTCATATTCTTTCATTGTTTCCTCTCCGTGATACCAACCTCTTGGATATTCATTAAATCGTTCTTTATATTTTTCCCTTAACTCATATGCTTTAGTGCTTAAACTTGCCATGCTTTTTTACACTCCATTTTAAATTCTTTTAATGATGTATGTATCTTTATTAAATCAGTACCATTATATCACACCAAAACTAAAAAAATAAATAATTTCAGAAACAGAACTACTCAAATAATAATTAGAAGATAAAGAAAATATTAAATAAAACTTGAAAAATAATTTTAAAATGTATTAAAATGAAAAATGGAATAAATATAAAAAGGAATGAGTAACTGTGAAAGAAACAATAGAAGAAATTATAAAAGAATATTTAGAAATTTTCCCTGAAGAAAAGGAATCATTAGAATTATTAAAAGAATATATACGAAATTATAAATATAAAGAAATAATTGATTGGAACAATTTTAATGGACACATTGTAGCCAGCGGAATAATGTATTCAATAAAAGAGAAAAAGTACTTAGTTCTATATCATAAGGACTTCAAAAAATATTTATATCCAGGTGGACATGTGGATCAGATAGATGCAAATCCATTAGAGACTGCGAAAAGGGAAGCAAAAGAAGAAACAAATATAAGTGATTTTACGGAAATAAAAATATCGGACAACCCTTTAGTACCAATGGATATAGATATACATATTGCTATGTATAATGAAAGATTAAATCTACCAGAACATTACCATTTCGATTTTAGATACTTATTTGTCATACCTCAAATAGAAGATGTACAAATAGATGCAGAAGAATCAAGAGACTATAAGTGGATTGAAAAAGACGAATTCTTTCAAAATCCAAAATACAATAAAATTATGAATAAAGTAGAAAAATTATTGGCTAAATTAGGAGAATAATATGTATGAACAAAAATTGATGCTCTTATACAATGAATGTCTGCAAGAACTAAAATCAATAGGAATTGACATGCAAAATACAGAAATAGTAGGAAATATAGATATAAAAATTTCTACTAGAGCAAGTAAAAGATATGGTTGTTGCAAACAAGAAAATCCAGATAGAAATTATAAGGTTGTAAAAAGAGTAGGTAGAAAAAGGGTTATAAATTATGAAAGGTTTCTAACCCATCATATAGAAGTAAGTAGCTGGGTAATGCAGTTAAATGATGAAATTATAAAAAATACCATTATGCATGAATTAATACATTGTATTCCATATTGTAATAATCATGGCTTAGAGTTTAAGAAGTATGCCACATATATCAATCAAAAGCTAGGGTATGAAGTTAGAACGAAAGGAAATAGGGAAGCGGATTGCAAGGCAAGTAATATTGAATATAAAGAAGATATTAATTATAAATATAAAATTGTATGCGAAAATTGTGGGCAAATTATTTATAGAAAAAGATTTAATCAAAATTTAATAAAAAGGTACCGCTGTGGTAGATGCAAAGGCAGATTGAAATTAGTAGAATGTAAATATTAACACAACAATTATTTAGATGAACCCAACTATTAATAAAAAGGGTTCATTTTTATTGCAAAAGAAGATATTTTATGTCGAACTTTGTAGAAACCTGTCATATCAGTAAAAAGATACAAAAAAATTAACAAAAAATGGTAAAAATGCTTGCAATTTTTTAAAAAAACATATATAGTAGTATGCAAGCAAAAGATAATTAAGTCAAAAAAATTAAAATCAAATTTTTTTAAATCAAAGTATTTATTTTAAGTTTAATCTAAGTAAAATTCAAAGGAGTTTTTTTATGTTATCAATAACAAAAACAATAGCTTTGCATGGGTTGGAAGGCTTTTTAATTGACGTGCAAGTAGATATTTCTTCTGGAATGCCATCATGGGATATTGTAGGCTTACCTGATACAAGCATAAAAGAGGCAAAAGAAAGAGTAAGAACTGCTATTAAAAATTCAGGATATGAACTATTTAGTAGGAAAATTGTTATAAACTTAGCTCCTGCAGACATAAAAAAAGAAGGTTCAGCATTTGATTTACCAATGGCAATTGGAATTTTAAAAAGTTTAGATGTTATATATGCAAAAAATTTAGAAGATATTCTACTAATTGGAGAATTATCTTTAAATGGAAATCTAAATCCGATTAATGGAGCTTTACCAATTTGTATAGAAGCAAAAAAATTAGGTTTCAAAAAAATAATTATGCCAATACAAAATGTAAAAGAAGCATCAATTATAAATGAAATAGATGTTTTAGGAGCATATGACTTAAATGAAGTCGTAAATTATTTAAACGGTGATGTAAAAATAAAAACAAATCATACAAGTTGGGAAGAATGTATAAAAACGGGAAATGGTTATTCTTTAGATTTTTCAGATGTCAAGGGTCAGGAAAATGTAAAAAGGGCAATTGAAATAGCAGCAGCTGGTAGCCATAACTGCCTACTAATAGGAAGCCCAGGAACACGGTAAAACTATGCTAGCGAGAAGAATACCATCAATTTTACCAGACTTAAGTTTTGAAGAAGCATTAGAGATAACTAAAATTCACAGTATTGCAGGGATATTAAAGCCAAATACACCAATCATAACAACTAGGCCATTTCGTTCACCACACCATACAATCTCTGCAACATCTTTAGTTGGAGGTGGTAGAATTCCAAAACCAGGAGAAATAAGTCTAGCACATTATGGAGTACTGTTTCTAGATGAATTACCAGAATTTAATCAACATACTTTGGAAGTTTTAAGAGGGCCATTAGAAGATAACTTTATTACTATAAGCAGAATTAATAGTAGTCTTACTTATCCGTGCAATTTTATGTTCGTAGCATCAATGAATCCATGTCCCTGTGGCTATTATGGCTCATTGGATAAAGAGTGCATATGCACTTCACAAGCTATTTCAAAATACATGGGAAAAATAAGTGGTCCATTATTAGATAGAATAGATATTCAAATTGAAGTAAGTTCTGTGAGATATAAAAAATTAGAAAGTGATGAAACAGTTGAAAATTCAGAACAAATAAAAAAACGTGTAAATCAAGCAAGAACTATACAAAGAGATAGATATCAAAAAGAAAAAATATTTTCAAATTCAGCTCTAACACCAAAATTAATAGAAAAATATTGTAAGTTAAATAAAGAAAGCAAAACTTTGCTGGAAACGGCTTTTAATAAATTAGGTTTAAGTGCCAGAGCATATGGAAGAATTTTAAAAGTTGCAAGAACAATTGCAGATTTAGACTCATCAGAAAATATTCAAAAGGCACATATAGCTGAAGCAATTCAATATAGAAGTTTAGACAAAAAATATTGGAAAAATTAAAGAAAGGAAAATCCTTATTGGGATTTGGTACAAAAAAATAGAAGTTTTAAGCCAAAAAAGTGAAAAATATCCATCAAAATTACTACAAATAGAAAATCCACCTAAAAAGTTATATGCAGAGGGGAATACTAGTTTGCTTAATCAAAATTCAATTGCAATAATAGGAAGTAGAAATGCTACTCCATATGGAAAAAAGTATACAGCTATTTTTGCAAAAGAATTAGCAAGAGCAGGAATTACGATAATAAGTGGATTGGCTATAGGAATAGATACAATAGCACATATAAACTCAATGAATGAAATAGGAAAAACCATTGCTATATTAGGAAGTGGGTTTAATAATATTTATCCAAAACAAAACTATTATTTATATAATCAAATAATTCAAAATGGAGGATGTGTTATAAGTGAATATCCACCCGAATCAGAAGTAAATAAATCAAATTTTCCAAAAAGAAATCGCATTATTAGTGGAATTTCTATGGGAATTTTAATAGCGGAAGCTAGATATAGAAGCGGAACAACAATTACAGCGAAATATGCTATTAAACAAAATAAAGCCATATTTTGCATTCCAAATAAATTAGATGAGCCAACTGGATATAGTACAAATCAACTTATTAAAAATGGAGCAAATTTAGTTACAAGTGCACAAGATATTTTAGACTTTTACAATTTACAAGAAGAAAATTTTCAAATGGAAGAAAAATATAAAATTGTTTATCAATTTATCGGGGAATTACCAATTTCATCAAATGAATTAAGCAAAATTACTAATTTATCAATTTCAGAAGTAACAGAAGCATTATGCATACTTGAGATAGAAGGTTTTATAACACTTGTATCAGGAAGTAAATATGTAAGGAGTTAATATAGAAAGGAGAAATATAAGTTAAAAATATGTATGAAAGACATGAACTTGGAAAAGAAGGCGAAGAATGTGCTACGAAATATTTAGAAAAAATGCGGTTACAAAATTATCGCAAGAAATTATGAATGTAAACAAGGAGAAATAGACATTATTGCAAAAGATAAATTAGAATATGTATTTATAGAAGTAAAAACAAGGCAAAATTTACATTATGGAATGCCAAGTGAATCAGTAACTTTAAAGAAGAAAAAGCATATATGGCGAGCAACAAAATACTACATATATTCTCATAATTTAGAAAATAAATATATTAGAATGGACGTAATAGAGGTTTATAAAAAGAATAATCAATTCTATATTAACCATATAAAACAAATTATATAATTACGTAAATAACATTACTTAGCTAATAATGCACTTAAAAAGTTATAATAAGGCAAGATATAAAACATTGAAAAGTAAGAAAATGTATGATATAGTAAAAGCTGTAAGAACTTATAAAATAGGTAGTGTAAAGTAATCTATGAAAAAAGTAGGTTATGAAAATATTATCCAATACTTGGAAAAAGTACATTGAAA
>CANQHC010000034.1 GCA_947623595.1 uncultured Clostridia bacterium | reverse complement strand
AAATTAATGTGGTCGATTGGCTTTTAAAAAAATGAATAATATATTAGTAAATTGTCGTTTAATTTTAGCACCTTAACATAGGTGCTTTTTCTATACTTTAGTACTGGCTATATAGCCAGTACTTTTTTCTTTTTAATCTTTAAACATCAGCATGGGCATCTCATGGAAGAAGTGCAACAACTTATGAAGAAAGATTAAATCTTGAATATTACTACCTTAAGCACTGTTCTATTTTATTAGATATCAAATGTGTTTTTGCAACCATTAAAAGCATTATCTTAAAAGATGGTGCCAAATAGGAAAAAGTTAATAAGGTGGTTTATATGAGAAAAAAAGTATTATTCTTAATACACACTTTGCAAGTTGGTGGTGCAGAAAAAGTACTGGTTAATCTAGTAAATGGAATGGATAAGAAAAAATTTGATATAACGGTAATGACTGTTGTTAACACTGGAGCATTCAGAGAAGAACTAAACGAAAATATTAAATATGATAGCATAATTAAATTAAAATTATTTAATATTTTCAAAAAAAATAAGTCAAATAATACAAATACAAATACAATGTCTGGTAATTTATTTAGCAAAAAAAGCAAGTCTAAAGAAATACTAGCAAAATTATATAAATTCTTTTGGAGAAATATCAATGTAAATTGGATATACAAAAAAACAATAAAGGAAAATTATGATGTAGAAATTGCTTTTTTGGAAGGCGTTTCTGCTAAAGTAATTGCACATTCTAGCAATAAAAGTTCAAAAAAAATTGCATGGATTCATGTTGATTTATTAAATGAGAAAAAAACTGAAGGTTTTTTCAAAAATCTTTCTGATGAAAAAAACAATTATAACAAATTTGATGAAATTATTTGTGTATCAAATGTTGTAAAAAATCAGTTTATTACTAAATTTGATTTTGATGAAAAAAAAGTCAAAGTTAAATACAATCCCATTGATCAACTATCTATTGAAAAAAAATCAATGGAAGCTATAGAAATAGAAAAAGAAAAATTTACCTTTTGCACAATTGGAAGATTATCAACCCAAAAAGGTTATGATAGATTAATAAAAGTTGTTTCAGAATTAAATAAAAAAAATCTAAAATTTGATGTATGGATTATAGGAGTTGGTGCTGAAGAAGGAAAATTAAAAGAACTTATTTCTAAATTAAAAACAGATAACGTTAAATTATTAGGATATCAAAAGAACCCCTATCCATATATAAAATTAGCCGATGCATTTGTTTGTTCCTCTAGAGCCGAAGGATTCAGTACAGTTGTTTCTGAAGCAATAATACTTGAAAAGCCTGTAGTTACAACAGATTGTTCTGGAATGGAAGAATTGCTTGGAAAGAATTCTGAATATGGATTAATTTGTGATAACAATGAAAATGACTTATATAAAGCCATGTATAAATTTATTACAAATAATGATTTATTAAATAAATATAAACAAAATGTCAAAAAAAGAAAGAAAATTTTTAATATTAAAAATTCAATTAAAGAAATTGAAGAATTGATAAATAACTAAACTATAAGATGTTGGAGGTAAATAATGAAAATAAACATAAATAAAACAATATTTAATTTATATTCATTTTTATTTATCTATACTATGATAAACAGAGAATTTCTGTTTTTTGGTTTAGATCTACGATATATAGTTCTTATTTTGGGAATTTTATTGCTTTTTTTTAAAGCTTTAAATTTAATAAAAAATCCAGAATACTTGAAAAAAAAAGAAAAAAAAGAAAAAGATATTATTTATCAAATCTTAATAGCCCTATTTATTTGGAGTCTTATATCGAATATATCATGGCTTTGGAATGGATTAGAAGCTTTCCCAACTCAAATTTTAAATCAAAATATTTTATTATTAAATAACTTAATCGCAATAATTGTATATAAAAACTTTAAAATATTCATCAAAGAAGAAAAAATCAAAAAACAAATTATCTTTTCGTGCATAGTTTTAGTAGTTAGTTTTATTTTGGTTGGTATGGGATATTCTTTATCACAAATATCGGGATCTGATGTGAGATCTATGGTATATGCCTTAACAAGTGTATCCGAGCATAAGAATATATTTGGTGGAGGATTTAGAATAGCTGGATATGCAGAAGATCCAAATTATGCAAGTTTATTTTTAATCTTAGGTGTCGTCACTGTTCTCCAAATGAACTATAAAAAATTTACAAAATTTTTCTTACTAATATCTTTTTTAATTTCATTCGGATTTTCTTGCTCAAAAACAATAATTTTATCATTTTTAATTGCTTTAATTTATTCGTTTGCTATTACTTACTTCAAAAAGAAAGGGCTTCCAAAAATTATAAATTTCTTATTTGCTATAACTATTGGAATGATAGTTATTATTCTACCTAACTCTGGGCTATTGGGATCGCATTTAACTATGACTACACGATTCAAAATGTGGAATATGGCTAGAGATATGTTTATTCAAAGCCCATTAATAGGTAACGGAATTAACTCTTTTAAAAGTTATATTGAAAGCGTATATCCTGGTTGGTATGTCCAAGCACATAGTACTTATTGGCAATTGCTTTCAGAAACTGGTTTAATAGGATTTTTAATTTTCATTCTACTAATAGTAGAAAGTTTAAATAATAATAAACTTTCAAAATATAATAAATATTTAATTTTTATATTTTTCATATTTGTCGTAAATTTTGAAACACTTCAATTACAAATATTTGTTTATATTATTTATGTTTTAAGTATCTTTGATGATAAAAAAGAGAATGGTGAAATCTATGAAGAATAAAGCATTATTTATTATTAACTCTATAAGCAATGGCGGTGCTGAGAGAGTTTGTACTAATATGGCTAATGAATTGATAAAAGAACAATATGATGTTGATTTTATACTTTTAAAGCCTATAGATAAAGAAAAGTATAATTATCAATTGGATAAAAGCATTAATCTATTTTCTTTAAATTGTACTAGTAAAAATAAAATATTAAAATTTTTTGAATTGTTATTTAAAATTAATAAATTCAATAAATTTATTAAAGAAAATGAAAAAACAGAAAAATACAAATTAATAACAAGTCATCTACCTATGGCTAATATAATTACTAGATTATCTATAGTAAAAAATAGAAGTATATATGTATTTCATACCAAAATCAAGACTTATGAAAAAATAAACCATAAATTGTTTACAAGAATATTAAATTCTTTTTTTAAGAATAAAAAAATTGCTTGTGTCTCTAACGGAGTAAGAACAGAAGGAATATATAACTATAAAATGAATGAAAAATTTTTAAAAACCATTTATAATCCAATCAATTTATCCGAAATAAATTCTTTAGCGAAAGAAAAAATTGATAAAAAAAAGTATTCTCCATATATATTGCAAGTTGGAAGATTTAATGAAGCAAAACGACAAGATCGTGCTTTAGAAATTTTTTATAAAGGTCAATTTTATAAGAATTATAAACTTTTATTTTGCGGAACTGGAGAACTTAAAGATTTAGTAGAAAAAAAAGTAAAAGAATATGGATTAGAAAACAAAGTAATATTTTTGGGATGGCAAAACAATGTTTATAAATGGATTAAAAATGCTGAATTACTCCTTTGTACATCAGATTATGAGGCATTCCCTATGAACTTAATTGAGGCTTTTGCATGCAAAACAAAAGTTGTTTCATCAAATTGTAATTATGGACCTAGTGAAATTATGTTAGAAGATTATCAAAATTTTCTAGTTGAACCAAAGAAAATTGATGATTATATAGAAAAAATAAAGATTGCTTTAAATAATTACCCAAAAACAGAAAATCCAATTTTAAAAAAATGTGAGGCAAAAGAAATTATAAAAAGCTACTTAAATTTTTTTGAGGAGGATATAGAATGAATATAGGTATTGTTAGCATTCATAGTGCACATAATTATGGTTCTGTATTGCAAGCATATGCGTTACAAGAAGTTTTAAAAAAATATTCATCTAAGGTAGATATGATTAACTACCGCCCCCACTATTTAAATTGTCAATACAATTTATTTAGTATTCGTGTTTATAAAAGATATAAAGGATTTTTTAATAAAATACTTCACTTTGGGTGGCGCATTATCATGCTTCCAAGACGAATAGAAAAATACTATAAATTTGAACATTTCATATTAAACAATATGAATTTAACTAAAAAATATAAAAGTTATGAGCAATTATGTAATGAAAATTTTAATTATGATTTAGTTGTCGTTGGAAGCGATCAAGTTTGGAATACTGACATAACAGAAGGATTTGATAAAACCTATTACCTTGGTTTTTTAAATAACAATATTAAAAAGGCATCCTATGCAGCAAGTATTGGTAAAAGCTCTCTTGATAAACAATATGAAAGTTTATACAAAAAATATATAAATCAATTAGATTGTATTTCATTGAGAGAACGTTCTAACGTAAAAACTTTAAAATTTATTACAGAAAAAAATATACATGTTTCTTTAGATCCTACTCTATTATTAGAAAAGAAAAAATGGATTGAAATTTCAAATAAAAGTAATTTGAAAATTGATAATGAAAAATACATTTTTGTCTATATTCTTCAAGAAAATATTGAGTTTGTTAAAATAGTAAACGAATTATCAAAAAAATTAAATTTAAAAGTATACAGTATTAGCAAAAAAAAGAGATTTAATAATGAAAAAATATTTCCTAATGCTGGTCCAGAAGACTTTTTAAAATTGTGTAATAATTCTGAGTTTGTTGTTACAAATTCATTTCATGGAACTGTTTTTTCATTAATATTTGAAAAAAGAAATTGTATAATTCCCCATTTACATACAGGCAGCAGAATGATAGATTTAATGAATCTTGTTGGACTTAAAAATAGAATCGTTGAAAATTACAAAAATTTAGATGTGAAAAATATATTAAAAAATATCAATTACAATACTGTAAATCAAAAATTAAATACATATAGAATAGAATCGTTAAAATATATTGAAGGTGTCATAGATGAAAAGTAAAAAAGAAATGAAAATTGGGATGATACTAAACTATATTAGCATGCTTTTAGAAGGTGTTGTTATATTTTTACTTAACCCATTTATAATAAGAAAACTTGGTCAAGAAATATATGGAGTATATTCATTAATGAGTTCATTCACGGGATACATATCCGTATTTGAATTTGGGCTAGGAACAACAATAATTAGATACATTTCTAAATATAACGAAGAAAAAAATGAAATTGAAAAAGAAACATTTTTGTCCATGGTTACAATTATATATATTTTTATTACAATATTAATAGCAATATTGTGTGTAATTTTATATAACTTAATAGATACTATTTTTGCTAATTCTCTTAGTCTTGAACAAATAGTTTTAGCAAAAAAATTGTTTATTATAATAGCATCTAGTATTTCAATTACCACAATTGGTTCTGTATTTAGTGCCATAATCAGTGGATACGAAAAATTTGTTTTTTCTAGAACATTAATTTTAGTAACAACTATTCTTAATATAATATTAAGTGCCCTTATATTAATAATAAATCCAACTGCAATTATGTTAACAATGGTTCCATTAATAATATCAATTATAACAATAATATCTAATATAATATTCGTCTTTAAAAAACTTCATGTAAAAATAAAATTTCATAAATGGAATCATAATCTTTTCAATGAGATTTTTAAATTTTCAATATTTATTTTTTTACAAACTCTAATAACTCAAATTTATTGGAGATTAGATCAACTAATAATTGGCATGGAAATGAAGAATGCTGCTATTGCTTTAGCCGTATATGCTGTTGCTATGAAAGTTAATGATTTAGTTTTAGCATTTACTACGGTTATTAACAGGTATCAATTACCCACTGTAACAAAAATGACTATAAATAAAAATAATGACATCACAGAATACGTTGGTAAGATTGGTAAATTTGTCGCTATACTATATGTTGCAATAATATTTCTTTTTATCTTCTACGGACAAGAATTTATTAAAATTTATGCAGGAAACGGATATGAGCAAGCATATATTATAGTTTTAATTATTATAATACCTTCTGCTTTTAGTCGAATACATGGAGTTGGAAGTGATGTATTAAAAGCTGTTAACTCACATGGTGCATATACCATAACATTATTTATGAGTTCAATTATTAATATTATATTGACTATATTACTTATTCCTAAATATGGAATTATCGGAGCTGCTTCCGCAACAGCAGTTTCAATTATACTAGGTAATACCATTGCGTATTATTGGTGCCTTTACAAAAAAGCAAATATTTCAATCATAAAATTATTTAAAGTAACTTTTAAAGGATTTTTTGTAGTTTGCATTGTATCAACCATTTATAATCTTACATCTTTATTAATTGATAATACAAACTTAGTGATATATTTTGCTAAAATTATAGGATTTTGTATAGTTTATTTCTTATCAGTTTATTATATGATCCTAGATGAAAAAACAAAATTAAGAATTAGAAATATTATAAAAAAATAGATAAAAGGAAGGAAATTTATATGGAAAAAATATATTATTCTAATGAAAAAAATGTTCAAATATTAATTGGTCTACTTAAAGCACATAATATAAGAAAAGTTGTTGCTAATCCAGGAACGTGTAACATATGTTTCGTAGGAAGCATACAAAATGATGATTTTTTTGAAATCTATTCTTGTGTAGATGAACGTTCTGCATGTTATATGGCTTGTGGACTTGCTGAAGAAAGTGGAGAACCTGTTGTGTTGAGTTGTACTGGTGCTACTTCTTCACGTAATTATATCCCTGGT
Organism: uncultured Clostridia bacterium; assembly: GCA_947623595.1. Lineage (GTDB taxonomy): Bacteria > Bacillota > Clostridia > TANB77 > CAG-508 > CAG-273. The sequence goes on along the minus strand of CANQHC010000034.1, from coordinate 6,138 downwards.
CTTACGGAAGCATTTTATAGAAAATTGCCTATTCTTGTGGTAACTTCCACTATTCATCAAGGAAATATTGGAAATAATATACCTCAAAGTATCGACAGATCAATTCAACTAAAGGATATGATAAAACTTAGTGTGCAAATACCATCAATCAAAAGTGTAGATGATCAATGGCAATGCGAAGTTTCCATGAATCGTGCTATATTAGAATTAAATCGTGATGGTGGTGGTCCAGCACATATTAATTTAGTTAACGAACATGGAAACAGTTTTGATGTAGTTAATCTACCACCGGTAAGAAAAATAGAACGAATAATCTCATCATCTGCTTTTCCAAATTTAACTGGTAAAATTGGTATATTTATTGGATCACATAAAAAAATGAGTAACGAATTAACAAATGAAATTGATTTATTTTGTGAATACAACAATGCCGTTGTATTATGTGATTATACAAGTAACTATATTGGAAAATATGGCATAAAAGGAAATTTAATTTGTAACCAAGAAAGTTATAGTTCACCATTAAATGATTTTGATTTAATTATTCATTTAGGTAACACATCTGGTGCCTATATGAAATTTCACACAAAGGAAGTATGGCGAGTTTGTCCTGATGGTGAAATTAGGGATACTTTTAGAAAATTAAAATATGTTTTTGATATGGAAGAATTAGTCTTTTTTGAAAAATATAATTCAATAGCTAAGAGGGAAAAAAAGAACATTGAATTCTATCAAAAATGGAATGAAGAATTTAAGCAATTGCAAGAAAAAACAGAAAATATTGAATTGCCTTTTTCTAATATCTGGATAGCAAATAATACTATAAAAAAATTACCTGATAATTGTACAGTTCATTTAGCTATTTTAAGTACCTTAAGATCTTGGAATTTCTTTGATTATAATAAAAAAATATTTGGTTTTACTAATACAGGTGGTTTTGGAATAGATGGAATGATTTCAACACTTATAGGAGCATCGTTAGCAAATCCAGAAAAAATCTTTTATGGTGTTGTTGGTGATTTAGCATTCTTCTATGATATGAATGTTTTAGGAAACAGAAATATAAAAAGTAATGTACGCTTAATGCTAATAAATAACTGTGGTGGTGCAGAATTTCATTTACATATTAATCCTGGTTATCAAATTAGTGACGTTGGTAAATATATATCTGCTGATAATCACAATGGAAAGAAATCAATAAATCTAGTTAAGCACTATGCTGAAGATTTAGGATTTGAATATATATCTGCAACTAATAAAAAAGAATTTATTAATAATATAGAATATTTTGTTGCAAATAAGAAATATAAAAAGCCAATTATTTTTGAAGTGTTTACAGACATGAACAGCGAAGTAGAAGCGTTGCAAAAAATAACTAATTTAAAATCATCTGTTTCTGGAAAAGCAAAAAAAGCCATAAAAGATAAAATTGGCTCAAAAACAAAAACAGCAATAAAAAAAATAATTAATCAAAAATATGTGTGATAAATAAAATTTGTTTTGGCATTCATTCGTATGTCAAAAGAAAAATCGAAAAAATAAGTTAACATTTTTTAAACAATAACCGAAAATTTAATTTGAACATTGTAATTTTAAAATAATAAAGTTTATTTTAAATAAAATATTAAATATAATTTGATGGTAAGAAAGAGGGGAAAATTGAAATATGAAAAAATTTGAACTAATCATTCCAAGTGCTAAATTAGTATCTAAAGAAATGCAGAGTTTAGGTGAAGTTCCAGCTGTACTTTATCCAATAGAATCAAAGATAGTTTTACAACGTTTATATAACCAATATAATGAATACGCAAATAGTATTAATGTTATTGCTTATGAAGGTATAGAAAAATTTAATGAGTATCTTAACAGAGATGAAAATTTAAACAGAATTAATATTATAAAATTAGATAAGTTAGGTGATCTTGGACAAACTATTAAATCTGCATTACAAAAAATTGAATATACTGATAACAACAGAATTGTAATAAATTTTGGTGACACATTAGTTTTTGAAGATATAGAAAATTTTCCAGAAGATGCTTTTTATTACTCTGAAGATATCGTATCCCCAACATGGACATTTTATGAAGATGATGAAAATGGTATAACAAAAATAATAGATAAGAAATTAATTAACAATGATGATATAAACATTAAAAAGTTATTTGTAGGTGTTTTTAGTTTTAGCAATGCAGGATATTTAAAAGAATGTTTTGATAGTATTGATAATAATTCAAATCAAATGGATTCATTTTATTCTGCTATGTTAGAATATAGTAAAAAATACTTATTAAAAGGAATTAAAACAAATGCTTGGTGTGATATAGGGCATCAAGATAAATACTATAATGCTCAACTTGGAGTTAAAGCTAGAGAGTTTAATCATATTAAAATAGATTTTGATAGAGGAATATTGAAAAAAACTAGTACTGAAAGAGACAAATTTGTTGGCGAAATATTGTGGTATATAAAACTTCCTCAAGAACTTGAATATGCTAGACCTAGAATCTTTTCATACTCTACCGAATACGAAAATACTTTTGTTACTATGGAGTATTATTCATATCATACATTGCACGAATTATTATTGTATAGTGACATTAGCAAAAAACAATGGATAACAATTTTTAATAAAATTAAATTTATTATCGAAGACTTTTCTAGATATACCGTTAGTGGAGATAATATAAAAAGGTCACTTGAATTAGTTTATTTAGATAAAACAATTCAAAGATTAAATAAATTAAAAAGTAATGTTTTCTTTAGAAAATATTTTGAACAACCCTTTTATATTAATAAAAATAAATATAAATCTTTGAATGAAATTATTGATATATTAAAAATAGAAATTCCAAAATTATTATTTAATATAAAAGATTTTACGATAATTCATGGTGATTTATGTTTTAGCAATATTCTAGCTGATTCTAATAATTCTTTTGTAAAATTAATTGATCCACGTGGAAAATTTGGCTTGTTTGATATTTATGGTGATTCAAGATATGAATTAGCAAAATTATTTCACAGCATAGATGGAAAATATGATTATATCATTGAAGAACAATTTGATTTATCAATTGATAGTAATGAAATTAATTACAAGATTAAGGAACAAAGTCGTTCCTTTGATTTATATGAAGAATTTTTAAATGTTTTTAAAGAAAAGATTGGTTATAGAAAAAAAGAAATAGAATTAATTGAATCACTTTTATTTTTAAGTATGATTCCACTACACAATGAAAGTTTGAGACAGCAATGTGTAATGCTAGGAACAGGGATTGAAATTTTAAATAGATGTATAAATATTTTTGAATAGAAAGGAGTACGAATATGTATAATGAATATACTTTTGTATGTGATATTGATGGCACATTATGTCCCATAAAGAAGCATGAGGAGAAATATGAAAATTTGGTACCACATAAAAAGATTTTAGCACGCTTAAAATATTACCATGATAATGGTGCAAAAATTGTCTTATTTACCTCTAGAAATATGAATTCGTATAATGGAAATATAGGTCTAATAAATAAAAATACTGCAAAAATATTATTAGAATGGCTTGATAAGTGGAAAATTCCATACGATGAGATAATATATGGAAAACCTTGGCCTGGGAAAAAAGGTTTTTATATTGATGATAGAACAGTTAGACCAGATGAATTTTTAAATTATAATGTAGATGAATTAAATGAAATATGTGAAAAGTCACATGAAAAGGAGGATGGTTAAAATGAATATTATAATTACGATGGCTGGTTTGGGAAGTCGTTTTCGTGAAGCAGGATATAGTGTACCAAAGTATATGATTGAAGCTAAAGGAAAAACTTTATTTGAGTGGTCATTAGAAAGTTTGATAGATTATAATTCTTATGTAGAAAAATATATCTTTGTTGTAAAAAAAGAAGACAATGCGGGTGATTTCATTAAAAGTAAATGTAAAAATTATAATATAAAAAATATTGAAATAATAGAACTAGATACACTTACTGATGGTCAAGCAACAACTGCTTTAATTGCAGTAAATCACTGCGATAATGATGAAAGCATTATGATTTACAATATTGATACTTATATTGAACCATATGAATTGAAATATTCTGATATTAGTGGTGATGGCTACATTCCTTGCTTTAATGCAGATGGTGATCATTGGAGTTTTGTACGCAATGATGAATTTGGTCAAGTTGTTGAAGTAAGAGAAAAAGAACGTATATCAAACAACTGCAGTTTGGGTGCATATTATTTTAAAAGTGCAGAATTATATCGTAATATATATAATGAATATTATTCAGATAATTCAAAAATTGAAAAAAAAGAAAAATATATTGCGCCAATGTATAATTATATGATTTCAAAAGGATATAATCTTGCAATTGGGTTAGTTGATGCTAAGAAAGTCCATGTTTTAGGAACTCCAGAAGAACTAAAAATCTTTATTGAGGAGAATGATTAAAAATGAGAAAAGAAATTAAGGTTGTAATTCAATCTGCAAAATATTGGTCCTATTTCCAATGGTTTTTGCTGGGATTCTACGAATTAGAAAAAGCAGGAGAAATTAAGTTAGATTTCGAACTGTCTATTGAAGACAAGCTTAGATCAAATATAACCTTTGAAAGAATTAATAGGAAACTTAAATTAATTAAAGGAGATTCTTATAATCTATATGGTTATGTATTGTATCCAGATAATAAGAAGAAATTTTTTTGTATTGATTGTGCAGATTCGCCATTTCTTTTTTCCAATGAAGATTTAAATAAAATTGATTGTTATTTTAAAATGCAATGTCCAAAAAATTTAGAGTGTGATTATTTCACTTTAACTGATGATATACATATTCCATGGTTAGATCATATTGTTAAAGATGGAAAAAGAAATGAATGCGTTGATTTTGCAAAAAATCGAAATAAAATAAAACCACTTATGATTGGCCCTAGACGTTTAGCAACTAGTATTAATTATAGGTCTTTAAAAAAGGGATACAATAATTATATTAAAGATCGTAGCACTGAAAAAAGCAAAAAAGTAATGTGTTATTTTGGAAATTCTCAAGGGCCTAAGCCTGTAGATAATGTTATATCTCTAGATTTTAATAAAGAACAAGAAATTGTTGGATATTATAAAGATATAATTTCTCATCCAAATGAAAAAAGAGCAATAATTGCAGATATATTGAATAGCTTAGGTAGTGAATATGATGGCAGAATTATTAGTCAGAATAATTCTGATTCTGGTAAATATGGTAATAATGCTAATTTAGTAGTCCCAATAAAAGATTTTTGTTCATTTATATCAAAATTTCAATATAATTTCAATGTTTCAGGATATAGATTAAGTATTCCAAATAGATTTATAGAAAGTTTTATAGTTGGTACAGGAATAATTACGGATAAATTATCAGTAAAATGGTATCTCCCATTTAGTAGAGATGAAGTTAAAGAAACAGAAACTATGGGATATATAAAAAATGAATTAGTAAATTGGGAGAAAGTTAAAGAAGATATTAAAAATATTAAAGATTCTAATCCAAAAGAGATTATTTCTTGTTTTGAAAAGAAATGGAGTCCAAAACAGGTTGCTAAATATATGCTTGAAGAAATAAGAAAATCATAACAAGGAAAAGTCATAGAGTTAAGTAAGATAAGTTATAAATATTCAAAAAAAAATAACACTTAAATTTAACTAGTGTTTTGCTTTTATATAGTTAATTTTTAGAGTAAAGTTCGTTTATTAACGGATTTTTTTCTTTATCGGATTTAATTTATATTTAGAAGAATAAACGAAAATAAAGAGGAAAAAAGTAAGGTAAATAGTAGTCAAAATGTTAAATTTTTCCACGATAAAAATAACAGATCAATATCCGTTTTTTTAAACTTAATTCCGTTTTTTGTTTCTATGTAGAATTTTAATTACTTTATTTGTTAAATCATTAAAAAAATAATCACTTCCATAAAATCATATGGTGTGAAATAAAATCCATCTTAAAAAATATATAAAAATCATTGAGTGAAAAAATCTAAGTTTAAAAATTCATGTTAAAGTGTCAAATACATAATTTTGTGTTGATTTTCACCAGAAATTATCATAAAATGATAAAAAGAGGTGAAAATATGATTATAACAAGTGACATTGCTAAAA